>JBEQAD010000380.1:0-2503 GCA_041640515.1 Saprospiraceae bacterium | reverse complement strand
AAAGGAGCACAAGAAACACAAACACCGCGGACACCATCCGGGCGGAAGGCCGCACCCGGATGCTGGGGACGATGACAAATCCACTGCACCATCGCCCAGTCCTGACTCCCCCGGTGCGCCTTCGCCAGCTCCTTCGCGCCGTCCAGGCGAGCGACCCACCAGCGGTGCCGAGCCCAAGACGCCCCCGCGCCGACAATAGGTCGGGGGCGGCATTTTTAGCTGCTTACTAGCGCCGCTCCCTTTTGCCGCACCTCCACTACCTCTGGGCTGGTTTTGTACATCTTCAGCACAGTGACTTCGTAATCACCTACTGGAATGATACTGCCAACCTGCGGGATCCCATCGAGCACCTTCAGTAGCAGCCCGGCCAGCGTATCGTAGTCGTCGTCGAGGGGGAAGGGTTGAGGCAGCTGTTCGTTGATGCGCTCCAAGTTCGTCTGCGCCAGAACGCGCCAGCAGTTTTCTCCTATGCTGACAACGGGCGGCTGTTCCTGGTCATACTCATCCTGAATTTCACCCACCAGTTCCTCCAGAATGTCTTCCATAGTAACGATGCCAGCCGTACCGCCAAACTCATTAGTCACTACAGCCAGTTGCAGTCGTTCGCGTTGAAACTGACGCAGAAGTTGGATAATCTTTTTATTAGGGTGGGTATACAACACTGGCCGCATTAAGTCGCGCAGGGTTTTGTTCGATTGTTCCACTTGCACTAACAGCAAGTCCTTCGTGTGTACGAAGCCAACGATCTGGTCCAGGGTATCCTCATACACCGGATAACGCGAATAGCCTTCGCGCAGAGCGATGGTCAATGCCTCAGAGATGGGTGTATTCATCCGAATGCCTACCACTTGAGTACGCGGAGTCATGATGTGCTTGACCAAGCGCTCGTCGAACGCGAAAACGTTCTGAATGAGATCGCGCTCCGAAGGCTGTATGGCGCCGCCCTCAGCACTCTCCGAGATAATCAACTTGAGCTCTTCCTCTGAGTGAATTTCTGAGTGGGCCACCAGCCGGATGCCCATGGCGCGAAGGATGAAGTTAGCCAATCCGTTGAGCAGCCAAATAAAAGGGCGAAATAAGTAGTAGAACAATTGCAGTGGCACAGCTACCCAGAGCGTGGTGCGCGTAGGATAACGGATGGCCATAGATTTAGGAGCCAGTTCGCCAAAGACGATGTGCAGCACCGTGATAGTGGAAAAAGCAAGAGGTAGGGCGATGCGATGAGCCAACACTGGGTCGGGTTCAAGTCCCAGCCAGCGCATCATGTTCAGGATGATGGCCCCTACAACAGGCTCCCCTATCCAGCCCAAGCCTAAACTGGCTAGCGTGATGCCCAGTTGGGTAGCAGCCAGGTAACTGTCCAAATGGCTGATAACGCTTTCCGCTATGCGAGCCACGGCGCTGCTGGCTGCGCGCATTTGAATTTGAGAAGCGCGCACCTTGACGATGGCGAACTCGGCGGCTACAAAGAAACCATTTAGAAACACCAAGAAAGCGGTGAGTAACAAGTCTGAAATCATATTTCTAGCCCTTCGGGCATCTTTTGTTTTAGTCAAATATAATCGGTTGTTAGGGTTTTGCCGTAAAACTCAATATGGCAATCGACGCAGCATAACACAAAAAGTGCCGCTGTCTAAGTGCAGCATAGGTCCCGCTCCGCTCAGGAGTACTGCTGAAAAATAACCCTTGATGGTATCGTTATGGAATGCTGTGATGCGAAGAGTCAAGTCGTTGCTGACCTCGTTGTTGACGCCTGTGTAGTTAAAAGAGTCAGCGAGGCTGAACTCCAGACCGCCCCAAGTAAAGTCCTTAAAATGCATGCGGGCGTATGCTGGCGCATAAGGAAAAGTGTCGGCGTCTTCGCGAAATTCAAAACCTATTGCTAAGCCGTAATGCGGCTTTGTGGGGTGATCTTGCCGAATAATCTCGACGTATCGGCGCGAGGGGCTATACCAGTTGCTCAGCGTATCTAATCTCGCCCAGGGTGAGCGCAGGTAAGTGGGGGCCTGCGGGTCGCGCCCCAAGGGGTGCATCAAGCTTAAGTGCTGAGCGCGAGCGCAAAAGTGTATACCGCCGCATGGGAGCGATGGCTCAGGAGGCAGGCTCATCGCCCATAGGATACTTGCCATTAGACACGTCAGGGCAATACGCACTAACTGTCTGGGGCGACGGGCAGGGAGTTCACGTGCAGATGAGTCGTCTTCCATGGCTATGCGGGTAGCTTAGCCAGCGTTTCTTCCAGGATTTGGATACGGGCTAAAGCGTCGGCGCGCTTTTTGCGCTCATTTTCTACCACGGCGGGTGGAGCGGCGCTCACAAAGCGCTCGTTGGCCAGTTTGGCCTCGATAGATTTCAGGAAGCCGCGCTGGTACTCCAGTTCCTGTTCCACTTTGGCTCGTTCGGCCTGGTAGTCTATGGGCTGGCTGATTTCCACAAAATATTTTTCAGTTCCGGATAGAAAGGGCTTAGCGTCAGTCGGCTCAGCGTCGCAAAATTCCAATTT
>JBEQAD010000379.1:0-2533 GCA_041640515.1 Saprospiraceae bacterium | reverse complement strand
ATAATGGCCACAGCCGTCTGGTCAGTCCGTAGGATTACTGCTCTTCCGCACCCGCAGGAAACTGCCGCCCCACACGCGCTGTCTTATCCTGTCCGAGCAGGGCGACCTGCGCGAAGCCGCTCAGAACCTCTTCGCCGCTTTACACACCTTGGACAGCACCCCCGAAGTGGACGTCATCTGGGCGGAACTGTGCCCGGAAGTGGGACTGGGGCGGGCCATCAACGACCGCCTGCGACGCGCAGCAGCGCGCAACGCGTGATGCCCTTGGTCCCGTCAATCCGGCATTCGGGAATGTATAGCCATCAGGAACTCCCGCTTGGTCTCTTCGTTCAGAAATTTTCCAGAGTACTCTGCGGTGACGGTACTAGCGCCATGATGCTCTACACCGCGCGCCTGCACGCACATGTGGCGAGCATCCACATAGACAGCAACATCCTCTGTGTGCAACACGCGGCGCAGCTCTTCGGCTATTTGCACGGTTAGGCGTTCTTGCACTTGCGGCCGACGCGCATAATAGTCCACAATGCGGTTGAGCTTGGACAAGCCAATCACACGTCCATTTGGGATATAGGCTACGTGAGCTACGCCAAAGATGGGCTGGAAGTGATGTTCGCACGTGCTTTGCACCGGGATGTTTCGCTCGATGAGCAAACGGCGGTAGCGATACTTGTTTTCGAACGTGGTAATTTTGGGCTTGTTGGCCGGATTAAGCCCCCGAAAGATTTCCTGCACGTACATTTTAGCCACACGTCGCGGCGTGCCGCGCAGGCTGTCGTCGCTCAAATCGAGGCCGAGAATTTGCATGATTTCAGAAAAATGCGCTGAGATGCGCTCCATTTTTTCCTCATCATTCAAATCGAAGGCGCCAGCGCGCATAGGTGTTTCGGAAGCATCGGAAAGGTGAAGATTGCCAGCATCTTCGAAAGCCGCTGCAGAGTAATCAGGCACAAAGTCGGACATGAGCCAGAGAGGAAATTATAAAGGTGAAAAGATGATAAACGAACACTCCGCCCGACGTTTTGTTGATTTAATATATCACTATAGCTCTAAAAAAGTTGAACGAACAAATCAATTAGACCAAGGCTGAGGATATGATAAATCCCTCAAAACCAGTTTTTAAAGACGTTACCGGTACGTTCAAAAAATTTTAGCGATAACTGCTCTCCGTCGAATTCAGCGTAGGAGCAGGCATATATCCACTCGCCAAGGTTGATGTAGCGGCTTTTGCCGTTGCTAAGCAGCCAGTCAATGGGCAAGTGGCGATGCCCAAAGACGAAGAAATCCGGCTCAATGCCCTGGTCAATTTTTCGGTTAGCATACTGTACGAGCCACTCGCGCTCTTCGCCTAGCCAGTGTTTTTCTTCGGCAGGCATGGCCAAACGGCTATTCTCAGAGGAGTAATGAGCTAGCCTGGTACCCACATCAGGGTGTAACCAGCGAAATAACCACTGACTTATCGGATTTTGAAAAATCTTTTTCATGACCTTGTAGCCGCGGTCATTAGGGCCTAGGCCGTCGCCGTGTGCAATAAAAAAGCGTTTGTGGCCCAGCGTTATTTGCAAGGGTTGGCGGCACACAGGAAGACCCAGTTCCTGCTCGAAGTAGTCAAACATCCACAAGTCGTGATTGCCCGTGAAGGCGTAGATGGGCAGGCCGCCATCGCGCAACTCAGCCAGTTTACCCAAAAACCGCGAGAATCCTTTAGGCACTACCGTGCTGTACTCAAACCAAAATTCAAACAGATCGCCCACCAAGTAGATAGCCTGCGCTTGAGGTGCTATGGTGTCTAACCAGCGCACCACCTGACGCTCGCGCTCCCGGGCAGGCAGATGCCCATCTATACCGAGATGAAAATCGGAAGCAAAAAATATTTTTTGCACAGCCAACGGCTTTCAGCGGGCAAAGATAGCTGCCCTATCGCTCCTGTTGGGTCAAGCTTCAAAGGGAGAGCCTTTGTCAACATCGTGCATAGATGGCCTCCAATTTTTAATCCGCCTTTGCATTGGTTGTGGTGGCTGATGCGAATGAGCCGCTTTTGACAATGGCTAACCGAAAGAATACTAAAAAGGCAACACCTTTTCGCTTTTTGAGGAGGTAATTTTTATGTTGTTTTCACAAAAAGCAAATGAGCAAACGCCGGTACATCTTCCTGCCGCACCATAGGCTTAGTTCCTATCTCTACGCAATAGCAGGCATAGCCGCGGTCTTTAAAGTATTGAAAAACGGCTGCTTTAGTCTCTGCCCGCACTTCTACGAGGAACACACTGCGAAAAAGAGGCGTATTTAAACCCTGAAGGATTTCTACCTCGGCACCTTCAGCATCTATCTTAACAAAATTCGGTTCCCCATAGGTACAGATGAGGCCATCAAGAGTTTTTATTGGAACTCTATCGGTGTACCCCTTGAAAGAGCGACTGACCAACTCTCGGTACAAAGCACTCCTTCGCCCTCCTGTTTCTGTGTCTCGATACAGCACCATCTCTCCCTCTGCCCTGCCCAGTCCGCAGGGCTCGAGAAAGACATTCTGAATCCG
>JBEQAD010000378.1:0-2509 GCA_041640515.1 Saprospiraceae bacterium | reverse complement strand
AGCAGCACCAGCGAGCCCACGAACATCCAAAACTCGCGCGAAGCCAGCTCCTCCTCCTTCTCTACGGTTGGAATGGCCTTGCCTCTCACGGCCAGAAGCACCACCGACAAGACAGCAAAAAAAACGATAAAGGCTATCAACTGGGCGCCCAGCCCCATTTCAGTGAAGGCGTGAGCCGACGAATCGCCCAAGATGCCACTGCGCGTTAGATAAGTGGAATACAGCACCAGCACAAAGGTCATCAAGTAAAAAGCATACGTGCTGCGGATGGAATGGCCCGTGTTGCGAGCAATAAGGTGGGTGTGCACCCCTGCTACCAAGGTAATCCAAGGCACCAGCGAGGTATTTTCCACCGGGTCCCATGCCCAGTAGCCGCCAAAAGAGAGCGCCTCATAGGCCCAGGCTCCTCCCATGAGAATGCCCAGCCCTAGGACTCCGGCCGAGAACAGCGCCCACGGCTGCGCCGGCTTGAGCCAATCTCGATGCTCTCCTGTCCAAAGCCCTGCCACCGCGAAGGCAAACGGCACCAGCGTAGAGGCAAAACCCAGAAAAAGAGTGGGAGGATGTATGGTCATCCAGTAATTCTGTAATAGCGGGTTTAGCCCATTGCCGCTAATCTGGGTCAAATAGTCCGCCCGTTCGAAAATGGGCGCTTCCATCGTCTGGCGCAACAAGTCAAAAGCACTAACGCCTAAGCGATATTCTCCCACATACAGGCCCAGGATCATAGAGCCGATAAAGACTTCCACTACTGAAAAAACCGCCAATACGGGCGCCTCCCACCGGCCAGCCCGAAGCATCAGCACCAGCCCTAAGACAATATGCCAAAAACTCCACAGCAGGAAACTGCCCTGTTGTTCTTTCCAGAATGCAGAAAAGGTATACTTAAATGGCAAGTCGTCCGATACATTCGCCCAGGCGTAGTAGTACTCGTAGTATTTGTTGACCAATATCCAGAACAGCGAGGCAATAACCCCCATAGTAGCCAGCCCATGTACGACAAAGGCGCCGCGCCCTAGGCGGAGCCAGCCCAGCCCATCTACCTGTGAACGGTAGCGCACTGTCAAGGCATACGACACAGCCGCCAACAGCGCCGCTACAAAAGACAATACTGCGCACAGATGCCCTATCTGGCCCGGCAGCAAGTGCTCTCCAATGTATTGCATGGCACTTTACCGCTTTTCCGAACGCACGTATACTTCTTCGTCCTTATACTTCGAAGGGCACTTGAGCAACATATCTGAAGCCTCGAACACTTCGCCCTGCATCTGGCCTGTCAGCACGATTTGCTCTGAGCGTTCGAAATCCTGGGGCTTACCCGCGCGCAGCACCACGCGGCGCACGTCGCCAGCGTCGTCGCGCAAGTAAAATGCTAAATAGTTAGGGTCTTTCATCGGGTCGTACTCAATGGGGCGGTCTTTGACCAACTGACCCACCAACTTCACCCGCTCTCCTTTTTGAGCGGCCTGTGCAAAGTTGGCATAGGTGGTTACATCCTGCCCTGCCGAAATAAGGATACCGATGGCTACAGCGATAATCCCTATGGCAATCAAATGCGAGCGTTTCATATTTTTTATCTGTCTGTTTTTACGGACAAAGGTACGGGAGGAAGGGGGGGCTCAAGGTGATTTTCCTCTCTGACGAAGTTGACCGCCGCAAGCGTTGGCCGCCTCAATAACACCTTATGAGCAGAAACGTTCAGCCTTATGCCTACGGACCACACACCGGACACCGCACTGCCGTTATAGCGTAGAACGCCTCTGGCGAGGAGGTTATGAATATTCGCGGAGCCCCCTGTGCGGCTTCGATGGTTAGCGAAAAACGGATGTATTGGCGATTGTCATAGACCAGACGGTTCGGCATATCTGGAGCCTGTTGCAGATAGTCTGGCCGCGACAGGCAATAGGGAAAATGGGCGCCGGTGAATACCTCTGCGTTGCCATCGGGCAAGGGGCGCAGGAAAAGATTAGCACGGCCTAAGTCGTCGCCCACAGTTAGCCACGTCACACCTGGACGCAGATAGAAAAAGCGCCGCTGCACGCTGTCCGTGTCGGCGCCTAAGACTTCTGTTTCTGGAAAGTCGGCCAGACACCAATTGCGCTGCTTGTCCTGGTCGGCTGGAGGCTTGGCTGTGCTCAACCGAAAAATCGCCCCTCGGGGAGTGGGTGAAGTCTTCGTAGCGGCAGCAGGTGCCCTGTCAGATGTGCAAGCTTTTCCGACCAGCGCGGTCAGGCCCAAGAGGAGGAAGTACGAACGAACATTCAGCATGGGGCAAAGGTAGAGGCGCTGTGGACAACCACCTTCTTTGTTCCTGGGCAGCAGTTTTTTTCTTAGCCCTCTGTTTAGTACTCCGATGTCATGAGCAGGTCAATATCCGTACTCTTCATTTGGAAGCGCTCGCCAAGATACTGATTGGTCAGGCATCCTTTGTAAGTGTATACGCCATTGCGCAATCCGTCGTCTTGGGTGATTAGGGCGTGAATACCGCCGCTTTCCGCTTTGAGGAGTA
>JBEQAD010000377.1:0-2551 GCA_041640515.1 Saprospiraceae bacterium | reverse complement strand
AGTATGTGCGTCCTGACCGAGCTCATATCTTAGTCGTAGGCAACAAAGACGAAGTAGCCGATCGCCTTAAGCGCTTTTCTGCCGATGGAAAAATTAACTTTTTCGACCCCTACGGCAATCCCGTGCGCCAGGTAGACCAGTCTGCTGCGGCCGACATGACTGCCGAAAAGGTCATTGAAAGATACGTCCAGGCACTGGGTGGCCAACAGGCCATTGCTGCGCTGCGCGATGTAGAAACCACTGTAGAGTTTGACCTTTCCGGCATGGGTAAGCTGGAAATGACCATCCTACAAAAAGACAACAACAAACTCGCTGTGCACATGAGCATGCAAGGGCAAGTCATGAATAGCCGCATCTACAATGACGGCAAGGGTAAAGAGGAAAGCATGATGGGCGGCAGCCAAGAGCTGCAAGGTGACGATCTAGCTACTCTAAGGGAGCAAGCCTACCTGTGCAAAGAGGCCGCTTACGTGGCCATGGGTTATCGGCTTATCTTGAAGGGTATTGAAAGTGTTAACGGTAAAAACGCATATGCCATCGTTGTCGAACGGCCAAATGGAAAGAAAAACACCGAGTTTTACGATATAGAGACCGGCTTAAAAATCCGCGAGGTGCGCACCGAAGAGGGTATGGATGGTTCACCAACCACCATAACAACAGACTTCGACGAGTACAAGCCCGTGCAAGGCGTACAGTTTCCGCACTCCATGACGCTATCCGGAGCATTTCCCATTCCTATGAAGGGCATCGTGAAAGCCGTCAAAGTAAATGCAGGCATCCCTGATTCGGCTTTTGAATTGAAATAGCTCGATCGAAAATATACCTTTGTGCGTCGCCTGTTTCCTTACACGAAAAGGCGACGCGCTCTTTTTGAGCTGTTTTCGGCCCGCAAAACAGTTCCTCATCAAACCCAGGTGTCTTTCAGGACATTCCGCACCTTCTGCAAACCAGAAAATTTCTGTAAATATGTTAATAGGCATTCTTTTACAAGCCTCGTCACCGAGCAATGGTAACCCTTTTATCGGGCTGCTTTTTCCATTGCTCATTATTGTGGTATTTTGGTTCTTCCTTATTCGCCCCCAAGTTAAACGTCAGCGCGAGCAACAAAAATTTATAGATAACTTGCGCGAAGGTATGGAGGTGGTTACCAGTGCTGGCATCATTGGCAAGGTAACCAAAATTGACGGCAACGTCGTGCGCCTTCTCATTGACGAGCGCACCTTCATCCGCGTATTGAAGCAAACCATCACGGGCGAGTTTAAACCTTAAATTCTATGCGGCGCTTACTGATGGGCTTAGGTGGGTTCCTCACGGCTACGCTGGCCGTGGGTCAGAGCCCTTGGGCACGTCCAGCCCACGGAGGGTATGTGCAACTGGGCTACCACACTATCCCGACCTATAGCTCTCTTTTTGGCAAGGCGGGCGAAGACCTTCCGCTGGTGCGCTACGTGACTGAACGCACCCTTCAGCTGTATGGCGAGTATGGACTTAGCCGCCGCACTACGGCGGCGGTATCGGTGCCTTTTCGCATGCACCAACGCGGCGCTCGCACGCCTGAGTTGCCGCTGTTTATCCAGCCCACCAGCTCTGGCAATCTCGCTGCTTTAGGCAATGTGTCCCTGGCGGTGCGCCATCAGTTTCTTAGTGGCCCTCTGGCCTTAGGTGCTGGCCTACGCCTCGACTTACCCAGCAGCGCCTCTCAACCTCAGGCGGGCATGCGCACGGGCTTCGATGCTTTCACTATACTGCCTTCTATTAGTGCCGGACAAGGATTTGGCAAAGGGTATTGGTTGGCTTACAGCGGTTTAGCTCTGCGCACCAACAACTATAACCACTACCTCAGTTTAGGCGCAGAAGGTGGCCTTTCGGTGGGCTCTTTCTGGCTCATCGTCTTTGTCGACGCTGTGCTTCCCTTCGAGAACGATGCACGCCCGCTCAATCCAACATCCACCCTGACTGGGCTGTATGAGAACAATCAGGGCTGGATATCACCTGGCTTGAAAGCCATCTGGCAGGTTGCGCCCCAGTGGGGCTTCGTTGTTTCCGGTGCTGGTGCTTTGTGGGCCCAATATGTGCCTAAAAGCCCGGGGCTTAGCGCCGCTGTTTTCTTTCGGTGGGAGTAACGGGTTGTTTTCAGCGCCCCGCTTAGCTTATGGCTCATTATTTAGACGAACTCAATGAGGTACAGCGCGTCGCTGTGACGACGACGGAAGGACCGGTGCTGGTCATTGCAGGGCCTGGTTCTGGCAAGACGCGCGTGCTTACTTACCGCATTGCCTATTTGATTGAGCAAGGCGTGGCACCTCGGCAAATCCTTGCTCTAACCTTCACAAACAAAGCGGCGCGCGAAATGACCGAGCGCATCGAGCGCGTAGTCGGCTCTAAGGCTCGCTATGTGTGGGCGGGTACCTTCCACGCTGTCTTTGCGCGTATCCTACGCGCCGAGGCGGCTTACATTGGCTACCCCTCTACCTTTTCTATTTACGACACCGACGACACCATCAGTCTCCTGCGCGCCCTCATCAGGGAAAAGAGTCTCGACCCGCAGCAA
>JBEQAD010000376.1:0-2561 GCA_041640515.1 Saprospiraceae bacterium | reverse complement strand
AGTCTTGACAAACCACCAGATAGCCGCGCGGCGCTATGGTCACGTCCGGAAACGTCCAGCGGCGGTGCGCATCGCTGAATACCCAGCCTTTGAGGCGCACGGGCTTTTCGCCAGCATTGTAGAGTTCTACCCAGTCGCCTGTTTTGTTGCCCGCGGGAGCGATTTCGTTGAAGAACACTACATTGTCCAGCGGGTGGCGGTCTGGCTCAAACCGCGCATGAACGACTAAGGTGCCGTTGGCTGGCAAATAAGTTTCTACGACGCGCCCTTGGCGGTCTATACCTTCCCAGCCAACAAAACGATACCCCACAGCTGGCACCGCCTGCAAGGCTATGGAAAGGCGCTCGAAGTAGGTGCCGTGGAACACCCCCGGCTCTGCAGTGATGGTATTATTGATCACTACAGAGCCACCAACGCCCACATGCAGTTCTATACGCGCCAGAGCGCCCATTTGGAAATGCCGCGCCAGGTGCTCGTAAAGGACGGCCGGGCGCTTTTCGGCAAACTGGCGAATGATGGCCACATGATGGCTCCAGTTGGCTAGCGAACGTCGCCAGCGCTGTAAATGTCGGGGCATTTCCGGCCCCAGCGTGGTTTCAAACCAGTCCACCTCGCGCAGGACGTTTTCAGTGCTCAGCGAGGTGTTCAGGCGATCGCAGAAGCGGCGGACGAACTGGTGGCGAAAGTCGCGTTGGCGCAGCAGGTGGCGCAGCAAGAAGGTGCTCCAAGGCGGGTTGGGCCAACGCGGGCCGTTGGGCTCGGTAAAGAAGGCGATGGCATCCTCTTGCCAAGCGTTAGGATTATGCAAGCCGAAACCCCAATCAGTATCGAAAAGAATCCATCGCCAGCGCCCGCCCGGGCGATGCGGACGCCAATAACGGATGTTGCCGCCGGCGTCGGTGTTGAAGCAATAGATTTGAGCGATTTGATAATCCATGAAGTTTTCCACATCCATCTGCGTGCGCACCCATTCATAGTGGGCAGCGTCTGCCAAGTCGTGGGTTCGGATGTAGTCGAGCATGCGGAAGTAATGCGCTCCGCTGCCGCAGCGCACCTGGCGCTGGTGTTCCATGAGGTCAATCGAGTCGCGGTCCACATCGGCGTGGTCTTCCAGAAAGCGACTATTGACCTTCTCCCGGATATGATAAAGCCCCCAATATTGCCCATTGAGGTAGAGCAGAGCGGGCCGAAAGGCCTGTTTCTCCAACCCCCAGCCATCGGTAAGGCGATTCATGAGCTCATCTCGAAAGTGGGCGCCGGCAAAGTCGCTGCCGCCGTTGCGCAATACTAAGTACTTGAACTTCTTGGGCTGGTTGGGGCCGAAGATGCGGTGGCGGAAGTACTTCTTGCCGTAGCGATCGCGCGCTACGAGAACAATACTTTTTTGCGGAAAGATCCGGCTGTAGCCACCAAAGAGGCGGAAGCCAGCTCCGCTGTTGTGCACGCAAGTACCGTCATTTTCGTAAATTTCTACATGGCAGGCAAACTCGCGGCGAGTCCAAAAGTTAGCCCCTGGTCGATGTTCGCTGCTGGTGTCCGCCAGGGAGCCTTCTTGAAAGATGCCGCTTTGTGGGTCGAAAAGAATACCAGGATTGATGGCTACCGAAACTATTGGTAATTGCGTTGGCGGCTCGCCGATGAAGTAGGTCTGCGCTGTGGCGCGACCGACCACCTGGCCGCGTCGCGCTACAGCACGCACGACGGTTGTGCGTTGAAGCACCAAGGGGCGTGTGTAGCGGGGCGAGCGCACCGTGGGGTACGAGCCATCGGTGGTATAGTAAATCACAGCCCCCTCCGGAGCGGACAGCTGCACTTCCAAGGGCTCGCTGTAGAAACCGCCGGCGCGGGAAAACTGCACCACCAAAGGGGGGAAGGCCTGACTGCCCGTCTGGCCATATACTGCTACACTTCCAAAGTGGAACACTATGGGCAATAGGCACAAAAAGCGGAGCGCATACATGAGGGTGCCTCGGTTTCGGGCAAAAGTAAAGCGATTAAACATACCTCCTGATTATCAGCAAGGTGAGCGGGTTAAAAGAAACACGGTGTCCCACAAGTCAAGAATAATACCAAAATTTGCCCGCTATGACCATCGCCCAAGCCCAGCAACTCACCGACGAATGGATACGCACCGTTGGCGTGCGGTACTTTTCCGAACTCACCAATACGGCCCTCCTGATGGAAGAGGTGGGCGAAGTAGCCCGTTTGATGGCCCGCCTCTACGGCGAACAGTCGTTCAAAACGCCTGAGCAGGCCGCCACGGCGCGCCAAGATTTAGCCGACGAAATGGCCGATGTGCTTTTCGTACTGCTTTGCTTAGCCAACCAAACTGGCGTGGATTTGTCTGTTGCTTTGCAGAAAAACTTGGAAAAGAAAACCCTGCGCGACGCCCAGCGCCACGCCGAAAACCCCAAACTCCAGGACTAACTGGCGCTGCATAACCTATGCTGTCTTTGCTCGAACCTTTTACTGAATACCTACAGCGGAAAGCCTTGTTTCGCCCTACGCCGCTGCCTGTTGGCTATGGCTTTCGGTTCGATGGGGCCGCTTTCGAGGAATTG
>JBEQAD010000375.1:0-2584 GCA_041640515.1 Saprospiraceae bacterium | reverse complement strand
CAAGAGAAGAAAGCGAAAATAACGCGCCTCTCAGGACGCTTAACGCGGCCTTTGGGCGAGGGCAAGTGCTGTTTAGCACTCGTTGGCTTCAGACGAGGTGAGCGAGTTGGTGTAGGGTTAATTTCTACCGCTGTGAGGCTTCAGGTAGCGGTCGAGCCAGGCGAAGAATTCGCGCTGCCACATAATACTATTTTGGGCCTTCGTCATCCAGTGGCCTTCGTCGGGAAAGACAACCAGGCGCGAGGGTACCCCGCGCAGTTGAGCCGCCTGGAAGGCCTGTAAACCTTCAGAAAGGGGTACGCGAAAGTCCAGCTCGTTGTGAAAGATAAGAATGGGGGTATCCCAGTTCTGCGCGTAAGTGTGCGGACTAAAGGTAGTCCAGGCAGGGTCATTGGGGTTTTCCCAGTAAGGGCCGCCCAAGTCGTAGTTAGCGAAGAAGAGCTCCTCCGTGGTGCCATACCAGCTGATGGTATTAAACATACCGCAATGCGCGATGAAGGCTTTAAAGCGCTTTTGGTGGTTGCCAGCCAGCCAGAACACAGAATAGCCGCCAAAACTAGCACCAACAGCCCCCATGCGGTCAGCGTCAATGAAGGGCTCGCGAGCAGCAGCATCAGCCGCAGAGAGTAGATCGCGCATCGCCTGGCCGCCCCAGTCGCGGCTAATGGCGGCGTTCCAATCCTGGCCTTCAGGCCCACCAGGCATACCGCGCCGACATGGTGCCACCACGACGTAGCCCTGCGAAGCCATGAGATGAAAGTTCCATCGGAAAGAAAAAATCTGGCTCAGGGCCGATTGAGGGCCGCCTTGGCAATAAAGCAGGGCAGGATACTTTTTGCGCGCATCGAAATCAGGTGGCAGCACTAGCCACACGTTCATGTCTTTGCCATCGGTAGTTTTCACCGTGCGGCGCTCCACTCGAGCCGGCAAAATGTTGTTCCACACTTCGGCAGTAGCCTGGCTGAGGGCGCGCGCCTGGCCACTGGCGGCATCCACCAGATACACTTCGGGCGGTTGCGTCATGGACACACGTGTGGCTACCAGCTGGTTGCCGGCCACGAGTATCTTGGTATAGTCATGCAGGCCTTGCGTAATGCGGCGGATATGGCGCGGCTCTAAGGTAACTTGGTAAATTTGGTAGGTGAAGTCGGTGGAACTGAGAAAGAAAAGGGATTTGCTATCGGCAGCCCACTGAGGACTTTTAGCCTCGTACTTCCAGCCTTCGGTGAGTTCCCAGCGGTCGTTGGTGCGCGTGTCCAGCACCATGAGGCGGGGGCGATCGGCCTCATAGCCAGCAGTTTCCATGCTCGTCCAGGCGAGATAGCGGCCGTCGGGAGAGAAGATGGGGTCTTCGTCGTAGCCCATCATGCCTTCGGTAATGTTGAGCGTCCGACCTGAGGCCAGTTCATACAGGTATAGGTCAGAGTTGGTGCTCACACTTTCTGCTGTCCCTTTGAGCTTACGGCAAGTATACACGATAAACCGCCCGTCGGGGCTCCAGGTGATTTGCTCCATGCCGCCCAAGGGCCGCAGTGGGCTGTCGTAGGGCTCGTTCATGATGTTGACGGGGCTACCGAACACCCTGCCATCGCGATAATGCACATAGAAGATGTTGGAGTGCTGGTAGTCGTACCAGTCTTTCCAGTGCCGATAGAATAGACTGTCGTAGATGCGGCCGGTAGCCTTAGGTAGGTCAGGATAACGGTCGGTGGGCGCCGGGTCGAACTTGACGCGCTGAGTAAACAGCAGGCGCTTGCCGTCGGGTGAGTAAGCAAAACCTTCGATGTTGAAATCCGTCACTTGGACTGCCTTCCCGCCGTGAATGCTCACTTCCCACAGCTTCTGGTTGCGCAAGAAGCCCACGCGCTCTCCAGAGGGAGTGAATGCTGCCTCAGAGGCGCTGCCTTCCGAGGCATCGGTCAGCTGGCGCACCGCCTGTGTTTTCAAATCCACGAGGTGTAATGTGCGCGTACTTTGGTTTTTTTCCAGGTCGAAGCGCTGCACCCCGTAAACAGCGTACTGGCCATTGGGCGAGACGGCTTCGAGGGTAACGCGTCCGACTTTCCAGAGCAATTCGGGCGTGAGCAGTTGTTTTTGGGTTTGGGCAAAAGAAAGCGAAGTCATCAGTAAAACGAGTAAAAAAGAAGTGATGTAGTGCATGCAGGGCTTGTGTTTCTACTTTTGAGGGTTATTTGATGAGCAGCAAAAGTAACAGCCTCTGATGAAAGAATACGCCCACGAGGGCATAGGTGTCCTTATCCTAAGCCTGCTTACGGTTCTGCTGAAGCAGTACGCTACCGAAGTCGCCTTTCCGCTGGCCTACGGAGCAGCGACGGCAACGCTGTTGCTGGTGTTGCCCTCGGCGTTGGGGTTCAATCCAGCACTGGCATTGGTGGATTTTCTCATTCGAGAGCACAAAGGGCCTCCCGCCTTCTTGCTCTACCGCATCGGTGCCCAGTTGTTAGGCGCTTTAGCCGGTGGTGTGTTGGCATCCTTTGCCGTGCGTTGTGTGGGCGATGTGCCCGAGGCGCTAAACGACAGCGACCTGTTTTGCATCTCTTTCCTCGAGGGCCTTGGCGCTATG
>JBEQAD010000374.1:0-2612 GCA_041640515.1 Saprospiraceae bacterium | reverse complement strand
CCCCTCTTAAAAAATTGATTTTCAGCAAAAACCATGGCACCTTTTGCCCAGTGGGCTATAGGTGAAAAGCAATTTTATCTATCGGCAAGCGTTATGGGGACGCTTCAACAGCACGCAGTTTTCCACCTATGAGCAAAGTAATACGCTTTATTTTATACGCCTTCATTGTCGCTTTTGCCATTGCTCCGCTGACTGCTCTCGCTCAGCAGTCGGGCAAAAGCAAGTCGAAAGACCGTTTTCGGGAAAAAAGTGCCACTGGCCGCGAACCTATCGTACGGCAAGCCGCGGCCATTTGCGGGCCCGGTAATGACTACGCCGCTGCTTATCTGGACCAACAGCTCGTGTTTGTATCTAATAGCGCGCGTACGGGTAGAGAGACACCCAACTACAAGAACCGCTTGAATTTTGATTTATACGTAGTGCCCTTAGATGCCAATGAAGAGCCCATGCCGCCGCGCACACCCTTTTCTGAGGAACTGAACTCGACCCTCAATGAAGGGCCTGTTACCTTTGCTCGGAAAGGCAAGGTCGTCTTTTTCACCCGTAACAACAACCGCGGTGGTGTTCAGAAAGCGGGTGCCGATGGGCGCGTACGCATGAAAATTTATCAAGCCCGCCGAGGCAAATACGACTGGGAAGACATTCGGGAGCTGCCCTTTAACGACGACAATTACTCCTGTATGCATCCCAGCCTGAGCGTGGACGGCCAACAGCTCTACTTCGCCTCTGACATGCCAGGAGGGCATGGCGGCTTCGATATTTATGTTTGTCGCCGGCAAGCCGACGGCTCCTGGTCGACCCCCGAGAACCTTGGGCCACAAATCAACACCGAGAAGAACGAACTCTTTCCCTTCATTACCTACGGCAGCAAAACGCTCCTGTTTGCCTCCGATGGTCACAAGGGTCTCGGCGGGCTAGACCTCTTCTCTGTTAATTTGGATAAATTAGACGAGGGCGTGCTTAACCTCAACGAGCCGTTCAATTCCAAAGAAGATGACTTTGCTATGCTCCTCAACGAGGATGGTACTCGTGGCTTCTTCTCCAGCAAGCGAGAGGGGGGCTTTGGCGAAGCCGATATCTACACTTTCTGGATGGAGAACGGCCTGGAGAACGTGGAGAAGCCACAAGCCAACCGCGTAGTCATCTCCGTAGTAGACGGTCGGACGGGCCAACCCATTCCCAAGGCAGAGGTGCGCATCTTACAGTCCACTGACGATGGCTTCGTTTCTCGCCGCAACGACTTCTACTACACCGAATTAGCACCAACGCCCAATGCGCCAAATTCGCTGAGCTTGCGCATTGTTCGCAAGGACGCTGAAGCACTGGGCCCACCCGACCTCATCGCCAACACCGAAGGCAAAGCTACAGCAGACTTTACCTGGTATCGCAGCTACCTCATCCTGGCCAGCTTCGAGGGCTATCAGACGACCGAACGCTTGTATACCATGGAGCCAGACAAGAGCGGCGAAGTGGTGGTAGCGCTGTTTGAAGAAGCAGTTTGCCACCGTATGACGGGTATTGTTTCGACCGATAAATTCAACACTCGCATTCCCAACGCCGTGCTCCTGTTTACACACAAAGCAAGCAACCGCCAGGTGGTAGCCCATACGGACCTTAACGGCGAGTACAACATCTGTTTACCCTTAGAAGGCGAATACCTGTTGCAAGTCAAACGCGAAGGTTTCAAACCGCAGTTCATTACAACCACGGCTATTCGAGGCAAATCGGTGGATAACACCATTCGACTCGAGCCTGCAGAAGTGATTGCTTCGCCCAGTGCCGACGCCGCCAAAACAGAAGCTATGCTGGCTCGTCCAGTGCAAGATGGTTACATTATTACCATGGATAAAATCCGATTTGAACCCGGGCGCGCCTCGCTCAACCGCAGCTTTGTGCAGCACTTAGATGCCATCGTGGATCTCATGCAGCGCTATCCGGAAATGGAGGTTGACCTCATCGTCCACACCGACAGCCGAGGCGATGCTAAAACCAACCTGACCATTTCGGAGGAGCGGGCCAACAATGCTAAAACCTACCTGGTATATCGGGGTATCGCCGCTGAGCGCATTCAGCCCATAGGCAAAGGAGACACACAGCTGCGCAATCATTGCGCCCGCGGCGTAGCATGCAGCGACGCGGAACACGAGATGAACAACCGCCTCGAGGTAAAGATACGCAAAGTGGGCAATGTCGTCAAAGTGCCCTGATGCTCCCGCTATTGCTGCCCTTCGCTCATGCGTCGGTCGAATTCAGCCAAGTCGGCAGCACCACCGGCTTCATCGCCCAATTGCTTGCGAACGTTACCACGTGCGCGATAGGCTCGCGTGAAGTTAGGATCCAGTTCCAGTGCACGGTTCAGGTCGTCTAATGCTTCCGGATAACGCTTTAGATTCACCAACGTCAAGGCCCGGTTGTACCAAGCCTCAGCCTCATGAGGGTGTCTCTCAAGGTAGACTGACAAATCGCGCAGCGATGCCTCGTAGCGCTGAGCAATGCCGAGCAGGGCGCCGCGGTACTTATAGACTTCCGTAAGCTCGGGATTGATTGCTATGGCTTTGTCGAAGTCGGCAATAGAAGCCTGCAGGTTGCCCTTATTCCCCCAGGCTTTGGCC
>JBEQAD010000373.1:0-2612 GCA_041640515.1 Saprospiraceae bacterium | reverse complement strand
GTAAGAGGGTCTTTGGTTTGGTAGAACAGGTGCCGGCTGTCGTTGGCCCAAGCCGTCGGGCCAGCAATCTGGCCGCTAAAGCCATCGGGCAACAGACGCCCGCTGGTCAGGTCGAGGATGCGTCCTTCGAAAAGATTGCGCCCGCTGTAGTCCACCGCGTAAAACAGCAAGCGGTTGTCAGGGCTGACATTCAGGTAAGACACTAAGCAGTACGGTTTGCCCTGGGCTAACGCGTTGGCATCCACGAGGATTTCCTCCGGTGCCTCCAGTGTTCCCTTTTTTCGGCAATAAATGGGGTATTCCTTTCCAGTTTCAAAGCGCACATAGTACCAATAGCCATTTTTGAGGTAAGGCACCGTGTTATCGTCTTGCTGGATGCGCGCCTTCATCTCCTCGAAGAGGCGTTCCTGCAGGGCCGCCACTGGCGCAAGCACGGAGTCGGCGTAGCGGTTTTCGGCCTCCAAATAAGCGCGTACGGCTGGGTTGTCGCGCTCATTGAGCCAGTAGTACTCATCGGTGCGAACGTCGCCGTGTGCCGACACAAGTTGCTTAGGTTTCTTTTCAGGGCGGGGCGGAGTATAGTTGTCAGGGTGAAAAACAGAGGGTGGAAGCGGTGCGGGCATGCGTTCAACAGGATTGGAGGAACAAGCCATGAAAAAGAGCAGGCAGAAATAGCCAAGGGACAGGGCAAAAATTTTCATAAAAAAATTTTTAGAGTGTCCGGAGGGTTGAGTAGGTAGTTAAAAGCGACCGGTGAAATGTCATTTTTTTAAAGACAAAAAAAGCTTTCGACGCGCCATAGACGGCTGGGCGAGCAGAGCGTTTGGCCGTGCAAAGGTCGCTGGATCAGGTTTCTTTCAAAACCAAAGCCAAAGGCGATGTTGCAAGGAGAGGCCGCTCTGGAAACCACTTAGCATTCAGCCGGAACACTGTCGAAATGCAAAAAGCACCGCCAGGCCAATGGCCAACACTATCCCCAGCGTCAGGGCCCAGCGTAGGCCTTCCGTTTGTGGCGAGGTCTCCTCTTCGCTCACCAAAGGCAGCGGAATGCCGGCGCTTTCGGCTACCACGGGGTCTAGCACCTGGGCCAGGCACTGGCGTTCGAGGCGCAGCAGGTTGGCCAGCCCCGACACTGTAAGTTCGCCTTTGTGCAGGCGTTCGCTAAGTGCGCTCAACGTCAGTGGGCCGGCAATGGCCAGCAGCTCAACCACTGCCGCTACCGGCGCTCCGGAGCGCTCGGCAATGGCGGTGCGTACGGCGCCCATGCGCTCGGCGAATAGCTGCTCCAGCAGGGCCAGGGCCTGTGGTGCCCCTACTTGCCGGGCTGTGGCCTTGTTTAAAAACAACTGGGGCGCTTGCAGCCCATGATAAGGGAAACCTTCTAATCCTTCGAAAATGCGATTCATCGCGCGCGGACGGTTGACGTATTGGGACAGCCCAGCTAAAATGACCACACTCCAGTGATCCAGCACGGCCTTGGCAACCGCCTCTTCTTGGCGTACCTGCTGGGCCACCTCGGTGGTAAAACCGGGGTTGAGCAGTTCTTTAACCTGGTCGAAGACAAAACGCATAGAGTAAATCCAGTGCAGTGAAAAGAACCAAGCCGACATAAGGACTATGCCTTTGGCCGCCCAAAGAAACGCCAAAAAGTAAACGCTGAAGGAAAGAGGCCGTAGGTTTTGTAAACGGCAGGCCATGCCTATTTTTGGCATCGTCATGGCCGACAGAAGTAAGCTGCAAAAGTTCACAGAGTTCACACGTTCCCTGCTGCCTCACGAAACTGGCTATTTACTCGGTATCCAGTGCTTTGATGACAAAGCCAAGCTTGCCATATTGGAGCGCGTCCACCAAAACTGCTCTAGCCTACACATTTTCACCCCCTACGATGAAGGGCTCAATAAGCGCAAGTACTCCAACTTGAAACACTGGATACAAGAGCGCTTGCGCGCTGTAGACGTGGATGTCGAGTACGACTGGCTGCTCAGCGCCGAGCGCGACATCGAGACCGATCACATCGCTCCTTCTACAGAGGAACAGCTGTTGGCCCATTTTCGCCGCACTACACCGCAGTCGTACCACTTTGTCAAGAGCTACGAAGTAGCGCTGCTGTATCGCCTCTACTTACTTATCCGCATGCGCTACGAAGAATACCGCGCCGTAGAAGACTTTCTCCAGCGGTACCGCGCTGCCTACCAGAGAGCCCGGGCCGTACGCGAACGCTTACACCAGGCTACCCAAGACATTGTGCGCCAGTACGCCAACCCGAGCAGTGTCGAAAGCATGCATTGGGAGCCAGAACTATCCCAAATTTTCTACGACGAAACCCTTGACGGCTGGAATCGGTACATGGCCTTAGTGCGCCTTACCTTTATCTACTACAACTATCGCCATTTTGAGCCCTTGCGCGAAAAGTATGCCGTGCTCGACCGCCTTTTGCTCCAGGGCAAGTATTACTCGCGTCGCTTACTCATCAACTACTACGGAAACCGGCTCTTGTTACATGTGCAATTTCAAGAGTACGATGAGGCGGAATACTACGGCTATCTATCCATTCGCTCCAAAACAGCCGACTACGTGCACTATGTCAACAACTTGTGCGCTGTGCTGCTGCG
>JBEQAD010000372.1:0-2613 GCA_041640515.1 Saprospiraceae bacterium | reverse complement strand
AGGCCGCCCATGCCTAGTTCGCGAATAGCATCTACTCCCAAGACCTCTGCCGAGAAACCATATCGTGCTGCCGCCGCGCACGCAGCAGCAGCCAGCTGCAAAGTATCCAGATGCGAGTGTGGCTCGTTGACCAGGGTACGCGCCAGGAACACAGCTTCGACCAAGGCATTCAGCTCTTCGACGGCCTCCTCTGGCGCTGCATCGGAGGCCCATTGTACGCGCAGCGGGGGCACGGTCCTCTTTTCCGGTTCAGAATAGTGGTGGGTAAATTGATAGGTGCTCAGTAGCAGCCCTTCCAAAAAAGCGAGTGTGGTAGGGTGAGGGCAATAACTTACCACTGCTATGGACTCGGCTTTATAATGCCGGATGTCGCGCAGTTGCTGGCTACCGGCCTGGCGCGTTTTTTCCAAGTGCTGCGGATCGTCGGCTGGAGCAGCATCGAGAAGATGAACAAAAACTAAGCGTTCTGCCCGCGGAAAACAGCACGTGTAGACGCCTTTTTCGATCGCTCTATGAAGAAAACGCTGCTCGTGGGGTTCTAGGATTGGGGTCAGCAGCTCATAATCAGAGCAGAAGGCGAGCAAGACTAAGTTTTCTTGTTCAGAGCATTCGTTAGTAGAGATTCGGTGTAGGTATCGCACAAATTGTCATCGGTTGGGTACCGAAGGCCGGTACAGTTCAAAGCCTGATTGGGAGAGCAGGAGGTGGACTAAAAAGCGGCACAAAGGTAGCCGCCTCAAGACTTTCTCGAAAAAGGCAGCAAATAGAGGGCCAATTTATGCCTATATATCCGCCCGCCCTTCAACAAAATACATGTCTATCAAGCCTTTGTTGTGCACAGCTTTTTTACCGCGATAAGTGCAGTGGAATTGGTGGCGAATGGCCTCATAGGTGGCACCGGAGATATTGATGCGTCCGGCTTCACCCAATGCCTCGAGGCGAGAAGCGAGGTTGACGGCATCGCCCCAGATATCGTAGGCGAACTTGTTTTTACCGATCACTCCAGCGATCACGGGTCCAGAGTGAATGCCTACGCGCATCTCGCGAAAGATGGCGTTGGGATTAGTTCGATTGCGGAGCTCCAACCAAGCAATCATTTCCAAGGCCGCGCTAACAGCATCGAGGGGATGAGTATCGTTGGGTACAGGCAAGCCGCCCGCGCACATATAGGCGTCGCCGATGGTCTTAATTTTTTCCAGGCCGTAGCGTTCGCAGATTTCATCAAAACCTAAGAAGCACTCGTCTAGCTCGTCAATCAGTTGCTCCGGTGTCAGCTTTTCCGATAGGCTGGTGAAGTGCAGAAAGTCGGTAAACAGCACAGTAGCATGGGGATAAAGTCGCGGTGTAGCGTATCCCTGGGTGCGCAGTTCGTGAGCAACCTCTGCAGGCAAGATGTTGAGTAGGAGTCGGTCGCTTTTGAGGCGTTCTTCTTCTATTTGTGCCTTTTGGCGCTCGATTTCGCGGTTTTGGGCGCTCAGACGTTGGCTGGCTTGTCGCGCCAAAAACCAGCCGGCCGTTAGCAATAACACCAGCAGGAGCCCAAAACCACCAACCGTTTGCACAAAGCGGCGAAATGCCTGCTGCTCGCGCTCTTGAGAAAGTTGTTGGAGGCGTAGCTGTTCTACGCGCGCGCTATCGGCCTGGCGCTGCGCTAGGGCAATCTGCTCTTGTTGTTTGAGCATGGCGATGGTGCGCTCTTTTTTTTCAGCATCCAATTGCTGAGCGGCCAGTTGCAGTTCGTTGCGGGCTTTTAGGGCGAGTAGTGTTTGTTCACGGATGCGCGCGCTATCGGTTTGGCGTTGAGCCAATAGGAGGGCAACCTCCTTTTCCTGCCGTTGGCGCTCCAGCTCGAGGTTTTCATTTTGCAAGCGCAAGCGGTCCTGCTCGTAACGCGCGTTTTGGAGTTCAAGTTCTCGAATGTTTTGCCGGATAAGCAGGTATTTAATTTGATTTTCAGCCGCACTTAGCAGGGAGCGCTGTTGCTCCAAGCGTTGTTGGCGTTCTTGCTCTTGTCGGCGCAGCATGTCGGTTAGGCGAAGGTATTCTCGATAGGCCTGGTAGGCTTTTTCGTATTCGTACAGCTGGTAGTAGATGTCGGCCGCTGTGCTGTAGGTTCTGGCTAACAGGTCGAGTTGTTGTGTAGTTTCGGCCAGTCGCCTAGCTTCGTTGTTATACTCCAAGGCGTGCTGAGCATCTCGGCTACTAAGGTAGATGCTCGCAATTAGATGTTTGAGCGAGGCCAGCGCACCGCTATTGCCTTGCTCTTCCAACAGTTGGCCGGCCTTTTGGAGATACTCAATGCCCGCCCGGGTTTGGCCGGTGTTGTGGAGCACCACGCCAAGGTTGGCGTACACTACGGCCAAATGGGAGCACTCAAGCCACTGGCACTGCAACTCGGCCTTTCGGAAATAAGTCAGTGCTCGTTGGTAATCGTTGAGTAGGGCGTATTGTTTGCCTAAATTATTATACATCACAGCCCGAATACTGGGCGATCCGTTGCGCTCGATGATATCTTCGATAGCTAAGTAGTAGAACAGCCCCTTGCTCAGGTTGCCCTCGCTATTGTAGGCTGTGGCTAACTTTTGGTACAGTTGTACCAGTTCAGGATACCTT
>JBEQAD010000371.1:1619-2634 GCA_041640515.1 Saprospiraceae bacterium | reverse complement strand
CGAGGTATTTTCCCCAACGGACCTCATCAACGCTCGCACGCTGTCATCGGTGATTAACTCCTTTTTTGGCACTAGCCAGCTGTCGCAGTTTCTCGATCAGACCAACCCTCTGTCTGAAATTACACACAAGCGTCGAATTTCAGCGCTCGGTCCTGGCGGCCTAAGTCGCGAGCGCGCCGGCTTTGAGGTGCGCGACGTGCACTACTCCCACTATGGCCGCCTGTGCACCATTGAGACGCCGGAAGGCCCGAATATTGGCTTGATATCCACTTTGTGCACGCACGCCAAGATTAACAAGATGGGCTTTCTGGAAACCCCTTATCGTCGCGTGGTCAACGGCAGGGTGGACATGGCAGGTGAAGTCGTATACCTGTCGGCAGAGACCGAAGACCGCTGTAAAATTGCTCAAGCAAATACACCCATTGACGAAACCGGCGCTTTTCTGGAAGACCGCTTGCGCTGCCGCGAACACGGCGATTTCCCTATTCTATCCCCGGAAGAAGTGGAATACATTGACGTAGCCCCTAACCAGATTGTAGGCGTATCCGCATCGCTCATTCCCTTCTTGGAAAACGATGACGCCAACCGCGCCCTCATGGGTTCGAATATGCAACGGCAGGCAGTGCCACTGGTGCGGCCCAACTCGCCCATCGTAGGCACTGGCCTGGAGGCTAAAGTGGCTCGCGACAGTCGCATGCTCATCAATGCCGAAGGCTCAGGAGTGGTAGAGTACGTGGACGCGAATGAAATTGTTATCCTCTACGACCGCACCGAAGAGGACCAATTGGTCTCTTTCGAAGATGCGCGCAAGACCTACCGCCTCACCAAGTTTATGCGCACCAACCAGGGAACCTGCATCAACTTAAAACCCATTGTGCGCAAGGGGCAACGTGTAGAAAAGGGCGATATCCTCTGCGAAGGGTACGCTACCGAAAACGGTGAGTTGGCCTTGGGGCAAAACCTCAAAGTGGCCTTTATGCCGTGGAAGGGCTACAACTTTGAAGACGCTATTGTT
>JBEQAD010000371.1:0-1609 GCA_041640515.1 Saprospiraceae bacterium | reverse complement strand
ACGTCCATTCATATCGAGCATTTTGAACTGGATGTGCGGGATACCAAACTTGGCGAAGAAGAGCTTACTGCCGATATCCCTAACGTTAGCGAAGAGGCGACGAAAGATCTGGACGAGAACGGTATTATCCGCATTGGAGCCTGGGCGCGCGAGGGCGATATTCTCATTGGCAAAATTACTCCTAAGGGTGAGACCGACCCCACTCCAGAGGAGAAGCTTCTGCGCGCTATCTTTGGCGATAAAGCCGGAGACGTAAAGGATGCCTCCCTAAAAGTGCCGCCCAGCATCAGCGGGGTGGTCATAGATCGCCAGCTGTTTGCACGCGCTAAAAAAGATAAAGTACAGAAGGAGCAAGAAAAAGCCCTGCTCGATCGCTTAGAAGATGAGCACGCTGTCAATCTGAACAAACTAAAAACCATCCTGGTAGACAAGCTGCAGGTACTCGTAAAGGACAAGGTTACGAACGGTATCCGGAGCATTTACGGAGAGGAAATGGTGCCCAAAGGGGCCAAACTGACGCTACAAGTGCTGCGTGAACAGATTGACTATAGTCAGGTAGATTATGCAAACTGGACCAGCGACAAGCACATCAACCAGCTCATCGCCCGGCTATTGCACAACTACAACATCAAGGTTAACGAAGAGGTAGGCCGCTACAAACGCGAGAAGTTTAACATCAGCATTGGCGATGAACTGCCGGCTGGCGTATTGAAACTCGCTAAGGTGTACTTGGCCAAGAAGCGCAAGCTCAAAGTAGGTGATAAGTTGGCTGGCCGTCACGGCAACAAGGGTATTGTGAGCCGCATTGTTCGCATCGAGGATATGCCCTTCCTGGAGGACGGCACGCCAGTGGATATCGTACTCAACCCCTTGGGCGTGCCTTCGCGGATGAACCTGGGCCAAATCTTCGAAACCGTGTTGGGCTGGGCTGGCGAGCGCTTAGGCGTAAAATTTGCTACCCCCATCTTCGATGGAGCTAAGCGAACCGAAATCGAGGAATGGATCCAGCGCGCCGGTTTGCCGGAGTTGGGGCAGACTTACCTCTACGACGGCGAAACAGGTGACCGTTTCCACCAGAAAGCTACCGTGGGTGTCATCTACATGCTCAAACTAAGCCACATGGTGGATGACAAGATGCACGCACGCTCTATTGGTCCATACTCGCTCATCACACAACAACCTTTGGGTGGTAAGGCACAGTTCGGTGGTCAGCGCTTTGGCGAGATGGAAGTTTGGGCCCTCGAAGCCTATGGCGCCTCCTCTGTACTGCAGGAGCTGCTCACCTTCAAATCAGACGATATTCAAGGCCGTGCCAAAGCTTACGAGGCTATCGTTAAGGGTGACAACTTACCCGAGCCCAATATTCCCGAATCGTTTAACGTGTTGGTGCACGAGCTGCGCGGCTTAGCCCTGGATGTCAAGTTTGAAAGCGAAGAAGAGCGCAGGAAAGGCAAGGATAAATCCCGCGAACAATAATGCTGTAAATGGGCAACTGTAAGAGCATGGCAAGCATAGATGCGTATCTCTCCGGCGAGCGTCTCTACGGGGACGATCTATCACCGGAACAAATCGCTTCCTGGTACGAAGACGAGCGGGAGGGATACGCTCA
>JBEQAD010000370.1:0-2635 GCA_041640515.1 Saprospiraceae bacterium | reverse complement strand
CGCGCTCGGCGGCTCTTTTTTTTAGTGGCTTTGAGAACGGCTTTTTTCTAGTTAATTACTACCTCTAACAAAGCCCGCGAGTAAATTCACCGCAACAGCACCATTTTGCCTATACCCTTTTGAAAAAAACCATCTACCGCGCTGTTTTCCCACAAGTCAAAGTCGGCGCCATCGGCCTTCTTAGCCACCACGCGATAGAGATAGATGCCATTGGCCAGTGGCTCGCCGTACTGGTCGCGCCCGTCCCAACAAAAGTCGCTGCGGTGCGTGCCCGGTCGCAAGGGGCCAAACTCGGCCTCGGTAACCTCGCGCACGATGCGGCCGCTGACCGTCATAATCTGCAAGCGAAAACGCGCAGGCGCTTCCGAGCCGGTTAGAGTGTAGTAAAAACACGTCTGCGACGAGAACGGATTGGGATAGTTAAGCAGGTTCGATAAAGCCGGATGCGTGACCACGCGGAAACGCACAGCGTAACTCACCGGCCCGGCGCTGTTGCCCGAAGCATCGCGGCCGTTGACGAGCAAGCGATATTCACCATCGGCGCTAAACGTTGGCCGCCATTCTAGGCGGGCGCGGTTTTGCTTAGGCAGGTGGGCGGGGTCGGCGGGGAAAAACTGCACCGTCGGGTCGTTGAAATAAAGGCGTTGCACGCTGCCGTTGGGCGCTTGCCACTGCACTGTCAGTGCATTAGTATCCGAAAGTGCCAAGTATGGGTTTTCGTCGCGCAGAGAAACGGCGATAACAGGCTGCGGCGATACGATGTCGCCATCCGCAATGCGCAGACCGTCGAAAGTGACGTCGAGCAGCGGGTTGCGGACGTCGCGACCTACCCACGCATTGCGCGTCCATGTGTTGTTAAACAGATAGAGCTCGGGCTGTTCTGCACCAGGGTTAGCCTCTACCACCAACCGATGGTCTCCGGCGTCATCGCGCGTATCAAAAGTAAAACTCACGTGCAGTGTGTCGCCGGCAGGCACCGGCCGTAAACGCATTGCATAATCGCGCCCTTGCCCACTTACCCTTTCCCAACGAGCACGCACCAAGAGGCTATCAAAATCTACAGACGATACGTTGACAAAGGCCAACGACACTTGCCCCGGCTCACCCTGTTGTAAGGTGTCGCGATGCCAGCTAAAATGCGCCGATGGCTGCCAGGCGCCTTCGGGTATGGGGTCATACAGTACCCTTAAATAACGCGGTTGTACGGCCGTGCGCAGCAAAGTATCGCGCGCTGAAAAGCGCAAACGCAGATAAGGAAATGCGCTCACAGGCACGTCGGTTAGCGAGCGCTCGTAGACTCCCCCGAGCGAGAAGAGCAGCGAGTCGGGCTGCCCGGGGCGCACCCCTATGACGCTTAGCGTCACCTCGTCAGCGGCATTATCGGGCGGTTCGTGTGCCCATTGCAGCTGCTTCCAGGCGCGAGCCGGCCCAAGGAGCGGCGTCTCCCATTGCCCTACCGACCAACGCGCCTGAAACGAGCGGCGCAAGTTGATGACTGAGTCTATGTGGTACACTACTGTGTCCACAGCGTCAAAGAGGGGGTTGTTTTTTTGAAAAATAAAGCCATACGGGTGCGGGCCAGTAGTGTAGTTCACTAACGAGCGCACCTCTTGAGCGCCCTGAGCCTCCAAGAGCTGGAACAAATTTTTGCCATAGGAAATAGAATCGGCAGCCCAGCGTCGCGGAGCGTAGCCCACCGTGTCGTTCCAGGGATGCAGCGCCAGAAAGCCCACGATGAAGCTATCGGGGATGACGTGCTCTATAAAGTGCATCAAGGCTATGCGCTGGAGTGAGTCGCGAGTATCGAAAGAGAAGAACGACTTAGTGCGCGTGGGGTGGGTGTTGTAGGTACTGTTGGGCGGATTGGGCACATAGCGGCCCGTGTTAGGGTCTTGCAGCATGAGGGCTACGCCGTGAGTGAGACCTTGCCCATTGAAGCCAGCATCGCCAAAGAAGCCCTCGTAGTAGGCGTTCTGCATGCCCGGGAACATGTCGCGATTTCGGTAGGCTACATTCATCGAAATAAAACCGACACTGTTGACGAAAGCGAGACTTCGACTGCTGTCGCGGGCTTCCATGTTGATAAACGTCCCTTCTGCCCATTGCCCATAGTGCGACTGGTTCCACCCTGGCCCACTTTGCGGCAGGTAAACAAACGAGCGCTGGCGCCAGGGGATACTGCCGTCTTGCAACGTGTCGCGGGCTAGCCGCCAATAATAAACCTTACCCTCTTGCAGCGTTACAGGTGGTTTCCAGGCAATAGCGCCGCCGCTGCGCACGAGGGTTTCACTGCGCCGCCACGGGCTTTGGAAGGTTTCCACCGTATCTATCTCAAACAAATACCGCTGCAGCGGCGCCTGTGGATTGAGCGTTGAAGCCCACAGCACGGGTGGGTTTTGGCGAACAATGGCATAAGGTTCGGGCGCTATGGGGGAGACGTCATTGGCAAAAAAGACAATGGGCGCGCCCGGGATGCCCGCGTCATCCTCTAGTACATTGTTAAAAAGGGCAGCTTGAGGTTCCTCAATAGCAGCGCTATTGGGGTTGAGAGTGACAAGCAGCCGATTTTGCCCGACTTGGCTGCCCTCGGTGGACACCTCTGCCACTACCCGTTGGCGAAAGGCGGGTGCGGCCA
>JBEQAD010000369.1:0-2645 GCA_041640515.1 Saprospiraceae bacterium | reverse complement strand
CGGCGTCTTTGGTGTTGTAGATGGGTTTGTAGCCCCATTCAATGGCCCAGCGGTCGTAGTCGCCCACACGAGGCATCAGGTCAGTGATGCCGTCTTCGGGCTGGGCGACGTAATTAAAACGGGCGTAGTCCATAATGGAGGAGGTATGACCATTGGCCTCTAAGAATTTTTTGTCGCGGAGTTTTTCTACTGGTGTGGCATGGCTAGCGCCGAAGTTGTGACGCAAGCCTAGGGTATGCCCTACTTCATGGGCAGCTACAAATCGGATCAGTGCACCCATAAGCGTGTCGTTGAGTTCGTTGGCGCGAGCGCGTGGGTCTACTGCTGCCGTTTGAGTGGTGTACCAGTTTTTAAGCAAGCGCATGACATTGTGGTACCAGCCGATATGGCTCTCGATAATTTCGCCTGTGCGCGGGTCGTGTACGTTAGGGCCGTAGGCATTCTGGATGTCGGAGGCGAAGTAGCGAATGACAGAGAAACGCGCATCCTCTAGGCTCATAGTAGTGTCGTTTTCAGGCCAATCTCGGGCGATAATGGCGTTTTTCCATCCCGCTTGCTCAAAGGCGGGCTGCCAGTCTTCTACGCCTTTCTTCAAGTAAGGGCGCCATTTGCGGGGAGTGGCCGGGTCAATGTAAAAGACGATAGGTTTGGCAGGTTCTATTTTTTCTCCTCGTTGCTGGCGGCGCGCATCGGCTTCGCTTTTGGGCTCCAATCGCCAGCGCACGATGATGGTTTCGTCTTCCACTCGTTGCTGATTGTCGTCATACACCTGGTAGCCAGTAGCGAAGTAGCCTACACGCGGGTCGAAGTAGCGCTTGCGCGCTGGATTGCGCGGCAGCAAGATAAGCGAGTTGTTGATTTCGAACGTAATTACACCAGCATCTACGCCTCCGGGTAAATTGACGGTGCCGGGCGATTCTTCGCGCAGCGAAGGGGGGTTGACCTTGTAAGTTCTCACCGTGCGCACTTCCAGATTGATGGGGTAGGCGCGTATGCTCTGGATGAAGGTGCGGTCTTTTTGTAGATCGCCCATCTTGTAGCGCTGCTTCATCAGCGGCGGCAAGCTAAACACCTGGTTCTCATCTTTGAAAAAGTCGGTTACCTCAATAACCACGGAGGTGTCGACGCGCACCGCTTTAATATCGAAAGCGGCGGCAATGGGGTAAGTGTTCGAGCTGCGAACCGCCTTATAAATGGGCTGGGTTGTGTCGGAGCTGACGTTGCGGAAAGCAATGGCCCGGAGGAAAACCTTGTCCGATGGGCCGCGTTCAAATCGGATCACTTGCCGGTTGACTTGCTCTCCTCCATAGCCGGCTCCTGTGGGCGTCTGGGCTACGCGCGTGATGGCCATAATGTCCACACCAAACATCGAGTCCGGTATCTCCCAAAAGTACTTTTCCTCTATGCGATGCACAGTCACCATGCCGTGCATACTCACTGCTTTATCGGTAATGACATCGCGATAGGGCTTTGGGCCTTTCTTTTCTTCTTTGTCTTTTTTTTCGGCTTTTTCCTCTTTCGCCGGCGGCACGGTGTCTTTCACTGCCGTAGGCGAAGGGGGCAAGGTGTCGGGACGCGAGGGTGTTTGAGCCAACAGCGTCGAAGCGACCAGCAGCAAGAATGCCAGCAGGCCGGTGCAGGTCTGGACAGAGCAGTTCATGTCGGTGTTGTTTTTTGTAGAAAAAATTGGTTATGTGTTAGTCGCAAAGCACGGAAAAACTCCCTCACCGACGCAAGGTGTTCCGACCTAATGCTACTCCATACGAGTATTTTTCGCAGATTTTTCCAGAAACGCCTCCACTGGGATAGCTCTCTTTTTGGCAGGCCTCCAAGCCCAAGCGCTAGAGGTTAAAAAAATGAGCCATCTCGAAGTTTATTCGAGATGGCTCACAAAGATTGTCAGTCAAGAGGCGAGAAGGATTTACTTCACGTCGGTGAAGAAATCCTTCACTTTGTCTTTGTGCACAATCATTTCCTTATATGTGTAGCGGCCCGTGGTAGGGTCTTTTATGGCTTTTACCACTTTGACGTGGTCTTTGCCACTACCGGCTTTGGCGGCGCGCTCGGCTACGCGGGCGTTTTTCGACACTTTCTTGGCCATGGCGCTAGATGTGTTTTAAGGTGAAAGAAAAAATCAGACGCTCACTTACTTAATCTCGCGATGGATGGTGTAGCGGCGCAGGATAGGGTTGTACTTCTTTAGTTCGAGACGGTCTGGCGTGTTCTTGCGATTTTTTTCGGTCACATACCGAGAAGTCCCGGGCATGCCGCTGTTCTTATGTTCGGTGCATTCTAGGATAACCTGGATGCGATTGCCTTTGCTCTTCTTTGCCATTGTGCTGATAGAATTTAATGGTTCATCCCAAATTAGCAGCCTTCCACCGGCGTACCGAAAAAGATAATTTCGCCTTTTTTCTCCAGCTCCTTGAGGTAGGCATACAGGCCTTTCTTGTTAATAGTGCGCAGAGCAGCACAGCTCACCTTCAGTGTCACCCATTCGCCGGTTTCGGGCATGTAGAATTTCTTCGTTTGAAGATTTGGGTAGAAGCGCCGCTTCGTTTTGCGGTTAGAATGCGACACATGGTGTCCCGAAATCGTCTTTTTGCCCGTCAGATCGCAGACCCTTGCCATGAATTTTATATTTT
>JBEQAD010000368.1:0-2656 GCA_041640515.1 Saprospiraceae bacterium | reverse complement strand
GCATCGGCAAAGCCGCGGATTTTTGCTAACGGCTTCAGGCCGTATTCTTTCACCGCTTTAGCGCTGGCTAAGATGACCGCCGCTGCGCCGTCGTTGATGGTGCTGGCATTGGCTGCTGTCACCGTGCCGTCAGGTGTAAAGGCCGGGCGCAGGGATGGTATTTTGTCAAAATTCACTTTTCTATATTCTTCATCTTCAGAAACGAGGATAGGGTCGCCCTTGCGCTGTGGTATTGCCACAGGCACAATTTCATCGCGGAACAGCCCTGCTTCAGCAGCGGCGGCGGCGCGCTTGTAGGAGTCGATGGCAAAGGCGTCCTGATCTTCGCGGCTGATACCGTACTTGGCCGCTGTAGCGTCGGCGCACACACCCATGGCTTTCTGGTTATACACGTCAGTTAGGCCGTCTTTAGCCAAGCCATCTACCAGCTCGCCGTGTCCGTACTTGTAGCCCCAGCGCGCATTGGGCAAGTAGTAGGGAATTTGGGACATGTTTTCCATGCCTCCAGCCACTACGATGTCGTTCAGGCCCAACATAATGCTCTGAGCGCCCAGGGTAATGGCTTTCATACCAGAGGCGCAGACCTTATTAATGGTGGTACAGGGAACATGGGCGGGCAGGCCGGCGAACACTGCAGCTTGTCGCGCGGGTGCCTGGCCCAGGTTGGCGCTGACTACGTTACCCATGAGTACCTCGTTGACCCACTCTGGGCGGACACCGGCTCTTTCTAGAGCGCCTTTAATGGCGGTTGCGCCGAGTTGTGTGGCGCTGACACCCGCCAGCGAACCGCCAAAGCTGCCTATGGGCGTACGTACGGCCGCAACGATGAAAACTTCTTTCATGCTCGAAAGGATTGAACATAGGTCTGACAAAAAGGATGGCGGCAAAAGTACGGCTTTTCCTGCGCCTGTGAGACGCTTTAAGGCCGCATCAGAGGAAGTCCGCCATCTCGGAAGGCAATGTTTCTGAAACGCCCTGAGTAATGTCAGCCAGAGATTTGACTACCATCATCCAAAGGCGAAATATGCTGAGGCGACCTTGCACTCGATTTGAAGAAGTAGACTGCGTTATGGAAATCATTTTCGTCCTCATACTTATCAGTTTAGCCGTAGCAACAGGTTTTCTGTTGGCCTATTTATGGGCGATGCGCGCCGGGCAATACGACGACAATTATACCCCAGCAGTGCGAATGCTTTTTGACGATGAGCTGGTGTCTGCAGGAGATGAACAGAAGCAAGAAATGGAGACGAACATCGAAAAAGAAAAAAATAAATAATTGAATATCTGAAACGAATATCCTAAAAGGTATGGGCCGTATTGAACAATTCCAGTATGACAACCGCATTGTGCGAGCTTTCGGCATTGCGGCCTTTGTCTTTGCGCTCGTAGGGATGTTAGTGGGCCTTATTCTGGCTTTTCAGCTAATTTTCCCAGACTTGAACTTAAGCCAGTATGGCATTCCGTACACGTCGTTTGGGCGACTTCGCCCGCTACACACGAATGCGGTGATTTTTGCCTTCATTGGCAATGGCATTTTCATGGGTGTTTACTACTCGCTGCAGCGTCTGTTGAAGGCGCGCATGTTCAGCGACACACTGTCGTGGATTCACTTCTGGGGCTGGCAGGTGATTATTCTGTTGGCTGCTGTGTCTTTGCCCGCGGGCCTGACGACGAGTAGCGAATACGCCGAGCTCATCTGGCCGATTGATATCCTCATTGCGTTAGTGTGGGTAGTGTTCGGCATTAATATGTTTGGCACCATCCTGAAGCGCCGGGAGAACCATCTGTACGTAGCTATTTGGTTTTATATCGCTACGTGGGTTACTGTAGCTGTGCTTCATATCGTGCGCAGTTTTGAATTGCCGTACTCACTCTTCGGCAGCTATCCCCTCTTTGCAGGCGTGCAAGATGCGCTGGTGCAGTGGTGGTACGGGCATAATGCAGTGGCGTTTTTTCTAACTACGCCGTACCTGGGCATCATGTACTACTTCCTGCCGAAGGCGGCCAATCGGCCGGTATATTCATACCGCCTGTCTATCATTCACTTTTGGGCGCTTATATTCATTTATATTTGGGCTGGGCCTCACCACCTGCTGTATTCAGCCACACCCGACTGGGTACAGTCGCTGGGCACGGTGTTCTCAGTGATGCTGATTGCTCCATCGTGGGGCGGCATGCTTAACGGCTTGCTTACCCTGCGCGGAGCATGGGATCGCGTGCGCCAGGACCCTGTGCTGAAGTTTTTTGTAGTGGCGGTTACAGCTTACGGCATGGCTACGTTCGAAGGGCCAATGCTATCGGTTAAGAGTGTGAACGCCATTAGCCACTTTACTGATTGGACAATAGCTCACGTACACGTAGGAGCATTAGGTTGGAACGGCTTTCTGACGTTTGGTGTGCTCTATTGGCTATGGCCTCGAATGTATCGGACGCAGCTGTATTCGGTCAAATTGGCCAATATTCACTTCTGGGCAGGCACATTGGGTATTGTGTTCTATGCTATCCCTATGTATTGGGCAGGTTGGACACAGAGTTTGATGTGGAAAGAGTTCACGCCGTTTGGTACTTTAGCATGGGGCAACTTCCTGGACACTGTCCTCCAAATTGTACCGATGTACGCTATTCGGGCTTTAGGCGGCACGCTCTACTTCACGAG
>JBEQAD010000367.1:0-2658 GCA_041640515.1 Saprospiraceae bacterium | reverse complement strand
AGATCCCTACTTGCGCATTTTTCGGGGAAATGAATTGATCTTTCAGAACAACCATGTGGATAACGTAGTACTACCATTCACCTTTAGCCTCAACTTACCTCTCCAACCACAGACTAATTATATCTTGGAGGTCTGGGATGAGGATTCAGGAATAGATCTTTCCGACGACCTGTGTGGTACCATCCCATTCAACGTGTTGAGCGGAGGGGATACGCTGCGAGCAGGCTCTTTGCGCGTGATACTCACCATCGAAAATCCGATTGAGGAAATCACTGCTATGGACACCGTTGTAGTCTATCCCGCTCCCCCAGCACCCGTGCTGACTGCCAGCGAAACAACAGCCTGTGTTGGAGATGTCATTGTGCTGCAATCGTCTTTTATGGGAATCAACCAGTGGTTCCGCAACGGGCAGCTTATACCTGATGCAACTGACTTCATTTACCTGCCTACACAAAATGGTATTTATCAAGCACAGATTACGGACTCTTTAGGATGCACAGCTATCTCGACACCACAAGTCATCGTATTCCACGACTTACCCGCTGAGCCTGTTTTCCTCAATGACCGTAACAACCTGGAGCTGATTAACCTCGGTGCCTTACCGACAAAATACACTTTGCAGTGGTCTTACCAGGGCGTTCCCATTCCAGGTGCCAATGGCTTCGAATATTGCGCCCAACGCGATGGCATGTATTCGTTGGAAGTCACGGACCTGACTACCGGCTGTACGAACCGCTTTGCCATGACGGTGACGGTAAATCCCAATTTCGACTGTACCGTCAGCACCAAGGAGCCGAATACCGGCACATTGACCCTTTATCCTAACCCCACCTCCGGAGCTGCCTGGATTCGCCTGGGAGAAACCTTTGTTGGAGAAGCCCAGCTTCGTATCTGGGATGCCAGTGGTCGTCTCCTTCAACATCGCGTCATTGCGGCTGGTAACGAGCAGATCGCTGTAGAAAGCGAAGGGTTAAAAGCAGGCATCTACTTGGTAGAACTCCGTCTCGGGGCACAACAGCAATGGGAGCGCTTAATCGTCGTGCGCTAATCTCCTTGTCCATCTTTACAGGCCCTTTTGACCTTTATCCAGACGGCAAAAGGGCCTTTTTCCTTTAGTAGACCTGCGCCAAAGAATGGGCTTTCACCCTTAGAATGCGCGTTTTTTCGTACCTTTGCGACATGAAAAATACACAAGTCGAATTGGAGCCTGAAACCCTTCCCAATGTGCAGCCAAAGTCTGAATACGATGCCAGCAGCATCACCGCGTTAGAAGGTCTCGAAGCCGTACGTAAACGGCCGGGCATGTACATCGGAAGCACGGATGCCAAGGGGTTACATCACCTGGTGTGGGAAGTGGTAGACAATTCCATCGACGAGCACCTTGCGGGATATTGCACCCACATATGGGTGACTATTCACCCCGACAATAGCCTGACAGTACGAGATAATGGCCGTGGCATTCCCACAGATATGCACCCTAAGCTCAAAAAGTCTGCCTTGGAAGTAGTCATGACCGTGTTGCATGCCGGCGGCAAATTCGATAAAGACTCATACAAAGTTTCGGGCGGTCTACATGGCGTTGGTGTCTCTTGTGTCAATGCACTTTCGGAATACTTGCGGGCTGAAGTCCATCGCGACGGGAAGAAGTTCGAGCAGGAATATCGCCGAGGAAAGCCTCAATACGAAGTGCGCGAGATCGGGACTACCGACTACCGCGGCACTATCGTTACCTTTAAGCCTGACCCTGAAATTTTTGAAACTACGGAGTTTCGATTCGAGGTATTAGCCCATCGCCTGCGCGAGCTTGCTTTTCTCAACAAAGGACTGCACTTAGACTTAGTGGACGAGCGCGAACGGGAAAATGGGCACTACAACCAAGAACACTTCTACTCCGAGGGCGGCTTGCCCGAATTTGTACTTTGGTTGGACGAAGCAAAGACCAAACTCATTGACAAACCCATTTACATCTCTGCTAAAGAGGACGACGTCGAGGTCGAAGTGGCTATGCTCTACAACACCTCGTACTCGGAAAATGTAGTGTCGTTTGTCAACAACATCAACACACGTGACGGTGGCACCCACGTGAGCGGCTTCCGGCGCGCACTTACACGGGAGTTCAAGAAATACGGCGAAGACAACGGCTTTTTTAAGAAGCTCAACTTTGCCATCAGCGGCGAAGATTTTATGGAGGGTCTGACGGCCGTAGTTTCTGTTAAGGTGATGGAACCCCAGTTTAAAGGTCAGACAAAAGGAGAACTGGGCAACTCTGAAGTGTTAGGGATTGTAAGTCGCTGCGTAGGCGATGCCTTAAAAGTTTTTCTGGAAGAAAACCCTAATCAAGCGCGCCGCATCATCGAGAAAGTCGTGCTCGCTGCTACAGCGCGCAATGCTGCTCGCAAGGCCCGCGAACTAGTGCAGCGAAAAGGCGCTCTTTCTGGCGGCGGCCTGCCGGGCAAGTTGGCTGATTGCGCCAGCCGAAACCCCGAAGAAAGCGAAATCTTCCTTGTCGAGGGCGACTCCGCTGGTGGTACGGCCAAGCAAGGGCGCGATCGGCATACGCAAGCTATTTTGCCCCTGCGCGGAAAAATTCTCAACGTAGAGAAAGCCTTAGAGCATAAAATCTACGAGAATGAAGAAATTAAAAACATCTTCACTGCT
>JBEQAD010000366.1:0-2682 GCA_041640515.1 Saprospiraceae bacterium | reverse complement strand
GGTTATCGCCCAGTGAGCGCCATTGATACAGCAGAGGAGGTAGGCGATGAGCCGCTGCAATTCAAGCGCAAATTTCCGCATGTACCAGTAAGCGTCAGCGAAAGTCGTGTACTGGGCATTCCCGAACTGGTGCGCCGCAACCCAGAGACTCAGTGTATCCTGCTCGACGATGCGTTTCAGCATCTAGCTGTTACACCCGGGCTAAATATCCTGCTCACCGAATATAGCCGCCCCTTTACACGCGACTGGCTGCTACCTGCAGGGCGATTGCGCGAGGGCCGAAACGGCTCCCGACGCGCCGATATCATCATCATAACCAAATGCCCGTCTGACCTATCAGAGCGAGAGCGCGCTCGTTTGATAGCGGAGATAGCCCCCTTGCCTCGCCAGCGCGTGTTCTTTTCCCGCTATCAGTACGAGGACCCTTACGAACTGCTCCGCCCTGATGTACGCCGACCGTTAGACCTGCATACCGACGCCCTCCTGGTGAGCGCCATTGCTCACACGGACTACTTGCTGAGCTACTTAGGAGAACAATTGCGCTCCGTTTATGCTTTCGAGTTTGCTGACCACCACTACTTTACAGAAGCCGATCTAGACGACATCCGGCGTCGCTTTGAAGCAATACCAGCGCAAAGTAAAATCTTATTGACTACGGAAAAGGATGCTACCCGTCTGGAGCGCCATGGCGACTACCTGCGGCGGCATGGGCTACCCCTTTACGTGTTGCCGGTGCGCGTAGTATTTGACCGAGATGATGAGGAGGCATTTCAGGCGGAGGTGCGTCGCTTCTTGCTTAATTTTAAGAGCTGACGGCAGCAATGGCTTCGCGTACACTGCCGTGTTTGAGCAATAAACGAAGGGCGCTTTCTTCATCTAGTCCAGTAGCTTGGACTACCATCCGCGTGCCGCGGGCAATGAGCTTGTTATTGCTTAGCTGCATATCTACCATCTTGTTGTCCTGTACGCGCCCTAGCTGGATCATGGCTGTCGTGGAAATCATATTGAGCACCAATTTCTGCGCAGTGCCGGCTTTCATGCGAGTGCTACCTGTCACGAATTCAGGCCCAGTGACGACAAGCACAGGGTAGTCGGCTTCAGCCAAGATAGGAGCGCCTGGGTTGCAAGTGATACAGCCCGTCGGGATACCGTGCTGTCGGCAGATTCGCAAGCCATGCACAACATAAGGCGTGGTGCCGGAGGCTGCAATGCCTATTACAAAATCTTGGTTATCAATTTTATGTTCACAGAGGTCCTCCCAGGCTTGGGTTGGGCTATCTTCGGCGCCTTCAACGGCTTTGCGGATGGCACTGTCGCCTCCAGCAATGATGCCCACCACCCATCCCGGCGGCGCGCCGTAGGTGGGTGGTATCTCCGAGGCGTCTACAATACCCAGACGGCCGCTGGTGCCCGCTCCAATGTAGAAAAGCCGCCCTCCTCCTCTCATGCGCGGCACTAAGGCCTCCACTAGGGCTTCTATTTGCGGTATGGCGCGCTCTACGGCATAGGGTACCGTTTTGTCTTCTGTATTGATGCGCTCCAGCAACTCGCGGGTGCTTAGGGTTTCCAAATGCCGATGCGGCGACGATTGTTCTGTAATAAGTTCCATGGCCCGTAGCACTACCCGGCGGCTTGGCCGGCTTTTTACGGACAAAGTTCCGCAGCTTTTGATAAGAACAGCATGTTCGCTGGGGGTCTTTTTCCCTTAGGATTATCTTTCGCCGCAATAACCGAGGGTGTTGCCGTTCCACGTCGCCTTAATATGGACAGCATCTGTTTGGGCGCTCACCTGCTGCGCTATCCACTCGTATGTTTGGCGTATTCCTACTGACAGTGGGTAATGAGGTGCCCAGCCGAGCACCTGTTTTATGAGTGTATTGTCTGAATTGCGCCCGCGGACGCCTTGGGGGCCAGGTATGTTCTGCAGGCGGAGTTGCTTGCCTGAGATGCGGATAATCAGTTGTGCCAAGTCATTGATGGAAATCATCTCATCAGAGCCGATGTTGAGTGGCCCCGGGAAATCAGTAGCCATCATGCGGCGCACAGCTTCCAGACACTCGTCAATGTATAGGAACGAACGCGTCTGGCGGCCGTCGCCCCAGATTTCGATTTTGCCTCCGTCGGTTGCCTCGGCTACCTTGCGACACAGGGCTGCGGGTGCTTTCTCTCTGCCGCCGCGCCAGGCACCTTCCGGGCCGTAAATGTTGTGAAAGCGTCCGATATACACCCGAAGGCCGTAGTTGCGCTGAAAAGACAGGTAAAGCCGCTCGCTGAACAGTTTTTCCCAGCCGTATTCGCTGTCGGGCTGGGCTGGATAGGCCGAGTCCTCGCTGCAGCGCGGGTTGTCGGGGTCTTGCTGATTGTAGGCAGGATAAATGCAAGCCGAAGAAGAGTAAAACACTTTGCCTACGCGATGCCTGACACACAACGGAGCAATGTTCAGGTTGATGAGGGCAGAGTTCCGCATCACATCGGCGTCGTTATCGCCGGTAAAAATATAGCCCGCGCCACCCATGTCAGCAGCCAATTGGTATACTTCATCGAAAGTTTGATTGAGCACCTCTCTGCACACCTGCGGGTCGCGCAAATCGCCTATGATGAAATCATCGGCAGCTGTAGGCGAAAACTCCGGATACTGCAAGTCTACGCCACGCACGTAGTACCCTTCACTTTTAAGGCGCC
>JBEQAD010000365.1:0-2683 GCA_041640515.1 Saprospiraceae bacterium | reverse complement strand
CCCCCACCAATGACTTAGTGGACATCGCCATGTGCCGAGCGCTGGCCAATCAATACAGCACTTCCAAGCGCCATGTTTTAGTGGCGGTAGACAACACCTACTTAGGGCCGTTGTGGCAACACCCTTTGAAACATGGAGCAGATATAGTGCTGTATTCTGCTACCAAGTACATTGGTGGGCATAGTGACGTCATTGCTGGAGCGTGTTTAGGTTCAGCGGAGCTCATTGGCCGGGTCAAGACCCTACGTACCTTCTTGGGCAACATGATTGCGCCGCATACGGGCTGGCTGTTGTTGCGCAGTTTGGAAACCCTTAAGCTGCGCATGGAAAAGCAGGCGGAGAACGCTCAGATCTTAGCCCAGCGCCTGGCTCAACACCCCATGGTGGCTAAGGTACTTTACTTGGGCCTGCTCACCCCCGCCGACGGCGAAGCCTATCACATCTACCGCTGGCAGTGCACTTCGCCCGGTGCTATGGTCTCCTTTGAGGTCAGAGGCGGAGAAGCAGAGGCCTTTGCTTTCCTCAACCACCTCAAAGTCATCAAATTGGCTGTTAGCTTGGGAAGTACGGAGTCGTTGGCACAGCATCCAGCAACTATGACCCACGCAGGCATAGCACCGGAGGAAAAAACCGCCTTTGGCATCAGCGACGCTTTGGTGCGTCTGTCCGTGGGTGTAGAGAATATCGAAGACCTCTGGTGGGACATCCAACAGGCCCTGGAAAAAGCCCAAGAGCGCTGCCATTCCTACCAGGAAACAGCTGCTACAACATCTTGACCCAACGCACCGACTTTTCCCAGGCACCTTTGCGCATACGCACGCGATAGACGCCTGGCTGCACCGAATCACTGGGCAATAAATAGGGCAGGTCAGTGGTAAGCTGGCGTATCAGGCGTCCATTGGCATCGAAGATGGCGATATTCACCTGCGTCATAGGCTGGTCGGCCTTAAGAAGCAGGGTGGCCGGAGGCAAAGAACGGATAACCGGATGGCGCAGCGCGTTGTCGGAGGGCGGTACGATGTTGCTCCAACGCTCCTCCAAGGCATACAACGGGTAAGCAGAAGCATGCACTAACTGGAAAGGTATGTCTTGGGCTACTACCTGCTCGAAGAGCATGGCGTGACCGCGATTGTTTAGATGGATGCCATCGCCTGCATCCCATCGCGGGTCGAGTGTCCCTTTGGGCGTAGCCAGTAGATGCCACACCGAAATGAATCGGTCGGGATAGCGCTTTTGTACAGCCTCTAACATTTGCAGTTGCACTTTCACCTTCAGGCTGTCAAAATTGCGCGGTTGTACAGAGATGAACCAAACAGGTACATCAGCCGCCCACGCGGTGTGTGCAATAGCATCTAAGTTATGCAATTGAGTGGCGACGTCGTAGCCTGCAGCGGCGTCGTTGGAGGGCAGGTTGATAATGATGCCGTCGGGCCGCAGCGACAAGGCGCGATGGATATTGCGCTCTAAGTCGGGGGCTGGATAGCCGTTAGGTGGCTGATAGTTGTCGGGCATCAAGTGGAAGGACTGGTATCCGCTCTTTGCCAAGTTGATGAGCTCGCAGTCAGGGTGCAAGCGCTTCAGGTAGGCGCGATAGCGATACACCCAGGCACTGTCAATAGGACGAGCGCCCGCACCTGCGGCCGTGGATGAGCCTAACACAACCAGGCGCACGGGCACTGCCAACGCACGCGCTTGCCCTTTGACATACGACTGGGACACGGCCACTTTATAGGCTGTGATAAAGAGCAAAGACAAAATCAGAACACGCATAGGGCCGATAGATGGTATTAGGACAAAGAGGCATTGCCAGGTAGAGTTTGTAGAAGCCCTTCTTCCAGCGGCCTCATTTGCCTTATCTTATTACGCTATAGCGTGCCAAAGTCTTGAAAAGGAGTCAGAATTAACGCTTCCTTTACTTCTCTAACGGCAGCGAGACGGCCTGCAAGAGACGTCCTACGGGATAGAGGCGATGGGTAGATTCGTACCAAGGTGAGCGCCGATAGACCCAGTCCAGCTGTTTGCGCCCATCGGAGGCGAAGTCTGGATCAGCGGCCTTAAGTTCTTCCAATTCGGCCCTTATTGTCGGGTTATTTCGCAGAAAGTCGGCGGCCAGGTCCTCGAAAACGTAGGCCGAGAAGTATTCCTTTTGCATCAAAATGGGGTCGAAGAAGTTCCATGCAAACCAGGAGTCAGGAGCATGCGGCTCGAGAGTTTCTACCAAATAGCGGTTGGCTACCTGGTCGGTAACGATGACGTAATCGCCTTTTCGGAACAACTGTTGGCGCTGTAGCGGGGTCACTCGGACGTTATGGTGGTAGTAGTGGCCTTCCCATTCGTTCCGGTTGCGGAACGAATCGATGCGATACATCTCTACATTCAGTAGCACGTCTTCGCGCAGGCGTTGCATTCGCACACCATTATTTTGCAGGCGAGAGATGACATTCTCCCAGGCTTGCGGAATGAGGTAAGCCCAGGGTTTAACCACGCTCAACGCCGGCACGAAAGTGTTATAATAGGGAATATCACGCTCCCAGGTTTCGCTGCGATCGTACCACAGGCGCGGCAGGCCCGACACTTCAGAGGGTTTGTATTTGGCCGAGTAGCCCTTGAAGCGGAAGGAATCGCGCTTGGAGCGGTCCATGCGCCAATCGAGCACAAACTCGCTCTTGACTTGGGTCAGATC
>JBEQAD010000364.1:0-2691 GCA_041640515.1 Saprospiraceae bacterium | reverse complement strand
TTCAAGGACGACGCCGCCACCGACGCCCACTGGGGCGCGGAGGTAACTTACGACTACTTCCTGCACGCCCACGACCATGCCGGCCTGGACGACCGCGACTTTCCTCTGCTGAGCTTCGTGCACTACGGCGTCGCCTACGACAACGCTTTCTGGAACGGCGCCTGGGCCTCCTTCGGCGACGGCAGCGGCCCGCGCAACCCGTTCACTACGCTGGACATCGTCGCCCACGAGTTCACGCACGGCATCACGGAGTTCTCCGCCCGCCTGCGCTACCGCAACGAAAGCGGCGCCCTCAACGAAGCCTTCAGCGACATCTTCGGCGCCGTGGTGCGCTCCTGGGCGCGCCCCGAGAAGGCCGGCTGGCTCATCGGTGATGAAATTTCGGCCAGCGGCCCGCCTTTTCGCGACATGTCGTGGCCCAAAAACCAAAATCATCCTCACACCTACAAAGGACAGTTCTGGTTCACCGGTAGCGGCGACAACGGCGGTGTGCACACCAACAGCGGGGTGAAAAACTACTGGTTCTATTTGCTCAGCGAAGGCGGCAGCGGCACCAACGACCGCGGCCAGGATTACACCGTGGAAGCCATCGGCATAGAAGCCGCCGCCCGGATTGCTTACCGCAGCCTGAGGTACTACCTGACGGCGCTGTCCACTTTTGCCGATGCGCGCGAAGGAGCGCTGCAAGCCGCTGAAGACCTCTTCGGCCGCTGCTCGCCTGCCTTCGTCCAGGTGGCCAACGCCTGGTATGCCGTAGGCGTAGGCCAGCGCCTCTTCGAAGGGGATGTGCAAATGGCCCAGCTAACACAGCCGGCGCTGCTGTCTTGCGGCCTCACCGGCGAGGAGCCTCTGTCTGTGCGCTTGCGCTACTGGAGCTGCAACGCCGACCTGCTCGCCGGCGACAGGTTGCCCCTGGCCTATCGCCTCAACGATGGCCCGGCGGTGTGGGACACGCTCGTGCTCGATGCCCCGCTGAGCTACGGCGACGAGGTAGCCTTCACTTTTGCCCTTCCGCCGGCGGCGCTGGCCCAACCGGGCACTTACACGCTGAGCGTGTGGTCTGCCTGGAGCGCCGACGCCAACACCGCCAACGATACGCTGACCTTAGTGCTGGAAAACTTGCCCGATGCGTCGGACGTGCGCCTGCTGCAAAGCCTCTGGCCCTCTTTTGCTTGCTTTTTGGGTCAAGAGCCGCTGTCTGTCCTCGTTGGCTATTTCGGCTGCGACCCGCTGCCTAAGGGCACGCCGCTGGAAGTGGGCTATTTCGTAGACAACAGCCCGTCGGCCTTCTCAGAAATGGCCTACACCCCTCGCGACCTAACCACGGGCGACACGTTCGTACACACATTCAGCCAGCCCGCCGACTTGTCCCTTCCCGGGCGCTACCAATACAGCACCTGGGTGCACCTGACCAGCGACGCCATCGCAGACAACGACACGCTCACCTTCGAACGGCTGGAGCATCCCTTCCCGCGCTCTTACGCCGACGTGCTCACCTTCGAAAGCGGCACAGCGGCGCTGGACTCTCTCTATGCGCAACCTGGAAGCCACAACAAGGTGGAACTGTCTGCCCAGGCCGCCCGCACAGGCACCACAGGGCTGCGCATTACGGGCGGCAACTTTGACGCCGAGCGCCTCCAAGGTTTGGCCACTCTGCCTCGTGCGGAGAACGTGTGGGAGGTCAACCCGCAATTCCGCTCGCGGGTGTGCCTGTGCGCCGACTTGCGCAACCTGGCCTCCGCGGAGCTGCGCTTCGACCTCAGACAGACGTTCTCCCTATACTACTTCCGGGTGCTGGGTCAGCATGCCCAACACGGCAGCGCCCTGCGCCTGCTGGCCAATGGCAAGCCCATCAGCTCTACCTTCAAACCTACCAGCCTCAGCGCCGACCCGTGGCGATCGCAAACCGTTCAACTCAAAGAAGTGGTAGGCCAACAGGTGGAGCTATGCTTCGAAACCCATACCGGTGTCAGCGCAGAGTTGGACACGTTTGCCAATAGCTTCGGCGACCAAGTCCTTCTGGACAACATCCTCATCGCCGGCCAGCCCGTGGTCAGCACCAGTGCGCCCGACCAGGCGGCTCCCCAGGCACGCTTGATGCCCAATCCCGCGTCGACACAAGCGACGCTCTTTCTGGACAACGTGCCCGCGGGCAGTTGCACGGTGCGCATCAGCGATGCGCTGGGGCGTCTTGTGCGCGAGCAACACGCCAGCAAGGTGCCGAACAACGCCAGCCTGCTGTTGCCGCTTGACCTGAGCGCCCTGCCCGCTGGCTGGTACACCGTCGCTATCCATCACGACCGCTACACCCAGACGCTCCGCCTGTTGGTGCTGCGGTGAGCAAGGTCATGGTTAACCGTTGGCCTCAATACCCGTACCTTTGCCCGCTAAAATGCAGGCAAGAGTAACCTCCTCGGCGGTGTCTGCAGCCCTCCGATTTGCACAATTATGGTCTACATCACGCGCATCGAGCGCTTCAATGCTGCCCATAAACTGTGGGTAGACACCTGGACAGAAGAACAGAACTTCGCCGTTTTTGGAAAGTGTGCCAACAAAAACTGGCACGGGCACAATTACACCCTGCACGTCACCGTCAAAGGACGCCCCGACCCGGTGACGGGATTCATCATTGACGTGAAAAAACTTAGCGCCATCATCAAGGAGCATGTAGTGGATCACCTCGACCACAGC
>JBEQAD010000363.1:2400-2725 GCA_041640515.1 Saprospiraceae bacterium | reverse complement strand
ACGACCATTTTTTAGGAAAAAAGCGCCGCAAGACGCCCATCAGCAAGCGTGCTGCTCCCCACAATAGGCCAAGAGCAGCGGCCATGCCGCCTAAGAAGCCCAGCGTTTGCGCCGTGTCGCGCAGCATTTGGGCGGTCAGGGCAGTTATCGTCAGGCCAATAAGCCCGTAAATGGCCAGGCGTTGCCCGCCGGGCAGCCGCTCGGTCGTATCTACTGAGGCGCGCAGCGCGCGCAAAGGCGACACTGCCAGCACCTCGGCCAGGGGGCGAAGCGAAAAGAGCACTGCCGTCAGCAGCCCCAACGCGATACCCTGCCCTATGGCCGT
>JBEQAD010000363.1:0-2390 GCA_041640515.1 Saprospiraceae bacterium | reverse complement strand
GCCGTCCATGAAAGGTGAGTGCTCAGTGCTTCCACAGGCAACAAATCGCGGACAAGCCACGGCAATGCCTTTTGCAACAGCGAACCCAACAAGGCTCCAGCTGTAGCGCTCAGCAGAGCAATGACGGCTATCTGAACAAAAAAGACGAGAAAAGCCTGCGTGCCACGCGCGCCCAAACAGCGGAGGGTGGCCACCAATGGCTGTTTCTCGCGCAAATAGAGATGGACGGCGCTGGCTACGCCCAAAGCGCCTAATAGCAGGGCTACAAAGGCTACTAAGTTGAGGAAGCCAGCGAAGCGATCAAACACTTCGCCAAGGGTTTCTTGGTTGCTCTGCACCGTTTCCCAGTCCAGACCTGCTTGGCGAATGGGCTTTTCGAGCGACGTCAGCAGGCTGTTCAGCACCGCTGGGTCGGGCACCCGGGCGTAATACTGATACCACACGCGGCTGCCTTTTTGCACCAGCCCGGTAGCGTCCAGTTGCGACATAGGGATGAAGGCGGTGGGCGCCAGTGCAGAGCCAATGCCGGCGCGGCCGGGGCGTGAAAGTAAATCGCCCACAATGAGGAACGATTGTGTACCCAGGCGGACAGAGTCGCCCGGCTGCACTCCGAACTGCAGCAGCAGGGTGTGCTCCAACAAAGTATTAGCCAAGCCGCCCTGTTGGTAGGTTTGCCACGCTTCCGCAGGGTCGCTTTTCCACGAGCCATAAAAAGGATAGCCCGGGTCGGTGGCGCGCACATTGACCAGCCGCGTGCCGTCGGTTTTGGGGAAATAGGCCATGCTCAGCAAGTTGAACACGCGCGCCACCTCGACGTTGGGAGCGGCCTTTAGGCGGGCTAACAAGGTGTCGGGTAGCGGAAAATTGCCTTGGATGAGTAGGTCGGCGCCGAGCAAATCGCGCGCTTCGCGCTGCACATCAGCCTTGAGGTTCTCGCTTAGAGTGCGTACAGCGGTGAGGGCGGCTACGCCTGCCACAATGGCTGAAACAAAGAGCAAAAGCCTGGAGCGACTGCGCCGGCTGTCGCGCCAAGCCATTTTCCAGATGAAAGACATGGATTTCGGTGTATTTATCTCGAGCAATCCAAACAAGTGAGAGCGCCAATCGTTCGCCAGCAGATAAATTAGGAACTTTGTCCGACAAGATTATCCAGCCTGCTCCTCGGAGGGGCGCCGCACTCCTATGTTTGGTCATGCGCGAAACGGCTTTTGTTGAACAAAACCGAGAAAAATGGGCTGCATACGAGGAACTGCTCCGCCAGCCGACCATTGACCCTGACCAGCTGCGTCAGATGTTCATCCACATCACAGACGACTTAGCCTATGCCCGCACGTTTTACCCCAACCGCTCGGTGCGTTACTATCTGAATGGGCTAGCGCAACGCATTTTCAACCAACAACAGCGCTGTCAGCGCCAACCGCTGAAGCATGTGCTGGCTTTCTGGACCGACACCCTGCCGCATATTCTTTGGGAAACGCGCCGCTCCTTATGGCTATCCTTCGGCATCTTTGCGCTGGCCGCGGCCATGGGCGTAGTGTCTTCCCACATTGATCCTGACTTTGCCCGCCATATTTTAGGCGACGACTATGTAGATATGACCCTCCAGAACATCGAAGCGGGCGACCCTATGGCGGTGTATAAAAACTCCTCCCCGCTGGGCATGTCTGTAGGCATTGCTGCTAATAATCTAATTGTGGCCATGTTCACTGTGCTATCGGGCGCGCTGACTCCTGTGGGCACGGTGTTCATCCTCATAAGAAATGGCATCATGCTGGGCGTCTTCCAGTACTTCTTCATCGAGCGCGACCTCTTCTGGAGTTCCTTTCTGACTATTTGGATACACGGAACCTTGGAGATTAGCGCCATCATTGTGGCAGGAGCGGCTGGATTGGTGATGGGTGCAGGCTTACTTTTTCCAGGTACTTACACGCGTTGGCAGGCATTTCAGCGCTCGGCACGCCAGGGCTTGAGCATTTTTCTGGGGCTTATCCCTGTTTTTGTATTAGCTGCTTTTTTCGAAGGCTATTTAACGCGCCATACCGAGGCACCGGCAGCCTTGCGATTGGGATTTATCCTGCTGTCCGTAATGTTAATGGTGGGTTACTTTGTCGTGTATCCGTGGCGGAAAGCACGCTACGGGCGTTTTAATGTGCCAAACCTGCGCCAGCCTATGCCACAAAACGATGAGCCGGTTTCGTTAGTAGTGCTCAAAAATACCACAGCAGTTTTCGTAGATGCCTTTCGGGTGTTATTTCGGCAGGCGCCGGACGCGACAAGAACACTGCTCTTGGCGTCAGGCCTCGCCGTTGGGGCCTATTTTGCAGCGGAGGAGCTCTTCGGGCGGAAGGACTCTGCTCAACTGTATGCAGGCTCTGGCCTTGCGCTGGAGT
>JBEQAD010000362.1:2192-2736 GCA_041640515.1 Saprospiraceae bacterium | reverse complement strand
CCCGATGCTGAAGTCAAGATCTTTCTTACCGCTGACCTGGACGTGCGTACCAGTCGACGCCATTTGGACTTGGCCGCTCGAGGCATCGACGCTGAGTGGGACGAAATCCGGCAAAACTTGCAAGAAAGAGACCACATGGACTCTGCACGAGAGGATAGCCCTCTGAAAATTGCACCCGACGCCGTAGTGATAGACAACACGTTGCTGTCGGAGGAAGACCAGCTCGAAAAAGCCCTTGCCTTGGTACGCGCTAAACAGGAACACTTAGCCCAGCAGCCGCGTTCGTAGCACACTTCTTTATCGAGTTTATCGAGCCCATATCCTCGCCTGCCAAAGACCAGGCGTCACTTTGTTGGCTTACCTTTGGCGAGGGGCAATGGAAACCCCGCTGGCCTCTCTTTTTTGTATGAAAAAAACACCATACCTGCGCGGCCGGGGCGCCCAAATTAACCCGCCCTCGCCTTACGAAAAAATGGTGCGCGACGAGCAGCCACTGGACTGGGCACTGCGCGAGGCCGAATGGGAAACTGACGACCTCCACACC
>JBEQAD010000362.1:0-2182 GCA_041640515.1 Saprospiraceae bacterium | reverse complement strand
GTACATAGAGACTCACCCAAAAACCATCCTGAACCGCGTGGAGAGCCCCGACATCCCCTCGGAATGGAGCATGAACCCTTACCAGGGCTGTGAACACGGCTGCGTGTATTGCTATGCGCGCAACACACACCCTTACTGGGGCTTTAGTGCCGGCTTAGATTTTGAGCGAAAAATCCTCATCAAGCGCAACGCCGCCCAACAGCTCGAAGCAATCCTATGCAAAAAAAGCTGGAAGGCTTCTCCGATCATGCTTGCTGGCAATACAGATGTCTATCAGCCCGCCGAGCGGCATTTTCGCATCACACGCGCCTGTCTGGAGGTGTTCTGGCGCTATCGCCATCCGGTGAGTATCATCACCAAAAACAGCTTCATCCTGCGCGACCTCGACTTACTGGAAAATCTAGCTGCTCACCGGTTGGTGCACGTAGCCATCAGCCTGACCACCCTGCGCGAAGAATTGAGGCAACTTTTAGAACCTCGCACCGCTACTGTAGCCCAACGCCTGCGCACGATAGAAACCCTCTCGGTGCGCGGCATTCCGGTATTCGCCATGCTCGCGCCTATCATCCCAGGGTTAAATGACGCCGAGATTCTGCCCATGGCCCAGGCAGCTGCAGCGCGCGGCGCCTTAGGGCTGGGCTATACGCTCGTCCACCTCAATGGCGATGTATCCGCCATCTTTGAAGACTGGCTGCGCAAAAACCTCCCCGACCGCACCGAAAAAGTGCTCCACCACATCCGCCAGACACACCACGGCCAACTCCACGACAGCCGCCCCGGCACACGCCTGCGCGGCGAAGGGCCCATAGCTGAAATCATCCGCGAACAGTTTCGCCTGGCGCGCCATCGTTTCTTCGCTAACCGGCAAATGCCAGCCTATAACCTCGAGGAGCACGAACAGTATAAAAATCCGCAACTGCGGCTATTTTAACAGGAAAAGCCCCACACCGCGAGCCTGACCGGAGGGGGCTGACCATGAGATTATAACGGCGCACCGCCGCCTTGGCGCAGAAATCTGCACTTGGGGTACTCACGTAGTGAAGTGGCAAGTGCGACCTATTACGGGTCTTGTGATTGGATTATAAGGTGTAAAATGCACTTTGGAATCGGAAAACGGCGGTTGGGAAAGAGGGAGGTAAAACCGGAAAAAACGGATTAGGAAGGACACCGTCCCTACTAAGGACGGCACAAAGATACGCGCCAGCCTTTAATAAACAATATTTCTCGAAAAAAACTCCCCCCAACGCTAGCGAGCATCGCGGCCTGAGCCGCCAACAACGGCAGGCTCCGGCAACCATATCCTGCCAAAAGAACACTGTCTAGGTGGACGTAAATGCCAAAAAGTCAGATTTTCGGTCGTGGCATATGGATTGATGGGCCGAGATATCAAACCTCATTTTATAAGTTACCACAGCATCTGAACCAGCTGCTCAAATCTATTTTGTCATGGGAAAAATTATCGGTATTGACTTAGGAACAACAAACTCTTGTGTGGCCGTCATGATGGGCAACGAGCCTGTTGTGATTGCCAACGACGAGGGCTCGCGCACGACGCCTTCCGTAGTTGCTTTTTTAGATAATGGCGAGCGCAAAGTAGGCGCTCCGGCCAAACGCCAAGCCATCACCAACCCCAAGCGCACGATTTTCTCCATCAAGCGCTTCATGGGCATGCGCTACAGCGAGCGCATGGATGAAATCGCGCGCGTGCCTTACAAAATCGTGAAAGGCGACAACGACACCTGTCGGGTCGAAATTGACGGCCGCGTGTATACGCCGCAGGAAATCTCAGCTATGATCCTGCAAAAAATGAAGAAGGTGGCCGAAGATTATCTGGGCGAGCCAGTGACGGAAGCAGTCATCACAGTACCTGCTTATTTTAACGACTCGCAACGCCAAGCTACCAAGGAAGCCGGCGCCATTGCAGGTCTCGACGTTAAGCGCATCATCAACGAGCCTACAGCAGCGGCCCTGGCTTACGGGCTAGATAAGCGCGATCGCGAAATGACAGTGGCCGTGTACGACCTCGGCGGCGGCACCTTCGATATCTCCATCCTCGAACTGGGCGGCGGAGTATTCGAAGTGAAATCTACCAACGGCGATACGCACCTGGGTGGCGACGACTTCGACCAGGTCATCATCAACTGGCTTGCTGACGAGTTTCAACTGGAAGAGCGCGTAGATC
>JBEQAD010000361.1:0-2739 GCA_041640515.1 Saprospiraceae bacterium | reverse complement strand
CACGGCTATCTGGAGACGGTACGCCCTCGTCGCCGCTGGACACAGCGCAACAGGGTGCGACAACGGGCCAAGTGTTGAAGTGGAATGGTAGCACCAGGGCGCCTGCCAACGACAACGCCGGCATAGTCAGCGCCGACAACGGCTTGAACCTGGCGGCGGGAGTAGTCAAGTTGGGCGGCACGCTCATCGAACCTACCACGGTGACGACGTCAACATCGAACACAATGACATTTAGAGGTGGGCTATTTAGACTACGCCACCACAACAGCGCCGCTCCTTCCGGCACGTGGCAAAACATCAACTTGATGGGCTTGGTCAACAACCCGGCAAACACAGTAACACCTACCAACGACGCTATTTTTGACGTTGTAGGACACACGTCAACAGGCTCCACCAACGGCAACACCTTGGCGGTAGGTGCTTACTCGACAGCCACCAACGGCATGTGGTTGCAGGCGCGCAAGAATGATAGTTTTAATCTGTATCAACCTCTGCACTTGAACCCTCGCGGTGGCCCTGTTGCCGTCGGCGTTGGCGTGTGGAAGCCCGATGCCCGGTTTAGCGTTCAATCGTTCTCTCAAACTGGCGACGGTGTAGCTGGGCTCAGCGCCCACTTAGTGCATGCTGAAGGCCACGGCGAGGTGAGGCTTGGATTTGGCAACACCATCAGCACGCACAGCGCGGCAGTGTCGTGGCGCTCCGCGGAGGATAGGCTTTCACTCGTAAACATGAATTCAACAAACAACGTCAGCAAAATAACCTTCAACATCGGCGGCTATGCGTCTTCCAACACGATGGCCACCATCGTCAAGTCCGGCGCCACCTCAAACGCCAGGTTTGCCGTCGGCGAGACAACCAACATCCACTCCACCATCCAAAGTGCAGGCTCGTTTGCCGGCGCTATCCTTGGCACTGCGGGCAGCCCTACGTTCGACGAAACTAAGTTTGTCGTGATATTTGACACTAACGGCAGCGCGTCGTGGACGTTGCCGTCGCCGTCAAGCTGCAACTGCCCTGGCCGGATGTATATACTGCACCATGCCGGCAACTCGGGCACCATTACGCTGTCGCAATACGTGTCTTTGGGCGGCGGGCCGACAACGAACACCATCACTGCAGGTCAATGGTTGATTTTATTCTACACGGCCTCGGGCATCCGAGGCTTTAAACTCGTAAGTATCTAATAATGAGCAAATTGGCAAAAATCATCATCACCGCACTGCTAACGGCAGCAGCGGTTACCGCGTCGGCACAAAGGGATACCGTTGTTACGGTATACCATTTGGACTATATCAGGCAGGATAGCTTTTTCTTAGAAATAACAGATAGTGTCTTTACGTCATTCGAAGCCAGGCCTGCTATAAGCAGGAGGTACGTTTTTTTTCAAGACACGGCCGACTTCCGTCAATACATCAATAACGCAAAAACAGAATATGAGGCAATAGACCGCCAGCGCTTAGCCATAGCCAGGCAGTTCTTTTTGGTTGATTACAAGGTAAAAAGGATGGAGTGTCTAATGGACAGTGTAGTCTATTCATTAAACTGCAGCGGCATTGGCGCGAGGGCAGTGCAGCTGCCGCCTGTCGAGATGCGGCAAGACGTAGAGACAAAAAAGAACATACCGCAGGCTCCAAAAAAGACAAAACAAAAACCAAAGGGAAGAAACAAAAATCAGTAATTGTTGTTGTAACCACCGTTCCATAGCTTTGCAAGCCACTCGTTGTAACAATGGGTGGCTTTTTTTGTGCAAACGAAAAGTTAAACAGCCGTTGTTTTTGGCGTATTTTTTTTGCTTGCGGTTAAATTTGTGGCATTGTTAAACAAAAAAATATAAGCTATGGAAGAGAAAGTGATGTTACAAAAAATTAATGAACTTATTAAGTCCGTTAATGAGGCATCGCCAAATCAAATGTCGTTATTTGATGGCAAGCGTGATTTTGTCGGTTTAAGAACCGAAGACAACAACATTTACATTGCGTTAGATACGCGAAAGAAGAAAATGCTTGTAAATTTTAACGTTGTATACAGCAGCTTTGGCGAGGTTGCTGCGTTGGCCAAGCGGTATGGGTATAAATTAGTGCCACACAATACTTGCGTGACCAAATTAGACGATTTAGACTTAGTATTTGACGGCCCACTTGTCTTGGGCATAATAGCAAAGAGGTTTTTGAGAAAGCAAGGCAAATTGCACCGCTGTATTGCTGAGCGTGCGGCTGATTTAGCGCCGGAGTTGCGACAAATAAGCATACGAGAGTTGCTAAACAAAATTAGCAACGGTGAGTTGGGCTTTGGGCAAGGCAAAGACCTATTTAAGGCCATGGCGCTCATTCGCAAAGGTCTACAAGAAGGATTTGATGGCGATTACATTTACAACCAAGAACTGCCAGAGATGGAAGCGGCGCTGGACGAAATCGAGCGTGAGTTGCTGGCGTACGATGGGCATCGTGGCATCAAAAAACACCCGGGCTTTTGGGCGGTGGCTGATATGCGGCCTGAGCTATTCCCTTTAGTCAAAAGACAGGGCGACAGCGTTGCTATTGTAGGCAATAGATATACATATGACTATGAGGTGATTTTTGACATCGAGGAGTTCGAGATGCGTTTGGAAAGGTCGGACGGCCAGCCTTTCAAGTTACTTGTAGAAGCGTGGCCTTGCCACGAGTGGGTTCAGGTTATCAAATTAGATGATGAAGGCAACTTTGTTATTAGCCGCGAAGGGAAAGATGACCTTAGCTTTTG
>JBEQAD010000360.1:2101-2740 GCA_041640515.1 Saprospiraceae bacterium | reverse complement strand
CTGGTCTTGCAAGAAGTCCAGTTGGTGCTTCAGCCCTTCTTGCACACCGAAGATGTCTGGCCCATAGAAGCGCAACTGCCCCGCCAAAAAGTGCCGGCGCTCCGGCCACGCGTTCTCCCCGTCGTCCGGGTTGTCGTAACGGATGTTGTACGTCAGCACGGAGAAGGGTTGGGCGGAAGGTGAATTCAGCAAAGAGAGCAAGAAAAGACCGGTTAAAAGTATGCTGCGGCGCATGGTTAGCAATTCTACAGGGAAAAGCACGGGTGAACATCCAAAAGTACAGTCTTCTTTTCAGAGCAAGCGGAGCTTGGCAGATCGCACTCCAAAAAGCAGCGAGCCGCCCCCATAGGTCAGGGACGGCTCGTCGTATTTCAACTGAGGTTTTAAAGCACCCCTACGCCTTCACCTTTTTCACAGCAGGCTTGGCTGTGGTAGGCGCTTTTTCCTCGACGGCTTTTCCACTCAGCACGCGTTCTTTGGTCAGGTCAACCACGAGCGAAGACGCCACGAAGACTGACGAGTAGGTACCGAAAAGGATACCTACCGACATACCGAAGGCGAAGCCTTTAGTTGCGTCGCCACCAAAGAGGAAAAGTACCAGCGCAGCAGCCAGCGTTGTACCAGAGGTAATGAGCGTGC
>JBEQAD010000360.1:0-2091 GCA_041640515.1 Saprospiraceae bacterium | reverse complement strand
CCTTGGGTCGCCCAATGTAGGTGTTAATAAACTCGCGGATACGGTCATATACAATCACGGTGTCGTTCACCGAGTAGCCGATAACCGTCAGGATGCAGGCAATGATGGCTTGGTCAATTTCTAATGAAAAAGGCACGATGCCGTGTAACAACGTAAAAAACGTCAGAGTGATGAGTACATCGTGGAACAGGGCTAACACCGCGCCCAGGGAAAACTGCCAGCGGCGGAAGCGCACCAGCAGGTAAAGGAAGATGAGTCCTAATGCCCAGATGGTAGCCGAGAACGAAGAGTTTCGAATATCGTCGGCTACAGTAGGCCCGACTTGACTTGACGACAAGATGTGCGTCCCTGAACCGTCAGTATTCTTGAAATTATCGAGGCTTGTCGGATAGCCAGCGGCGGTGATACCCTCGTGCAGCTTAGCAATAACCTTGTCCATCACGTCCGGGCTGGTGTCGTCAATGAGGTACGACGTAGTAATGTTGTAAGTATTGCCCGTGCTAACGGCTTTGACCACAGGGTTGCCTCCTAGGGCCTGCGAGAGGGCTGGGCGCAGCTTATCCAGGGACACAGGCTGTTCAAATTGAACATTGAACGAATAGCCGCCCTTAAAATCTACCCCTAATTCGAAACCGCGCAGGAGGAACGAAATGACGCCAATGATAATGATGGCGCCCGAGAGGAGGTAAGCGAACTTGCGTCGCCCAATCCAGTCCACGTTGACGCCCACCAGCCAGGTTTCCGACCAGGGGTAGCTATAGGTCATGGTTTTACCGCGGTTGAGCCACCACTCTGTCATTAGGCGGCTGACAAGCACAGCGGTGAACATAGTGCTGAAGATACCGACCATGAGCACGGTGCCGAAGCCCTTGATGGGGCCCAAGCCGAAGTACATGAGCACGAAGGCGGTGAGCAGAGTGGTTACGTTGGCGTCAATAATGGCCGGAAGAGCGCGGCTGAAGCCAGTGGCAATGGCTTTGATACCTTCCATGCCGCCGCGCATTTCTTCGCGGATGCGCTCGTAGATGATGACGTTGGCGTCCACGGCGGTAGCCAGCGTCAGCACAATACCGGCAATGCCCGGCAGTGTGAGCACGGTGCCCATAGAGGCCAACGTGCCGATGATGAAGAAGAGGTTGGCCAGCAGGGCAATGACGGCCACCACGCCGCCACGGGCGTAGTAAGCAATCATGAAGGCGCACAGCAACACTACCGATAAAATCATGGCGATGAGCGACTTGCGGATGTTGTCGGCGCCCAGCGAGGGCCCTACCTGGCTCTCTTGGACGATGCGAGTGCCGGCAGGTAGTTTACCCACTTCAAGAATATTGGCCAGGTCTTTGGCTTCTTCTAAGGTAAAGCCACCCGTAATAGAGGAGTTGCCGCCTTCGATGGGGTTAATCACGCGCGGCGCACTCACCACTTCATCGTCGAGTACGATAGCGATTTCACGGTTGCCGCCTTCGTAGGCCTGACGGGTCATTTCGGCCCAGATGCGGGCGCCCTCATTGTTCATGGACAGGCTTACTGTCACTTCTCCCGTGTTAGGGTCAGGCTGCTCACTGGCGCGGGTAACCACGCTGCCATCCAGTCGCGGCTTATCCTGGTTACGCCACTTCTTGAGGGCATACAGTTCATATTTGCCGGCTATCGAAGAGTTGCCTTCGCGTTCGGGTACAGGTTTGAGGCTCCAGCGGAACATCAAGTCTACAGGAAAGAGTGCGCGGATGTCGGGTCGCTCGAGCATTTCGGTAATAGCCCGCATTTTGTTTTTGTCGGCATACCCGATGACGACGCTGCGCGGTTCGTTAGCACGCATCAGCAAGCGGAACAGGGGGCCGTCGCCCTCCGGTGTTACTGGCTTGTCTACAATTTGCATCTCTGGTGTTGCCGAGGAGTCCACCTTGCCATCAGGGCCTTTGGGGTACACGTAGAGTGTGTCTTTCACCGTAGCCATCATGCTCGTGTCGCTGGCCATGAGGACTTTCAGTCTGTTATCGGCTGACTCGAGCGCTTGAGGTAGACCTTCGTCACCGTAACGGTAAGTATCCCAGAATTCCAGCTTAGCACTCTTTTGCAGCATATTGCGCG
>JBEQAD010000359.1:0-2762 GCA_041640515.1 Saprospiraceae bacterium | reverse complement strand
TTGCTAACGGTTAAACACAAAAAAGGGCACCTCCGCAATTTCAAAGCGTTGAGCTTGAGCGATGTCCTCGCGCACGGCTTCGCTATAGGTATTGCTTTGCAGCATTGCCTGCACCGCCTCTGCCGGAAATGAGCGGCTACGCCGATGGAGGGAAGCACCTCTGGGTCTGCAATATTCTTTCCTTCAGTAAAATATGCTGCAAAAAGCCGCTCTTTCACTTCCGACTGCCGCCCGTACCGGTGCCCCAGCTGAATAAGCCGGTGGGCATCAAAGGAATTGGCCACTACCGACTTCTCAAGGCGGTATTCCAAACCCACTTCTCGCGCCATGTCAGTTACATAACCCATCACTTGGCGAGTGTAAGCCTCTGACCACCCTTTGTCCTCTGCCAAAGAGCGTACCGGATTTTTTAAGGGATCTGTCTGAAGTTCGGGGTTCAACTGGAAACTGCGCCAGATCACCTCGATGCTGTCGCGCCCAGCACATTGGGTCAGCGCGCCTCCCATTGGCGCTTGCCAATGTAGCAGAAGGGAAACAAGACGTCGGACCAAACCTCTACCGTGATGTGCGGGTACGCATGTCCCGCAGATGTTGTTGCAGAAATGGGTTGACTCATAGTTTGCGCGAAAGAACCTACCCCTCCTGTGCATATCAGGCACAGGGTTAATGCATATATATATGAGATATGGTTGAGAACTGCATTAAAAAAAGATACCTTTGAAGAGCAACCCAAAGCACACTGGCGATTTCCTTGCAGTTTAACCGCGGCGAGCAATGAGCAGAGCTCAGCGCAGTAAAGTGACATCGCCTTCAAAGAGCACTTCTTGTCCGTCGACCAGTTCGATAACGGCATAATAAGCATACACCCCGGGGTTCATGGGCTGACCGCGGAAACGACCATCCCAGCCATGGGCTGGCGAGTCAGGGAAGAAATCGTAGTATGCATGCACGCGTTCACCCCATCGAGAGAAGACCTCGAAGGTTTTTACTCGCTTGACCATGAGTGGGTTAGCAAAAATACGGAATACCGCGTTTTCCCCCTCGCTATCTGGTTTGAACACATTTGGGATATAGATGTCAGCCGTCTTGTCTACTTGTAGGCGCAGGAGAGCATTATCGCTGCAGCCGGCTTGGCTCACCACCGTTAGGCGATACCACATCGTCGTGTAGGTGCGCGCAAGAGTCACCAGGCACGTATCGCAATCCAGCCCGGTGGAGGGTGTCCAGCGGATTTGCGATAGGGCGCTGAGCGGCAAGTTCACCTGTGCCTCGATGAGGTAAGTCTCGCCCAGTCGGATAGTTACCTGAGGCACTAGCGTGATTTCAATTACCTGTGGCGGGTTGATGGTTACTGTCTGCGAAGCTGAGCATCCATTAGCGTCAATGAGCAGGAGCGAGTAATTGCCCGGCTGCAGGTTGGCCAGCAGGCGGTTGTTGGTGAACGTCTGTCCGCCGTCGAACGACAAGCGGATGGGCGGTTGGGCACCAATGACGCTATCCACGATGATAGCGCCGCGGTCGCCAACGCAGGGCGGATGCTTAGCCGTCACGTATGCCACAGGCGCGTCCGGCTCGATGACCACGCTGTCGCTGTCGGTGCAGCCGTTGGAGGGGTTGGTTACAACAAGCGTGTAGGTGCCGGGGCGGCTTATAGTGGGTGACGGCGTGGCAGCACCTGCGACAATAGTACCGTTGGTCGTCGTCCATTGATACGTCATGCCCGGCAGCCCCGAGGAGGCTGAGCCATCCAAGAGGGCCGTTTGGCCGAAGCAGTAGATGCGGAACGGCAGCCCTGCATCGGCGGTCGGGTAGATAAAGTCATTCTGCACCAGCACCGAGATGGCGTTGGTACAGCCACTGGCTGGCTCCAGACCCATGAGCAAATACGCGCCCGGCGTGCTCACCGTCAGGCTCGGCCCACTGCCCACGATGGTAGTGTCAGTGCCACTGACGCGAGCCCAGGTCAACTGCACGCCCGGCACCGAGGAGCTGCCTGTCAGTGTCGTGGTGCTGTTGCGGCAGTTGAGGGCGGCGGGCTGCGGCGCCGATAACGGCGGATAGTTTAGGTTCTCTTGTATTTGAATGCGGGCTGTATCGGAGCAGCGGGTCAGCGTATCCACAATGACAAACTCGTAATTACCCGGCGCGCTGATGTTGATGACAGCGCCTGTGGCGTATACGTTTCCGTTGTAGAGCCATACCGTGTTAGCGTGGCTTGTACCTTCAACATTGCCCCTCAGCACCACCTGGTCAATGCGGCAATTGAGTACACTGGCTGGAGTAGCCACTACCGTAGCCTTGGGTTGGTTTCGGATATCCTGTACTTGCACAAAAGCCGTATCGGCGCAGCCGTTAGCCGCTACGATGAGCCTATAAGTCCCAGCGTGCGCAGCGCTGATGACAGGCGAAGCAGGGTTGCCCACGATCTGCCCGTCGGTGGTCGTCCAACTGAAAGCGCTGCCCGAAATGTCAGCGCTACCCGTGAGCGGCACCTGCGTAGCGGCACACGTAATGGGCTGAGGTGTACCTATGCTGGCTTGCGGCTTTTGTTGGAAAACAACAGGCGTGCCAGCCGAAACAACCGTGCAGAAATGCGACAGCAGTACGTTGCCGTTGCCGTCATTGTTGCCCGCTGCGGCTGAAATGTAATAAGTCTTGCCGTAAGTCATTTGCGCCGGGTTGAAGCAGAACGTCGGCGTGCTGCTTCGCGCAATTTCGTTCACAATCTGCGTCCCTGAGCCCTCGTGCAAGATGAATTGCCG
>JBEQAD010000358.1:0-2772 GCA_041640515.1 Saprospiraceae bacterium | reverse complement strand
AACTCCCTCTGAAAGCAGCGTACGAGTGGTAGCTCAGAATCGCGATGATGCGAGCAAGACCCTGACTTTCGAAGTGGATTATTGCCTAGTTGCCATTGGTCGCCGACCTTATACCGACGGGTTAGGGTTAGAGCATATCGGCCTCACCCTCGACGAAAAAGGCCGTGTCCCCGTCAATGAGCACCTCGAGACGGCTGTGCCCGGAGTATATGCCATCGGCGACGTCATTCGAGGCGCTATGTTAGCCCACAAGGCCGAAGAAGAAGGTGTTTTTGTGGCTGAAGTGCTGGCAGGTCAAAAACCACACATTCACTACCACCTTATTCCTAACGTTGTGTATACGTGGCCCGAAGTGGCGGGCGTGGGCTACACAGAAGAAGAGCTCAAGGAAAAGGGTGTGCCTTACAAAGTGGGCAAATTCCCCTTCCGCGCCCTTGGCCGCGCTCGCGCTAGCATGGACACCGACGGCATGGCTAAAGTGATCGCCCATGCAGAAACAGATGAAATCCTCGGCGTGCACATCGTAGGTGCTCGCGCTGCCGACATGATTGCTGAGGCCGTCGCCCTCATGGAATTCCGAGCCTCTGCCGAAGATGCCGCCCGCATGAGCCACGCACACCCCACTTATACCGAGGCCTTCCGCGAGGCAGCTCTGGCCGCCACAGCGGGCAGGCCTATTCACCTGTAAGAGCGAAGGAGTCCCTTACTCTGCGAAAGAGGTAATGCATCTCTGCCGCAATTAGGCGGCACGCAGCATCGTAAGCCGCTGCTTCTGACGGCGTTCCATCTGCCTGCTTAGGGTCTGCATACGTCAATGCAAAGCGCCGATGTGCCCCGGCGACAAAAGGGCAATGCTCATCTGCTTGGGCGCAAGTCATCACAGCGGCGAAGTCCGCCTCAGGGTTGGGTGGCTGATCGTAGCGCTTAGAAAAAGCCACTACAGGGCCCACTCCATGAGCATATCGGAGAAGGTAGACGGGGTTATCCCCTTTTGTGATGCCCTGGACATGAAGACCCGCCCGCGCCAAAGCCGCCAGCGTAGAGGGATGGCAAGCAGTTATTTCTGTGCCTCCAGAGAAACACTCCACCGGTGCTATGCCTGAAGCATGAGCTGCTATTTGCGCCCATGCCTGGGCTAAGTGACTGCGACGAGAATTGTGGGTGCAGATGAATACGAGCCGTACAGTTTGTCCCTGGTGAAGACGCGCTCGGACATAGGCACTTAACTCGTCCAGCAGCAACAAACGACCCGGCGCTATAACCTCGTCGCTTAAAGTTCGCAGATAATCGGCTACGGCAGAGAAAAGCGGTTGGTGATACATGATTTAAGGCACCAACGGCACTCAGTTGGCGTTGGCTCGCTGGCAAAGGTAGAAGCAAATCTACGAAGGAGATTGCTGTGCCACTGTTGCCTCTTTAGGAGCAGGAACGGGCGGCAGGCGAAGTACCTGCCGATAAACCGACTCGATACGCCAAGCCACGGTTTCGGCATCAAGCCCTAAGGCCAATAGGCGTTCGCGCCCCCGAGTGCGTCCGTGCTCACGAGCGAAGCGAAGGGCCTGCTGAAGGGCCTCTGCAAAATGAACTGCAGAATAGTCGGCGATGTAGCAACCTGGCGTATCACCCAACACCCAGGCAGCGTCGCCAGCCGGAGTGCTGACCACGGGACAGTTACACGCCATGGCTTCTTTGATAACGTTAGGAGAGCCCTCGCCAAAAGAGCACAGGACAAGCACATCGGTACTGTTTAGATATTGCACCACTTGCTCGTGCGAAGTAGGGTAAGGATGAAGCAACTCAACGTCAGGCCGTCCTAAGCGCCGCACCGCCTCTCGGGCTAAGGCAATGTTCTTGTTCGGGTCGGCCGGATTGCCTAGAAACAGGACGTACTGCCTGTCAGGGCGTAGGCCAAGCGCCTGGCGGCAGCCGCCGGGAATGCATTGAAACTGCTCCAAGCGCACGCCATTGGGGATAACGTATGAAATATTCCGGCGCCACACCACCCTGGCCAAATCGGGTGATTTTGAAACGACAGCTCGCACAAAGGGCTGCAGCAGCTGCGTCATCAAAATAGGAATGCGGCTCTTCCATTCAATGCGACCAGGAGCGACAAAAGTACCCTGAGCGTCGTCGCCCATGAGTGACACAACGACCGGCACCCGCCCCAGCGCCGCTAACACCGCCACCCAACCGCATAGGGAGTAATGAGCATGGATAATATCGTAGCGGTGAACTTTTAAATGGCGCCGCAAAGGACCGACGTTCCTCAAATAATTCTTCCAGCCTTTGCCGCGTATGGCGAAGTAGTCCACCTCTATGCCCCGCGCTCGCAGCGATTCCGCCTGCGCATGCGTGAAAGGTGAAACCGGAAAAGCTTTAAAGTTGCCACTAAAGACGAATAGTACCCTCATTGGCCCACCTCCACTTGAAGCGTTCGTACCAACTGCAATACATGCTCAACGCGCAAGGCGAAGCACTCCAAACGGTTAAAGTCGCCCGGCTCAAAAGTCCACTGCCCACCCAGGCGGCGATAACGCCCAGGTTGTCCATCCACAAGCATCTGGTAGGGATCCGACTGGCCGAAGATACACTGCATTTCATTGACCCAATAGCCGTTGCCACTGGGTGCTTCAAAGAGGTCAACCGCTTGAGAGAGAAAACCATAGGGTTCGGTAATACGCTCTACAAAGTCGAACAGCGCTAAAGGCGGATTTTCATAGCCCTTCAAAAGGCTGCCGCTGGCCTTTTCACCCTTCTTGAGTTTCTTGTGCG
>JBEQAD010000357.1:0-2812 GCA_041640515.1 Saprospiraceae bacterium | reverse complement strand
GAAAAAAGGCGACTGTGCCTCATAAGCACAGCCGCCTTTGCCTTTTTTCAAAATTTGTTTTATTTTTTACAGGTTCGGAATAACTAAGACCTGGCCTGGATGGATCAGGTCTGGGTTGTTTAGGATGTCGCGGTTGGCTTCAAAAATGGCTTTATACTTCATCATGTCTCCGTAGTAGTGCTGAGCAATCTTGCTGAGCGACTCTCCTTTCTGTACTGTGTGTTTGGCGTAGTAGCCACTGTTAGCGACCCGAATGTCCGCCATGATATCCGTAGGGTTTTCTCCTCCTATAGCCTTGATAGTGTCCCATAACAGGTCCTTCTCGTACTGGCAATCTACCGTACCCCATACCTTAAGTTTCCCGTCAGCTTCTTCCACCCGGCCATCTTTAACGTTGAGTTTTTCTCCCAGATCGAGCACCTTCTGGTATTTTGCTTTGACTGACATAAAAATTGTGTTTTAATAAGAGTGATAATAGTTTCTGCGGCAAGATTACTACTACTGGCAACATTTGGAGTATTCTGGTGGATGAATTTGCAGTGAATTTTTGTCACCATCATACCAGCCGAGTACCTAACGAATATTAAAACGCTATGAGGCGATAAAAGTAACAGTTCACCCATTAAAATAAAAATTTCACGGCTGAAACTGTGGTGATGACCAATAACAGTCTATAAATCCACACATTGGCATTCGGTACGCGGGCAATGAAGTGCGCTCCAATCCAGGCGCCTATTCCCTGGAAAATAGCCATGAGTATACCGTAGCCAAGGTGTATTTGATCGTAAAGGAAAAAGACCAGGGTGGAAGGGACAGTAAGCATAAGGACAATAAGCAACTTGATACTGTTGCCGTCTTTTAGGCTATAGCGGCTGAACAGGACGAGGCCCATCAGTAAAAAAATCCCTACACCTACCTGAATGAAGCCTCCATACATTCCGACAAGAAAGAAGGCGAGTACTGTTAAAGGATGCTTATTGCGACTAACGGCCGGTTGCGACTCACGTAACCAGCGCTCTGGGCGCAGAGATAGAACAATGAGCATAAAAATCATTAACCCGCCCAGCGCGTAGTTCATCCACTCTTCTGCTATTGAAACAGCAATGCGCGAACCAACGAGCCCTCCCAAGGTAGCCGGAGCAATCAACCACGAGCTACCTCGAAAGTCGGCGATGCCCATACGCATCAGGCTGCGAATAGCTACGATATTTTGTAAAAAGACGCCAAGCCGGTTAGTTCCGTTAGCAATGGGCGTGGGCAGGCCGCATAGGAACACAAAGATAGGCAGGGTGATAAGAGAACCGCTGCCCGCTAAAGTGTTAATAATACCAGAGGCCACGCCACCTAACGCGAAGAGTACAAACTGCAATGGAGTCAGGTCGATATGCCAGAGATTTTCCATGGGTTAACGGAGGGATTAGGGCTGTACTTCAACTTTGCCATAGAGTTCATATGCATCCGCAGCCGTGATGCGTACAGGAGCAAAATCGCCTATGCGGACGTAACAGTTGGTTGCCTCTACCCGTACTTCGTTGTCCACCTCCGGCGAGTCGGCTTCCGTGCGGCCAATGAAATAGCCCCCCTCCTTTTTGTCGAAGAGCACCTTAAGCGTCTGTCCTATTTTGGCTTCGTTTTTTTCCCAGGAAATTTCGCGTTGCACCTCCATGAGTAACTCAGCTCGTTCGGCCTTTAGCTCAGGTGGCACATTGTCGGGTAGCTCGTAGGCGCGTGTTCCTTCTTCGTGGGAATATGAAAATACCCCCACGCGATCGAAGCGCTGCTCCTGCAGAAAATCGAGCAGGATATCAAAGTCAGTATCTGTTTCACTGGGGAAGCCAACTAAAAAGGTAGTGCGAAGGGTTATGTCAGGAACTTTGTTGCGAATCTGGTCTAAAAGCCGCCGCATTTCGTCGCGCGTTACCTGGCGCCGCATAGCCGCCAGCACAGGGTCGCTGGCGTGTTGCAATGGCATATCGAGGTAATTACACACCTCAGGCCGCTCCGCCATGACCTCGAGCACTTCCAGCGGGAATTTGCTCGGATAGGCGTAGTGCAGGCGTATCCATTCGATGCCTTCCACGTCGGCCAGGGCGTGAAGCAACCGCGGGAGGTCGCGTTTTTTGTATAGATCCAAGCCATAATAAGTGAGCTCTTGGGCAATGAGTATCAGCTCCTTAACACCATGGCGCGCCAAGTTGCGTGCTTCTTGTACCAAGTCATCAACAGGCCGGCTCACGTGCGGGCCGCGCATAAGCGGAATAGCACAAAAAGAACAAGTTCGGTTACAGCCTTCTGATATTTTAAGATAAGCGTAGTGATACGGGGTAGTAATCTGGCGCTCGCCGAGCAGCTCGTAACGGTAGTCTGCCTTCAGGCGCGAAAGCAGCGCGGGCAGTTCCAGAGTACCGAAGAAAGCATCTACCTCAGGTATCTCTACTTCTAACTCGGTGCGATAGCGCTGGGATAGGCAGCCAGTAACGTAAAGCTTTTCAATCTTGCCGGCACGCTTCAGCGCAGCGTGTTCCAGAATGGCGTCAATACTCTCTTGTTTAGCTAAGTCAATGAAGCCGCAAGTGTTGATAATGACAATATTGGCTTGGGAGTCAGCGTGCTCATGGGTAACTTCGTAAGCGTTGGCACGCAGCTGGGTAATAAGGTTCTCGCTATCCACTAAATTTTTGGAGCAACCCAACGTGATGACGTTGACCTTATCCTTGCGCAGTGTTCTGGTTTTCATATATATTTATTCCGTCGGCAAAGGTCGCTGATTTTGGCGAATACGTCTCACAATACAAATGCCCTAAAGAGGTGT
>JBEQAD010000356.1:0-2856 GCA_041640515.1 Saprospiraceae bacterium | reverse complement strand
ATACACCAGTGGCGACGCCTCGCAACAGCAGCCTCTAGCCGAGCCTGCCGACCCGGCGCTGGTGCAAGGCGACATCGCCGCCCTGCCACCCGAGGCGCTGTTGACCTCGCGCGGCGGCTTTGACGTATATGTGGCGCCCTTTTCTGCCATTCCGCACGCTATGTTCGAAATCGGACGGCTGCGCGAGCTGACCTTTCGGGCCGTGGGCGAAGGCTCTGGAAAAGCACGCGACATGGACGAATACGACCTGTATTACTTGCAACTTCTCATCTGGGACCGTGAGGCCGGGCGCATCGTCGGTGGCTATCGGCTCGGACAGGGCGATCGTATTCTCCGCCGTTTTGGGGTTAATGGCTTTTACGTGCATAGCCTGTTCAAGATAAAGCCGGGCTTTTACCCTATTTTACAAGAGGCTGTGGAATTGGGCCGCTCCTATGTGGTACCCGATTACCAGCGCCATCGGCTGCCGTTGTTTTTGCTTTGGAAGGGCATCCTTCATTTTCTGCTGACCAATCCTCATTACCGCTACTTGTATGGGCCGGTAAGCATCAGCAAGCAGTTTTCGGAAGCATCTAAATCCGTCATTGTGGAATTTCTGAAGCGCTACTGCTTTGATAAAGAACTGGCTCGCTTCGTACGCCCGCGCAAGCCCTTCCGCGTGCAAACTAAAGCGGTGGATACGCGCCTATTGGCCGAAATGCTTCACGGAGAGTTTGACGCCCTGGAAAACCTGATTGAAGCTATGGAGCCGGCACATTTCAAAGTCCCTGTCCTCTTTCGGCAATATCTACGGCAAAACGCCAAATTCATTGGCTTCAACGTAGATCCGCTGTTTTCCAACTGTCTGGATGGGCTTATGATTCTCGACCTTCGCCATCTGCCTCCCAGTACCATTGAAGCCCTGCAGCAAGAGAAAGAGTGAATGCGTATGCCTGTATTCTGGCTCAACGAACACAATCCCAATTTTCCGCCTGCTCAAGCCGCCGAGGCCGATGGCTTGCTGGCTGTTAGTAAAGACCTTAGCATAGAGCGCCTAATAGTAGCCTATCAGCAAGGAATTTTTCCTTGGTACTCGCATAGAGGGCTGTTTTACTGGTACTCCCCTGACCCTAGGCTGGTGCTCTTTCCTCAGGAGCTCAAGGTCCACAAGAGCATGCGCTCCATCTTCAATCAAAGGAAGTTTGAATACACGCTGGACACGGCGTTTGAACAAGTCATGCGCGCTTGCGCAACGGTGCAGCGCTCAGGGCAACAGGGCTCCTGGATAACAGAGCCTTTTGTGAGAGCCTACACCCAACTCCACGAGCAGGGGTTAGCGCATTCGGTCGAGGTCTGGCGAGATGGAACCTTGGTTGGTGGGTTGTATGGTTTATCGTTTGGGCGCGTCTTTTTTGGAGAGAGCATGTTTGCCCGAGTGCCGAATGCGTCTAAGGCCGGTTTCATTACGCTGGTGCGTGCACTGGGAGAAACGGGCTTCCGCCTCATTGATTGCCAGCAGGAAACAGCGCACCTTAGTAGTCTTGGCGCGCGACCAATTCCGAGAGCAGCATTTATAGAACTCCTCGAACAAAATTGCGCAGAGCCAACGCTGATAGGACATTGGTGTTTCTGTGAAGGGCGGATTGAGGTTTGCAGGCCAAATAACACGTGATACCGCTGTGGTCAAGTCTTCCTACCCTACCCATTCTCTTCCCTACCAAGGCACAGCGCTGCAAATGAAGCGCCAGAAAGGGAGCGACCCTTCGTAAGTTACCGCCCTGTCTTTTTCGTAAAAGGAAATTCGTCGCGCACCTCCCAGTGGTCGCCAAACCACTGAAGCAGGGCTATGCTGTGCACCTCGAAGGCCCGCTGAAAGGATTTCTGCTGAAAAGCAGCCCAAACTTCATCGAACAGCGCCGGCGGCATGTCTCGAGTAGCTAACGTCAGGTGTGGATGGAAGGGCTTGCCAGTGCGGTCGTCAGTTAGCCACAATTCCTTTTCTAGCGTCTTTTTTAGTTGCAGAAATAGGTTTTTAAGCTGTGGCGAAGGTTCAGGCTTGATGAAAAACACTTTAGGAGCAAAGGCTCCGAAATTGTCGGTCATCACCCAAAAGGGGCGCTGCTTGCCAGCGAGTTGCTCTAAGCACCCTTTAAGGATGGGCAGGTTTTCCGTCTTCCAACAAAAGGGTGGATACATGGTAATGTGCGGTGGGCTCTTGAGCGCATGGCGAGGTCCCCACTTTTCAGCAATGTATTCCTTCAGCGCCGTTATCTCTTGTTGGAGATGCGGCGGCGGCATGACGGCTATAAATAGGCGTAATAGATCAGACATAGTGGGCAAACTTGGGCTAAAAATCCATCAAAAAAACCTACAACAGGAGGTAGTGATAGAAATTTTGCTGCAGTAGCGAAAAACCTGTGTTGCCTGTACCGAACTTAACTCCTTTGTTTGAGAAGCGCTAATGTGGCCTAAACTGTTAAATTTTAAATTTTTAGTTTTTAGTGGTAAACAGTTCATGTACCTTTAGCACAATCAAAAAATCTTCCAAAGCATGATTACAAAACGACTTTTTACCATTGTGGCCTTGCTGCTTACTATGCTGGTCACATCTCTGAACGCTCAGGAGTATCGCACTGCCATTGGGGCTCGTTTGGGCTATCCCCTCTCTGCCTCTTTCAAGCAGTTCATTTCTGACCCAGGCGCAGTAGAAATTTTCGCTGGCTTCCGCGGATGGACTTATTATCGATGGTTCAACGTGGGCGGCATGTATCAGCACCATTTTCCCATCGAGGGCGTCTCTGGGTTGAGGTGGTACGTTGGCGGCGGTGCTTCGATATTCTTTTGGAGCTATAACGATGCCTTCATCCGCGGGTATTC
>JBEQAD010000355.1:0-2879 GCA_041640515.1 Saprospiraceae bacterium | reverse complement strand
GCTGAGAGCAAAAGTGAATGCCGCGTCGCCGTAATAGCCCTGCCATTCTACGCCGCAATCTACCGATACGATGTCGGTCTCCCGAAACTCTCTGTCTGCAGGGATGCCATGCACAACGATGTCGTTGTACGAGATACACAACGAGGCAGGAAAACCATTGTAACCTTTGAAGGCCGGGCGTCCACCCATGTCTCGAATGAACACTTCGGCTGCTTTGTCCAGGGCTTTGCCTGTTACACCGGGCTGCAGCAGCGCGGCTACATGTGCCAGGGTTTTAGAAACGATGAGATTAGCGGTGCGCATCAGCTCCACTTCTTCATCGGTCTTGTAATAAACCCTTTTGCCGTGAGCAGTACTGCTAAAAAAACCCATGGAGCTAAGACGCAGTGTGTGATTTATTGCGGTTGACCTATTTGAATGCCTTGCGTCGCGCGTCCCTGAATGCGACCCGATTTAATCAGACCGTCGTATTTCTTAGTGAGCAGGTAGCTCTCGATCACCTGAAGGGTATCCAGAGCCACTCCAATCATGATGAGCAAGGTGGTGCCGCCAAAAAAGAGCGCGAACTGTTGGTTTACCCCTAGCGAAGCCGCTATGGAAGGCAAAATGCCAATCGCTCCTAGGAAGATGGCGCCAGGCAGCGTGATGCGCGTCATGATGGTGTCAATATAACTGGCCGTTGCTTCGCCGGGTTTGACGCCGGGAATAAACCCATTGTTGCGCTTGAGGTACTCGGCATAATTCGTCGGATTAATCATCAGGGCCGTGTACACATAGGTAAAGACCACGATTAGGACGAAAAACACCGCATTGTAGCCAAAAGAGTAAATGTCGTTGAAGGTACGTAGGCCAATACTTTGAGCATCCGCGCCCGCCAAATACTGCAACGCTGTAGCCGGCAGGAACATCAGCGCTTGGGCAAAAATGATAGGCATCACACCTGCAGAGTTTACCTTTAGCGGCAGATAATCGCGCGCAGAGGCCTGTGGCAATCCGCCTCCGGTGCGCCCTACCATACGCTTGGCGAATTGGATAGGAATACGGCGAACTCCTTGAATAACCAATACTGTCATCATCACAATGACGAAGAAGAACGCCAGTTCGACAAAAAACAGGAGTAGCTGGTTATCACCAAAAAGCTTCTGGAATTCGAAAACAAAGGCTTGGGGTAAGCGAGCGATGATACCTACCATGATGATGAGGGAGATACCGTTACCGATACCCTTATCCGTGATACGCTCACCCAACCACATGCAGAAGACCGTGCCCGCCGTTAGGATGATGATATTGGAAAACCAAAATACCCCTTGTGGAATGTCAGGAGAAACAGCGCCAGGAATACTGGAAACCAATTGCAAGTAGCCTCCGCCTTGTACCAGGGTAATGGCCACGGTCAGCAAACGAGTAATCTGGTTTAGGCGTTTACGCCCGCTCTCGCCCTCGCGCGTCTGCAGGCGCTGGAAGTACGGAACGGCAAAGCCCAACAGCTGCACTATAATAGAGGCGGTGATGTAGGGCATGACGCCAAGGGCAAAAATAGCCGCGTTGTCAAAAGCACCGCCCGTGAAGACGTTGATCAGCCCCAACAGGTCGTTAGCGCTCCGATTAGCTGCGGCGCGCTCCAAGGCAGCCGGCACCACGCCTGGTAAAACGATGAACGTGCCGACGCGATAGACCAGAATAAGCAGCAACGTGAACAGCAGTCGCTCGCGCAGTTCCTGGATGCTCCAGATATTTTTGATAACAGTAATGAGTTTCATGGCATCGGGCCCGGATTTTAGACGAGTTGAACACTGCCGCCCAGCGCTTCAATAGCGCTCTTGGCAGCATTCGAAATAGCATGAACAGAAAGGTCAACTTTAGCAGACAGCGCACCACGACCCAATACCTTTATCTTATCGGTGTTGCGAGCAATCCCCAAAGCCACCAGCGTAGGGACGTCAAAGGTGGTCTGACCCGTCCGATTCACCAGCTCCTGCAGACGACCGAGGTTGAGAGCGACGTAATCCACGCGGTTAATGTTCTTAAAACCGCGCTTAGGCAAACGCCGCTGCATGGGCGTTTGGCCACCTTCAAAATTTCGCTTTAGACGCGCACCACTGCGCGACTTGTCGCCTTTATGGCCACGAGTAGAAGTGCCACCGAGCCCTGAACCAGGGCCACGGCCTATTCGCTTGCGCGTTTTAACAGCCCCGCGAGCCGGGCGTAGATTTCCGAGTTCCATTGCTATTTACCTCGAAGAAAGGTTTACTGACTTAGTTTGAATATACCTGTACCAGGTGCCCTACTTTGCGGAGCATGCCGCGGATTTGCGGCGTGTCCTCATGTTCCACTGTTTGGTTTAAGCGGCGAAAGCCCAGCGCCTCTAAGGTCGCTTTCTGCCGCTTGGAGCAGTCAATCGGGCTTTTGACTAAAGTAACTTTTATCTTGCTCATGGTTCAGCCGTTGAACAATTTTTCCATGGAAATACCGCGTTGGCGGGCTATTTCTGCGGGGCTGCGCAAGCTCTGAAGGGCAGCGATGGTGGCTTTCACCACATTGTGTGGATTGGAAGAGCCGATGGCTTTTGCCAACACGTCTTGCACGCCAGCCATCTCCAGTACTGCGCGCATGGCGCCACCCGCAATAACGCCTGTACCGTGGGCAGCCGGCTTGATGAACACACGACCTGCGCCATACTTGCCATGGGCCTCATGCGGAATAGTGCCGTTGAGAATGGGCACGCGAATTAGGTTTTTCTCCGCGTCTTTCACGGCTTTGCCTATGGCTTCCGACACTTCGCGGGCTTTACCTAAACCGTGTCCAACCGTACCCTGCCCGTCGCCAAGGACAACTACGGCAGAGAAGCTAAAGGTGCGCCCACCTTTGGTTACTTTAGC
>JBEQAD010000354.1:0-2905 GCA_041640515.1 Saprospiraceae bacterium | reverse complement strand
ACTTGTCGTCGCGTTGCCACCAGCGTCGACCACAGTGATAGGACCGGTGCCGGCACAGGCGTTAGCTGCCGAAGTAGAAGGAACGACAACTGTTATCAGGTTATCCGACCAGCTGGTAATGTCGCTTGCATCCACACTGAAAGCCGAACCTGTGTTCGAATTGATAAACCGCACCGAGCCGGGGGTAGAACCAAAGCCACTGCCGTTGATAGTCAACACATCGCCCGTGCCCGCGCTGATAGAGGTTGGCGAAAACGAACTGATAGATGGCGCTGCGCGCTCATTCACGACCACCTCTTGCGGAACATCCGCCGAAATGACTTGAGCCGCGCCAGTCAGCGCTTCTACGCGCTCGCGAAAAGCTGCTATGCCATCGGTAGCATAAAAGGGATGCCTCACAGCATCTTGAACTACATCATAGCGGAAAAAACCGTGGGGTGAACCGTAGTTTTCCCACGCCGGGCCAACGGGCAAATCCTGAGGACAAGGTATTAGGCAGAACAGCCCGCAATCACCCACCGCATATTGCACCGACTCGGACACCAGCTCCATCCGATCGCCTACTATACCGCCGCGAGTGATAACCTCCAAGTGGTGACTTGCCATAGGGTGGCCTTTATACACCCGCGACACTTCCACAAGGTTACTCGTGTAAATATTCCGCTGTCCGTTATCCCAAAAAGATTGCTGAGCAATAACACGCCCCTCTATCACTACCGCGGAGCGTTGAAACAGTTCCTCGAAAGGAAGCCGATACAACTGAGCGCTAACCGTACAGGCCAGCACCTGAAACCAAAGAACGGGAAAAGCACGCAACATAGCGAAGATGTCTTCAAATGAAATTATAAAAGCCGTGAGATTAAATGGACAATCTGCCCAAAAGTAGGGCATACAAGGAAGCCACCTGCATGAAAAGTATGATTTTTTCTTCTGCATCCCGATTGGGAAAAAGTGACCTCATGAACACGCTGTTTTTTCATTTAAAGGTGCAATTCTTTCTGCTAAGAAACTCAAAAATATTGTCGCACAAAGACGACCTTTACCCAACCTTAGTGAAAAAACCATAGGCCATACTTACTTGAAATTACATAATATCTATGAAAAGATGGCTTTTACTTGCAGGGCTTGTGAGCGCCTTCGCAGGGCTGTGCCTAGCCCAAAAAGAAGAAGAAACCCTACTGGGCCAAGCGCGTGTTCAGGGCGGCTTTGGCGGACCTTTTTGGGTCGCTAGTCGCGCCGTCGGTGATGCCGGTTGTGGCGCCGGCGGTGGCGGTGGCGCCATTATCGGCCACTTTTTTATTGGCGGTTTTGGTCAGGGTGAAGCATTTGGCCGCCGCACTATTCAGAATGTTGAGCACGAGTACAGCCTGGGCTTTGGTGGCTTGTGGTTGGGTGCTGCCTATCCATCGCACCGCCTTATTCATCTATTTAGCTCGCTCAAAGTGGGCGGGGGTGGCGTCTCACTGGTGCCGCGCGAGCGCGGTAGCAGCCGCGGCTACAGCGACGGCGTGTTCGTAGTTGTTCCAGAGGCAGGCATAGAGTTGAATGTGGTGAAGTGGTTTCGCCTGGTGGGCACGGTAGGCTATCGGTGGGTAGGGGGCATCAGCGGCCCTTCAGCCTATTTTAAGCCAGGCGATTTCGACAGCGTGGTATGGGGTATTACCCTGCGCTTTGGTGCGTTTGGCCGAGTTAACTGATCTGCCGGCCTATGCAGTGCCGTAGAGGTAGGCAAAGATGCCGAAGAGCACGCTGCCGGCCAACAGGCCGTAAGCTAGGGGACGGTCGTCGCTCGTTAGAAGCAGAAAAATACCCACCAGCAGTCCGCCACCGACAAGAAACGGGTAGTAAATGACGTATTGGAGCGCTACGAAAGCTCCGAAGACCAGTGCAATGCGGAGAAAAATGGCGAGAAGGCGCTTTGCCATAACGTAGTGTTGAAACGGTTTGTCTGTAAAAAAATAGGCGGGCGCTAATTTGTAACAGAAGCATCCATAGAGAGGACAATTTTTCCAAACTGCTGCCCAGAAGCCAGCCGCTGCAGCGCTGCGTTGCCTTCGGCTAAAGGAAACACGCAGTCCACCACAGGCACGATTTGGTGCCGCTGGACGAAGTCGAGCATATGCTCGAACTCTTGTGGCGACCCCATACTGGAGCCGAGTATGCTGATTTGCTTCCAGAAAATTACCTGTGGGCTGAGGCCCTGAATCTTGCCTTGCCCACCTCCATAAATACCGATGCGAGCGCCCGTATGGCACAAGCCAGGCAAGAGAGCGAATGCCTCGCCCCCCGCCGAGTCAATAATCACATCGAAACCACCTGCCAACTCGCGCAGCTGCCTAGCCCAGTCGCTGGTGCGATAGCTGACGCCACCCGCTGCGCCCATCTGGACTGCACGCCGGATTTTTTCTTCCGAGCTCGAGGTGACAAATACCGTAGCCCCAGCAGCTAGTGCTAGCTGACAGGCCATAAGAGCCACACCTCCTCCAATGCCCGTGATGAGTACGCGCTCACCCGCGCGCAACTGGCACCGCGAGAACAAGACGCGGAAAGCCGTCAAACCAGCCAAAGGGAGTGCTGCCGCCTCTTCCCATGTCAAGTGGTCAGGCTTAGGAAAGAGATGGGTACGCGGTATGCGAATATACTCGGCAAAAGTGCCCTCTTCGGGCATACCCAGTACCCGAAAGGCACGCCCCGGCATAGCGGGATCATCGCCCCAATCTAAAGCAGGATAAATGACTACCGACTGCCCCTGCCACTCCCCAGCGCCGTCGCTACCCAGGACCGCCGGTAGCCGAATTTGAGCGTACTGACCCTGGGTGATCCAATAGTCGCGGTGATTAAGGGCTGCTGCCCGCAGCCGCACCACAGCCCATCCTGGCGTTTCCTCAGGGATGGGACGCGCCGT
>JBEQAD010000353.1:0-2922 GCA_041640515.1 Saprospiraceae bacterium | reverse complement strand
GTTGGCGCAGGTGAAGGCGCTGGGCGAAACGCTCGCCGGGTTGACCGTACCGCAGTTGTCCGTACCGCTGGCAAAGACGCTGGCCGGAGTAACGCTGGCATTGCCCGAGCCGTCGAGGCTGACCGTAACGTCCTGGCACGTAACCGAGGGCGGCAGGTTGTCCACGCCAACAGGTACAGAGACAGTAGTCGTAGCCGTACAATTGACAAAATCGCTTACAGTCAAGGTATAAGTACCCGCTGTCAGGCCTGTAAATGACCCGCTCATATTACTCTGGCTTACCGGGCCACTGATGGCATAGGTAATAGGTGGCTGGCTTGAAGTAGCCGTTGCCGTGATGGTGCCATCGCTGCCGCCGGGGCAGGAAGGCGCAGTGCTAGAGGTGCTGGTAATGGTGATGTCGCAGCAACCTTCGTCCACTGTGCCATTGCAGTTATCGTCTACATTGTTGCCGCAAACTTCAGCGGCACCCGGATTCACTGCGGCGTTACTGTCGTTGCAGGCTCCGCCGCCAAAAACTGAAGTAACATACCCGGCTCCAGGCGAGGAGCAAGCGGTTACAGGGTTACCTGTATAGTATCCATCGCCGTCGCTATCTAAGTACCAGGTATATACTACCTCTGGCACACCGCAGCCACAAACGCCCGGATCCGTTTTGTTGGGGTCATTTGGGCAGCCGTCGCAGGCGTCACCCACGCCATCCCCATCCGTATCGGTTTGCGGTAGATAGGTGGGGTAAGTCTGCTGGCCGTGATTTATCCAGTTCACATTGGCTGGCCCTGTAGGATTATTAGTGGGGTAGGTAGACCATACAAAGTTGCCCGCATTGTTATTGGCCCATATGGATATCTGCACCATTCCAGAGCCAGCGTTGAGGGAACCCAGAAAGGAGCGCGGAATGCGGATTTCGCTGGTTGTATTGCTGCTCCAACCGGCAAAGTGTTGCCACGAGTTGCCCACTTGCTGACAGGTGTAGGGTGTATTGTAAGGATAATAGCAGATATCGTTTGCGCCAAAGAAGGAAATAAGATAAGTATAAGGAGCTCCATTAAAATTAACCCCCCAGTTAGCGGCGGTCGTGCTTCCGTCATTATTGCGGAACGCAATATGGATATTGTCGTTGGCCAGATTTACCCCCGTTACGCCTACGTAAAAGTAGGTGTTGTCTGCCGAGAAATAGTAGTTTACTCCATTGGCGCCGTTAGCAATAGCGGGCCCGAAGTCACTGATATTCCCATCCACCACAATAGGGCGAATAGTGGCATTAGGAACGTTAGGACAATTGTCTTGGCAATCCAGTAAGCCATCGCCGTCCGTGTCCACATCCGCTACTCCGCAGCCGCAAATCCCAGGCTCGGTCTTATTGGCATCGAAGGGGCAGTTATCGCTCGCATTTGCCACATAGCCTGGACCGCAGCTCCAGGGAAAGTTTTGGCTATTGTTCGGGTCACCGAAGCCGTCGCCATCCTGGTCCGCGTAGCAGGTAACTATCTGGGGTCCTTGTAGGAAGACAGCATACGAGTAAGCTGGCAGATCAAAATACAACGAATTGGGCACGCCATTGGGGCTGTTCTCCACTATAGGATCGGTAAAATTAGCCTGTCCAGCAATAAGGTTGAATTGCGTGCCCAGAGGAGCATTGCTGGTATTAATTTGATGGTTTACCTTTAAAGGTTGATTTTCAAAGTTAATAGCTACAATAACATCCTTGCCACTTGGCCCGCCCTGTATCTGATAGAGAAGCCAGTCAAAAGGCCCTGATTGCAAATAAACGCTGCTATAGGGCGTTCCGAAGCGATTGAGATAGTCCACCGTAGGCGCCCCGAAAATGTGGTCTTTATGCACCTGCATAAGCTCGTTAATCGAGGTCTCTAACGCTGGAATAGGATGCGCCGGCCCATAGATATTGACCCCATAATAGTCGGGATGGAAAACACAAGGCAGGCCGATGCGATTGTTCGTCAGAATATAAGCGTACGCTAACATCATCCGCTCGAGGATATGCTCTCCCGGCGTGCGGTAGTCGTGGTTATTCACAAAGGTTACTGCATTGAGCCCACTCATGCCTGCCCCATCTACTAACCCAGACTGAAAGATATTGCGCACATCGTACAGGCCATTGTCGCAGGCTTGCTTGAGCGCATTGCGCAATTCAAAGTCAAACGCGCGCACCTGAATGGCCGACGCCGCACTCGGTGTCATAGCAGCGTATACCGCATTAATCCAGTTCTTGACGACGTTGGCATTTACCGTAAAATGCTCACCTACAACCATAGGCGGATTTAGCCCAGCGGCATGCAGACTATTGAGCAAATCACCCACAAATGAGGCAGGAAAATGCTTAACAGCATCCATGCGGAAACCGCGAATGCCCAACGTATTCCACAACCATTTGTTCCAATCATCATAGACTTGCAAGGTGGACTGGCCGCCCATGCTGCCGTTGTAGGCTTGCTCGACATCGAAGAAGAAGAACGGATACTCTTCGTCGCCCACCATACAAGTAGGTGTTACACCATTGGGCTTGAAGTGGCGGAAGGTCATACCACCTGAGCCGCTGGGCATACTGTTGAAATTAGTACGTGTCTGTACAGCCAAATCGGCCATGATGTCCATGCTGCGCGGTGCCGACCAGATACCGTAAATGCGTTGGTCAATGCCCGTGCCGTCACCACTCACCTCTTCAATATATATTTCTAAAAAGTCACCAGAAGCCATAAAGTCACCCGCATTGAGCTGTAGATAGAACTCATCCGTATTGCAGCCGCCGCCTACCTCCTGCGTGGCGAACACATCGCGCCCTAAGAAGACTTGATTGTTGGGCTCGCCACAGTCGCCGCCACCGTTAGGCTCCACTTCGTTAATAGGGGTGGGATTGTGTACGGTGTTTTGCGTGCGGAAATACAATTTGTACGATTTGCC
>JBEQAD010000352.1:0-2949 GCA_041640515.1 Saprospiraceae bacterium | reverse complement strand
GCTGACGCCTTTCGAACGCCCGGAAACACCAGGTCGCCTCTATTACCGCAACGCCGGCCAGACGCAGCGCGCCGGCATCGAGCTGTCCTTGTGGGCGCAGTGGAGCCCTCGCTTTACCACCGCTCTAACTTGGACATCAGCCGTTTTTCGCTATGTTCGGTACAGCACTCCGGCGGGCGACTTCAGCGGTAAGCAGCTGCCCGCCCTACCTCAACACTGGGGCATGCTCGACCTGCGCTACGAGGCTCCGTGCGGGTGGTTTGCTCGAGTACAGGCGCGCTATAGTGGCCGCTATTTTGCCGACGATGCCAACCGCGTTGCCGTGGCACCGGTATTGTTGTGGCAAGGCCGCTTGGGTTACTGCGGTCGAGGTCGCGCTCACGCTGTGGAGCTTTTTGTTGGCATCGACAATGCTACAGCAGCGGCATATTTCCACAACATCCGGCCCAATGCTGCGGCCGGTCGTTTCTTCGAACCTGCCGCTGGTCGCGTCTTCTTCGGCGGAGCCCAATGGGAATTGAGGGGCGGCAAAGACTAAGCAGCACTACCCCTAATCACGGTGCGCATGCGACAGAGCCTCCCCTCCTCCAGGCTGCTCAATGACGGAGTTGTTCACTTCTCCTTTGCATGCAATGGTGTATAAAGTCCACGAAAAGGGGATGTGGGTTTTCCACGGTACTCTTCAATTCGGGATGAAATTGGACGCCGACAAACCAACGGTGGTTTTTCAATTCTATAATTTCCACTAGCCCAGAGTCTGGGTTGATGCCTGCAGGTATCATACCTGCCTCTCGAAAGGTGTCCAGATAGGCGTTGTTGAACTCCCAGCGGTGGCGATGCCGCTCGGAAATATCGGTGCGACGGTAAGCAGCGTAGGCTTTGGTGCCCTTCTCCAGCACGCACTGAAAGGCACCCAGGCGCATGGTGCCGCCTTTTTGGGTGATTTTTTTCTGTTCGTTCATAAGGTCAATAACGGGATGCGGGGTGAGCGGATGTACCTCCGTGGAGGCGGCCTCGTGCAAGCCGAGGGCGTTGCGGGCAAACTCCACGCAAGCAACTTGCATGCCTAGGCAAATGCCGAAAAAAGGGACGTTGTGCTCGCGAGCATAGCGAATGGCAAGCATCTTGCCCTCGATACCGCGCTCGCCAAATCCAGGTGCGACCAAGATGCCATCCAAAGGGGCAAGCATTCGGCACACTTCCTCGTACGAGCTCTCCAGGTCTTCGGCGTGGATGGGCACAACGCTTACTTTGCAGTAGTGAACCGTGCCAGCATGTACGAAAGCCTCATAGATGGATTTATAGGCGTCGGGTAGTTCATTGTATTTGCCCACTAGACCCACACTTACCTCGGACGTTGGGTTTTTGAGGCGCTGCAAGAAGGCTTTCCAGCGCGATAAATCGGGTTCGCGGCGGTCGCTAAGGTGCAGTTTGGAAATGACGACGGCGTCCAGCCGCTCTTTGAGCAGGAGCAGTGGAACGTCGTAGATGCTTTCGGCGTCGAGGGCTTCGATGACGGCCGGCATCTCTACGTTACAGAAAAGAGCCAGCTTGCGGCGAATGTCGGCACTGAGTGGATATTCGGTGCGGCAAGCCAGCACGTCGGGCTGGACACCCAAACTGAGGAGCTCTTTGACGGAGTGCTGGGTGGGTTTGGTTTTCAACTCTTTAGCCGCTTGCAGGTAGGGAATGAGGGTGAGATGGATGACTAAGCAGTTGTCGCGGCCTAATTCCCAGCGCAGCTGGCGCACAGATTCAATATAAGGTAGGGATTCGATATCGCCTACAGTACCACCCAGTTCAGTAATGACGATGTCGTATTTGCCGGTTTGGCCTAAAAGAAGCATGCGGCGCTTAATTTCATCGGTGATGTGGGGAATGACCTGAACGGTTTTACCCAAATAGTCGCCCGCGCGCTCTTTGGTGATCACAGTCTGATAGACAGCCCCTGTAGTAACGTTATTGGCCCGAGAGGTGGGGATATTTAAAAAGCGCTCATAATGCCCTAAGTCGAGGTCGGTCTCGGCGCCGTCGTCAGTAACATAGCACTCGCCGTGCTCGTAGGGGTTGAGGGTGCCGGGGTCAACGTTGATGTAGGGGTCGAACTTTTGGATGGTAACAGAGAAGCCTCGGGCTTGAAGGAGTTTGGCTAAAGAGGCGCATAAAATACCTTTTCCTAAGGACGAGGTCACGCCCCCCGTAACAAAAATGTATTTCGTCATCGCACGTTCGGATAGTTACGGGGCGTAAAGATATGGCGGCTGCCTTCGTTCAGGTTTAACCCACCGAGGGTTTTTACTGGGCAAAAACTTTTGCCCTTAGTGGGTGTTACACCGAACATGCCGCTTGTAAAATGGCAGGACTTAGGACGCCTTGACTATCAGCCAGCCTGGGACTACCAAACGCAGCTACACCGCCGCTTGGTGGAGCGCAAGTTGGAAAACCGACACCTAAAGCCAGGGCAATACGAACAAGAACACTACTTTCTGGTAGTGGAGCATCCGCATGTGTATACTTTAGGAAAGAGCGGCTCCCCAGAACACCTGCTCCTGAGCGAGGCACAACTACAAGCGCGCGGCATTCAATACTTCCCTATCAATCGAGGCGGCGATATCACCTACCACGGTCCGGGCCAACTTGTAGGCTATCCCATCTTGGACCTGGAGTGCTTCTTTACGGATGTGCACCGCTACGTGCGCAGTTTGGAAGAGGTCATCATGCGTACGGCAGGTGACCTGGGTGTGCAGACACTGCGCCTGCCCGGTCACACTGGGGTATGGTGTCCACCTCGCCCAGAATGCACCTTGCCGGCTGCCGAGGAAGGATTTTGGAGAAAATTCCGAAAAATCTGCGCCATTGGAGTACACTTGAGCCGCTGGGTGACATTGCATGGCTTTGCTTTTAATGTCCAGACGGACTTAGCGTTTTTTCGATACATCGTACCTTGTG
>JBEQAD010000351.1:0-2993 GCA_041640515.1 Saprospiraceae bacterium | reverse complement strand
GCGTTGGTTGCCGGCTAAGATGTCTGCTTGCACAGCCGCACCCAGGGCTACCACCTCATCGGGGTCAAGCGAGTCGAAGGGCTGCTGGCCAAAGAAGTCGGCCACCTGCTGTTTGACCCAAGGCACGCGTGTACTGCCGCCGACGAGCACCACCTTTTCTATGTCTTTGGGTTGTAAGCGGGCGTCGCGCAAGGCCTGGGCGCAGCAGTCCAGCGTGCGCTGCACCAGCGGAGCAATGGCCTGCTCGAAGTCCTCGCGCCGGATGTGCACGGGCCTGCCCAACACCTCGCCGTCAAAGCTATCCGCCTCCGAGAGGATTTTCTTTATCCGTTCTGCCTGTAGGCGAAGAGCCTGTCCTCTGGCCTTGTCGGCAGCCAGTGCTTCCACACTTAGGCCCACTTGCAGGAGCAACAAGCCGGCCAGCGCCTGGTCGAAGTCATCGCCGCCTAGAAAAGTATCGCCATTAGTGGCGAGTACCTCGAAAATGCCTTCGTGAATCTTTAGGATGGAAATGTCGAAAGTGCCGCCGCCGAGGTCGTACACGGCGATGGTCTCTGTGTGGGTAGCATCCAGGCCAATGCCGTAGGCCAGCGCAGCTGCCGTGGGTTCGTTTACAATGCGCAACACGTCCAGGCCAGCCAAACGGCCAGCGTCGCGGGTGGCCTGGCGTTGGTTGTCGTTGAAATAGGCGGGCACAGTAATAACAGCCTTGCTCACGGGCCGGCCCAGTGCCTGTTCGGCGCGTCGCTTTAGGGCGCGCAGGATTTCCGCACTCAGCTCGATAGGCGTAAAAAAGCGGTCGCGCACGCGAATTTTGACTAGCGATTCGGTGTCGTCGTCGATGATTTTATAGCCCAGGAAATCTTGTAGATTGGCCACATCGCGGTACGATTTGCCCATCAGGCGCTTCACCGAGTAGATGGTATTAGCAGGGTCGTCTACCAGTTTCTCTTTGGCGGCTTCGCCCACCCACACTTCACCTGTAGGCGCGAAGTGCACCACCGAGGGCACTAAGGCGTGCTTGCCGTTGGCGTCGCGAATGCAATAAGGCTTTCCATCCTGAATATAAGCGACAAGGCTATTTGTGGTGCCTAAGTCAATGCCTACAATGACATCGTCGGTTCGGGCCACGGTGCCCTCACGCATATTTATGGGAATGAGCGGCATGTCGGTATCTGTGTGGGTAAGCGCTTAGGGTGTTTATCGTACGATAGCCAAAACAATGCGACTGCTTTTTAGTTCGGTTGCGTTTTTTTCGCCTTTGTTTGCAAAGATTTTATCACTGTTTTCAAGACTTCAATATGCGCGAGTTTTTTTCGACTAAAGCTAACCGTCTGTGGATGGTACTTTCAGGGTTCTTCATTGCTAACGCGCTGGTGGCTGAGTTTATGGGGGTCAAGCTCTTCTCTTTGGAGCGCACCCTCGGCTTGACGGAGGCGCGTTGGACTATTTTAGGGCAGAGCAACTTATCGTTTACTTTGACCGCCGGGGTGTTGCTTTGGCCGGTGGTATTTGTTATGACGGACATTATTAACGAGTACTACGGTCGTCGGGGCATACGCAGCCTTTCGTACCTTACTGCAGGCCTCATTGCCTATGGGTTCCTCATGCTGTTTATGGCGATGGAGTTAGCGCCGGCAGAGTTCTGGCGTACGGCCCACATCAAGCCCAGCTGGACACCCGAACAGCAGGCCGCTATGCGGGCTCAGGTAGCCGACTACAACGCTGCTTACTCTATCGTCTTTGGCCAAAGTTTGTGGATTATTGTCGGCTCACTCGTTGCTTTCCTCATAGCGCAAATTGTGGACGTAACAATTTTTCATCGCATAAAAGCCATTACTGGTGAGAAGAAAATATGGCTGCGCGCCACAGGTAGCACACTGGTCTCTCAATTTATTGATAGCTTCGTGGTTGTTTTCATCGCCCTGTACATTGGCCAGCAAATTGGCTTCGCTCAAGTATTTGCCATTTCTATCATCAACTACTTATACAAAGGGCTAATGGCCATTCTCCTAACCCCCGTCATCTACGGCGTCCACTGGGCTATTGACCGCTATTTAGGCGAGCCACTGGCAACCGAAATGAAACTCGCCGCCCAGGCGGGCTAAGGTGTCGGAGGGCAAACCAGGGTGCTCTACGCTTGCTTTTTGACTTCTTTAGCCCAGGTGTCTTTCAAGGTGACGGTGCGGTTGAAAACAGGCCGGTCGGGTTGGCTGTCCGGGTCGGTGCAGAAGTAGCCCAGGCGCGTAAACTGGAAGTGATCGCCAGGTTTGGTGTCCAGAAGCGCCGACTCGATAAGGGCGTTAGGAATAACCTCCAGCGAATTTGGATTGATAGCCTTTTTGAAATCCTCTTCGGCGGCGGGGTCTTCTACTCGAAAGAGGCGGTCGTAAAGACGCACTTCCGCCGTGCGCGCATGCGCAGCGTAGAGCCAGTGAATAGTCCCCTTTACTTTGAGGCCACTGGTATCCTGGCCTGAGCGGCTTTCTGGGAGGTAGCGACACACAACGGCAGTAATTTGTCCGGCAGCGTCTTTTTCTACACCAGTACACTCAATAATGTAGGCGGACTTGAGGCGCACCATGCCGCCGGGGTACAGGCGGAAATACTTAGGCGGCGGATTTTCCATGAAATCCTCTTGCTCAATAAATAACTCGCGCCCAAAAGGCACAGTGCGGTTACCAGCGTTAGGATCTTCCGGGTTATTTTCCGTTTCCAGCCATTCTACCTGGCCTTCAGGGTAGTTGGAGATGACGAGCCGAAGCGGACGAAGCACAGCAAAGCGGCGCAGAGCGCGGCGATTAAGGTCTTCGCGAATGCAAAACTCCAGCAGGCTAACGTCGATAATGTTCTCGCGCTTGGCTACGCCTACGCGATGCGAGAACTCGCGGATGCTTTCTGGTGTGTAGCCGCGCCGGCGCAGGCCACTGAGAGTGGGCATGCGCGGGTCGTCCCAACCGCTCACGTAACCGTCTTGCACCAGCTGGAGCAGT
>JBEQAD010000350.1:0-3003 GCA_041640515.1 Saprospiraceae bacterium | reverse complement strand
GCACGGCCCTCATGATTCGCTATTGCGCTAATGAGCGCTTGGCGCCTTCAGTGCGCCTGATGGCGGCCCATTATCTGGCCCGTTCGCCAGAAGTAGTGCCCGACAGCGCCCAAGCCGTAGAATTGGCCGCAGCCTTTGTGCGCTCGACAGACCCCGATATTCGCATGGCGCTGGCAAAAGCCCTGGGCAAGTCGCGCACGCGCCCGGCCTTTGGCATCCTCTCTAAAGCCATTAAAAACGAACAAGACTGGCGAGTGCGCTGCAGCCTCATCTCGGCGTTGGCTCTGTTCGAGCCAGACACGGTGTTCTCGCTGGTGTCGCCTCTGCTCCAGGACCCCAACCCCCACGTTTCGCGCACGGCCGCAGAGTTCTTCGTGGCGCGCGGCCAACCTAAGGACGCCGACTACTATTGGCGCATCGCCCGCGATAACCCGGAATTGCCTTGGCCCACGCGGGTAGCCCTCTATCGCGCATCGTATAAGTGGCTCAGCGGCAGTGCAAATCCCGAGCGAAAGGAATACCTCAATTACCGGCTGCGCGACCTCTTCCTCAAGTCACAGAACCCTTACGAGCGCGTGGCTTGCCTAAAAGCACTCTCGGAGTTTGTCTGGCAGTTCAAGTGGATACATGACAAGGGCTTTGCCGACCCGTCGCCCGTAGTAAAGAGCGGCGCTGTAGAAACCCTCGCAGAAATTGCACGGCGTCCCGACTTCTTTCGCCTGTTTGGCGAAAAAGCCCAATATGCGCGGCGCGACCTGTTCGAATATTTTCTGGAAGCCGTCCGGTCGGGCGACGTGGGCATGATTGCTGCCGCTGCAGAGGGGTTGCAGTCGCCCGTGTTGCAGTATCGAGGCTTCGCAGACTCTACCCAATTGGCTGAATTAAAAACTGCCCTGCAGCAGCTGCGCATCCCGCGCGATTACGAAGCCTATCTAGCCCTGAGTAAGGCTATTGCGGTGCTGGAAGGCCGCCCTGAACCGCCCTTTCGTAAACCGCCCTACAACCATCCCATAGATTGGGCTCTGTTAAGTGCGATCAATGTCAACACGCGGGCAGCTATTCAGACAGACGCAGGCACGGTGTCCATCCAGCTGTACCCTACCTGGGCGCCTGGAGCGGTGGCCAGCTTTGTGCGCCTGGCCCAGAGCGGCTTTTACAATGGAAAAGTATTCCACCGCGTCGTGCCCAACTTCGTCGCTCAGGGAGGATGCCCACGTGGCGACGGCTACGGAGCGCTCGACTTCTCGCTGCGCACCGAAATTGGCCCTCTGTACTACGACGACGAAGGCTATGTGGGTATGGCTTCGGCTGGTCCGGACACAGAAGGCACGCAGTTCTTCATCACCCACTCCCCTACACCGCACCTAGACGGCCTCTACACCATCTTCGGGAAGGTGGTTCAGGGTATGGATGTCGTGTTTAGTTGGCAGCCCGGCGCGCGCATTCAGCAGATTTCTATTCAATAAAAAATAGCCCGATACTTTATGCTTTCCTTTGCTTTGCCGCCCGCCTTGGAGCCTTTCCGCGAAAAATGGCTGGCCACGCGCATGCCCTTTATTCGGGTTCGCGCTCAGCCAGAGCGCCCTACCTCCTGGTGGGAAAGCAAGGTGGGCGGGCTGCCCTACTTACCCCGTGGCGTGGCTTATCCCACGACGCCAGAGGGCAAGCCACTCTTCTTTTTAGCCCAGCTAAACTTTGGCGACATGCCTCCACTGCCGCCTTTCCCCGAGGCAGGCATCGTGCAGTTCTACATAGATGACGATGACCTTTACGGCATGGACCTCGATAACGGCGAAAACCAAGCGCACTTCCGCGTGTGCTATTTCTCAGCACCACTGCTGGAGGAAAGAGACCTGCAGACGGACGTGCAGCCCCCTCTGGACTACGATTTGCTACCTCACCACCCGGAGCGCTCCTATCCGCTCTCCTTCGAGCGGGCAGAAGAGGTGGCGCCCATTACGGACTACCGCTTCTGGCAGCACTTTGGCGCCGACTTTTTCCTTGCGTTCGGCAATGCGGAGTGGGAACTGCAGGATGCTGTCGGGCGCGCCCTGCGCAGCGATGGGCACAAGGTGGGCGGATACGCCTACTTTACCCAAGACGACCCCCGGCGCCCCAGCGACCCCATGCTGCTGCTGTTTCAGCTCGACTCCGACGAGCAGATGGACCTCATGTGGGGCGATATGGGCGTTGGTCATTTCTTCATTCGAGAGCACGATCTCAAAGATCGACGCTTCGACCGCGTATGGTACGACTGGGACAATCTCTGACCAAGCCCGGGGCGCTCTTCCTCTCGTTAGCATGTAGCGACTAAGCGCTCCGTAATGTTCTCCACTTGTTGCTCCAAAACTTGAGCAGTATTTTTTTGTTAAAGTAGCGGTTGAAAGAAGCGAGTATTGCACTTTTGCAGAGGCAAATCGCCTTTGAACACCATGCGAGACGATCTTTAACCGGCTAAAAACAACCCCAAATATTCCGTTTTCTTCACTTTATCGATCCAATTTCATGAACCAGAAGTTCTCTCCGGTCGTCAAGCAAATCATCCATCAAAGCGGCCAAGAAGCGCGTAGGCTGGGGCACGACTATGTCGGTGCAGAGCATTTGCTACTGGGTATCCTGCAGGAGCGCGACAGCTTGCCGGTGCGCGTGCTGGAAAACCTGATGGTAGATATCCTGGAGCTTAAGAAGCGTGTGGAAAGCACCATTCCGCGCCGCAGCGCTTTCCCGCCAGCAGAAAACCTGTCGGTGGGGGAGTTTCAGATGACCTCACAACTGCAGCGCATTCTCAAAGTAACGTTCCTGGAAGCCCGTCTCCTGAAAAGCGAAGAGGTGCAGCCTGAGCACTTGATGCTGTCGCTGTTGAAGCATACCGACACGTTTGCGGCAAAGTTTCTCAATGAATACGGTGTTGATTACGAGTCCTTCAAAAAAGAGATGGAATATGTGCGCTCTGAGCAAGACCTGGCGTCGCCCAACTTGTTTGCTTCCTCGTCGAACGATGAG
>JBEQAD010000349.1:0-3005 GCA_041640515.1 Saprospiraceae bacterium | reverse complement strand
GCCAACTGTCCAAAGCCATGCAACTAAGCTTGCTCTACGACGGCCGAAAGACGGGAGAAAATCGCGTTATTCACACCGCCAGGGCGCAGGTTCGGGCGATTTTTTGATGTTGCTTAAAATTTTCAAGCAAATAAAAAAATATCAGCGAGATTGCAACTCTGTGCAGCCCTGCGTTGTCTAATACGATGAGCAAAATCAGCGGGCTTTTTTCCTTATTAAAATGCGCCACACAACCATGAAACACAAACAGTACACGCGCTACGGCCTTGCTCTGCTGTTCGCTGTGAGCCTTTTTTCCATTCTCTACGTCAACATAGACGCCGCTACACAGGGCATACAGGCGTACAACGGGGCTGAAAGCAAAGAGAAGATGCTGGCCAGCAATAATAAAGATCGCAACGACACGCCTAACCCGACTTCAGGAGTAGTGTTGGTTACTCGCATCCTGGAACTGCTTCATCGGTTCGTATCGAACGCTCCAGGGCGCTACTGATGAAGAACGCGCCGTGAGAAAGCAACAGCACCCACAAAGCCTGTAAGCACGCCGAGCAAAGCTCCCGCTAACACATCGAGCGGGTAATGTACGCCTACATATACCTGTGCGTAGGCAACGAAGGCTGCCCAAAGAAGCAGCCATTTTCTAAGAGGCGCTAAACGTCTTCTTAATCCCATACCTGCAAAGACGGCAAAAGCAAAGTGATTGGCCGCGTGCGAAGAAGTAAAACTGTAGCCACTGCCGCAAGAGACGCGCAGAACGACACTCTTTTTTACTTCAGGGTCGTTGCATGGGCGAAGACGCTGGACGTTTTTTTTGATCACAGTGCTGCTGGTAAAATCCGCCGCTCCTATTGTAAGCGCTCCCATTAATACGAACCAAAGAGTACGGCGTGCTCCCCATTGCATCCAAGCGAAAGCCAAAATATACAGATAAAGCGGTGCCCAAAACCACTTTTCGCGAAAAAGAGGGAGCATCAGATCAAATAGTGGGTTGCTCCAGCAACCGTTGATCAGATGAAAAACCACAACATCCAGGTTTTCTAACCAGCCCATGTCACTGTTCTGCTTTTCGGGCCATCAGGATGAGGCGTTCCGAGCGCTCAGGGTCAAATGGCTCTATATTGTAACTGCCGTAAGTGCGCAGCAGCTGAAGCCCGACGCGCTGAAACATCTCCTGGAAGTCCTGTAGAGTAAACAAACGCACGCGCTCGCGAAAGCGATAATGGCGCCCATTGGCCTCAAATTCTACCCGTTTATACACTCGACCAGAGCGAATGGCCTTGCGGATATGAAAAAGAAGACCGCCGGCAACCTTTTCTTCGCGCCGAACCAAGTGTTGACGCACCCAGTGCGCATTAAAAAAATCCAGTAAGAAAGTGCCGCCTGGTTTTAAGCCGACGTAAACATTGCGTAATACACGCTCATGTTCCTGATCGGTGTCAAAATAGCCGAAGCTAGTAAACAGATTTAACACCATGTCAAAGTAGTTTACCCGAAAAGGCTGGCGCATGTCGTGCTGATAAAAGGCCAGTCGCTCGTTCTCGAACTGGCGGGCATAAGCGATGCTATTTTCGGAGATGTCCAGGCCAGTTACGTCAAAACCCTTTTCAGCGAGGTAACGAGCATGGCGGCCGCGGCCGCAAGCCAGGTCGAGGATGCGAGCGCTCGGCGGCAGGTTGAGTTCGCGAAGCAAGCGATCTATGAAAAGATGTGCCTCCTGTTCGTCGCGGCGCTGATAGAGCGTATGGTAATAAGGTGAATCGAACCAAGCAGCGAACCATTCGCGAGCCATAGGTGCTGTTTTTGAGGCCGAAAGGTACACCAATACACCTGTCACGCGGAGAGCGGTGTACTTTCACGCTTAAAAATGCGCTATGGACGTCTTGTTGGTAGCAGCCACACCTTTCGAAGTGGCGCCGGTGTTGTCTCACTTAGAGCGCGATTTTCAGAGAACACCCGATGGTTGTTTGGTTCAGGGGCGTCTTCGCGTCATGCCGCTGATAACCGGAGTGGGCGCTGTGCCTACGGCTTGGCATCTGGGCCGACTTTTTGTGCAATACCGGCCAGACTGGGCACTGCACGTTGGCGTAGCAGGCGCGTTTGACCGTTCGTTGGTCTTAGGAGATGTAGTTCAGGTGGTGGCTGATCGCTTTGGCGACGTCGGCGTCGAAGAGGCCGATGGGCGTTTCACCGACGTCTTTGAATTGGGACTGACTCATTCGAATGAGCCGCCTTTTGAAGAAGGTTGGCTGCGCAATGTGGCAGCAGCGGAAGCGCGCTTTTTGCCTGCTGTCTATGGACTGACAGTCAACCGCGTGCACGGATATGGGCCGAACATCGAGGTTATCCAAAAAAAGTACCCACAAGCCCAAGTGGAGACAATGGAGAGTGCCGCTTTTTTTTACGCGTGTCTGCGGGCAGAGGTGCCCTTCTCAGAAATTCGAGGCATCTCTAACTACGTTGAGCCGCGACAGCGCGACGCCTGGAAGTTAGATCTTGCTATCGAGCGCATGGGCAGCGTCGTCGTGGAGATGTTCGCCCTGCTGGCAGAGACTAACGAGCAATAGGCTTCCCTCCCATAGCTGCTGGTGAGTGTTTTGGTAAGCACACCTAAAGAAAGACCTGTCGCGCCATAACCCAACGGATAATGCACCAATGCTAAAATGGCATTAAGCCAGGCATCATTAAAAAATAACCGTATGATTCAGGCGTTTTTCAACAGAAACGCAGGCGTTTTCGGCGAGCAGGCTGTCTTCTGAGCTGTTGGTCGCAAAACGAAAAATAACCCTTTGAGCCTTTCCGCCTTGCGACAAAGTTAATCCCGAGAGGCTCTCCCCTTTTGCTTCTTTTTGGAAAAAAATAGGAAGTTGCCAGTATATTGAACAAGTAACTTAATTTTGCCTTTACATACAAAGGGCGCCTGCTTTGTTATGCTTCGACTGTTTACGCTTTGGCTGTGGATGTGTTCGCTACTGACCTCGACGGTGGGGGTTAGTATTGCGCACATT
>JBEQAD010000348.1:0-3020 GCA_041640515.1 Saprospiraceae bacterium | reverse complement strand
TACGAAAGAAGCCACCTGAATGCGGCGCAACCCTGCTTCCACCAACTGCACTATCCAGGCTAATTTTTTCTCCGTAGGCACGATGACCTTTAGCGTCTGCAAGCCGTCGCGCAGCCCTTGTTCCTCCAAAATGACTTCAGGTATCATTGCGAGCGTATTCTTTGAAAGACTTCTACCGGAAAACCAGTGGGAGACAACAACGTCAAGGCGTCTATCTCACCCCAAATAGGGTGTTGCAGTCGAATGCGAGGATGCAGCACTGGCGTGCCCGCAGCCTTGGCTCGGCGCTCAACTTCAGCGAGGTCGCGCGTCTCGAAGGTCCACATGCCAATGCCTCGATACGGGACGCGAGGTGGACGCGCCGCTGGCTTTTCGAACCCATCGTCGAAATCCAAAAACAGCAGTTGCCCAGTGCGAGCCCCTTGCGGGTAAACAATGGAAAAGCGGAAGGGTATACCTTCCGGAATACCCAGCGCCGAATGAGCAGAGGAGCGCCACTGGCGGTCAGAGCGCAACTCCAGCCCTAAAACCCCGGTGTAAAAAGCCAGTACTTCGTCGGAGCGATGCACCACTTGAGCCGAGTATCCCGGGCCGCCATGCCCTGTGGTGGAGTCCACAGGCGCCATTTGGCGCATGCCATCGCCGCGCGTTATGCCCACAGCATGGGTGAAGTCAGGAGCGTTGAAAATCGTCTCGTAGATGGTATAGAGCTGCCCGTCGGGGCGTGCAATTTGGCTACTTTCCAAAGGAGCCAAAGCCCCAAAGCCGAGGCTGCGAATGCGACCATCTAATTTGGCCTGATCGAGATTAGGAAAGCCAATGGACAAGGGCCCCAGCTCTAAAGGGTCGTAGCTAGCGTGTATGGCGGGCAAGGGCTTGTCAAACACCAAGAGGCGGATTTCAATTTCGCCTTCCACTTCAGGACGATGGAGGCGATATTGCTGCCAAGAGAGGGTATCGGATATGCCCCATAGGCGGCGCTGTGCTTTTCGGGTTGTGCGGCCAACCTTTAGCGGGCCCTCTAAGGTCATGCCCATTCCCTGAACGTAGAACAGGCGTATACTGTCGAGATGATTCGTTGAAAGAGTAATTTCCGCCAGCCGTTGCGTGATCGCCTCCTCAGGCTTCGAACGCGGCGCTAGCCAGTCTTGTTCTATCCACCGCGGGTCGTCTGGAGAAAGTTGCTGTGCCGGCGCCAGAAGCGCACAACCCCACCAGAACCACAGGACACTGGGCCATTTGCTGCGCATAAGTTTTACTCCTTCTTCTGAGCCTGCAACTTTCTAAAATAGGTCCAACTGGTTTCATTTGGCGTAACAAAAGTGTCGGGCGCGTGGGCAAACTCAGGGTGGTGCTTGAGCACGTAGTCGCGCATCTGTTTCGGGATTTTCTCCCACGCACTAGGGCCCATGACTTTGTATCCTCGGCATTGATAAACGAGGTTGCCTGGCCGCTGACCCATGCGCATCCAGGGCAAGTACGGCCCTACGCGCGTCCAGGAGACTGCTGTAGGGATGCTGGTCAGGGCTGGGTTGTTCAGGTCTTTCTTGGAAAAAAAGAATTGAAATAGCTCTGCTGCCTCGTACATGTCGGACGCTGAATGCTCGGGAAACTCACTCACTTTAAGCGGCGAGGGGTAGTGCAAAAAAACATCGGTGTACATCACTACGCGATCGTCAAACTCTTGAAAAGGAATACCCCAAGGCCCGCGTTCCGATTGTAGCATAAATTTTTGATTCACTGGGTCATTCCACACCTGCACTACTTGGCAAGTGTCCTTAATCCAGGGGTTGTACCACTTCTCTATGATTTGGCCAGTTTTCAGATCCTTGTAAAAGCCTACCTCGCGCGTGAGCAGATGGTAGCCACCATCCACTTTCTTCATTTTGCCCACGTTGTACATTTCAAAACCCATCAGGGGCACGTCGCGCTCGCCTGGCACAAAGGAGTAGATGGTACCAGAGGCGTAGAAGAAAACTTCTTCTTTCTCATTGGTAGAGCCGCGCACCTTAACAAAGGCGGCTAAGTTGTCTTGTGATTTCGAGAGATCGAGCTCGGTAGCTGTTCTCCCTTCTTTGACAGCCTTTTGGCCGCTGTCGCAGCCAGCCAGGGCGCCCCAAAAAAGACCAGTGAGGGTGAGGATGTGTAAAAACCGCATAAGAAGTAAAGAAGGCGTTTGAGAGAAAGAGCACGGTCGGCAGGGGCTTTCCCCTGCCGACGCGTGCGGGAGGATACGTTAGAAGCGATATTCTAAAGTGAACAAGAAACGGCGCGGTTGGGCTGGAATGCCCATGAAGAAGGTATTTTCGGGATCCAGAATGCCGGCATCTACCCGCTGACGGAGCACTAAAGCATTGTCATTGTCCGTAAAGTAGAAAGCCCGCAAGGCTTCGACGCGGTTGAGCAAGTTTTTGCCCTGTATGCCAGCGCGCAATGAACCGGCGCCCTTGAGAGGTACTTTAAACAAGATGCCGGCATTGATTAAGACAAAGTCATTCATTTTGAACACGTTTGTAGCGTCGGCGTACGCATTACCATTCCATGTTCCGTTTAGGCTGAAGTTAAAGAACTTGTGGTCGTAGTTGGCTGTGAAGTTGAAAATGGAGGAAGGCACTGTTGGCAATTGCTTACCTTTCAAGTCGATTGAATAGATCTTCACTGTGTCGTTCTGGACTCCTTCTAAGTTCACTTTGTTGCCATACAGCGGTCCATCCACGTTCAGGTTGGGCTTCTTGGTCGTGCTATTGAGCGTTACCGGTATTTTGAAATCTACAAACGTAGATCTCTGCAGCGTGTAGGAAGCTTGTAACAGTAGCCCGCGTACAGCGCGCGGAGCATACGTCAGACTTAGTTCCGTGCCGATAATCTGGTTAGTGCCTAAAGGCTTAAGGGTAGCAATAGGCCCTTCGTAGATAGTAGCCAGGCGGTTGTTGATGCGCGTGTGGAAGAGCGCGATATCGGCGCTAAGGTCGCCAATGCCAGTGCGGTATCCCGCTTCGTAGTTGTAAACGATCTCGTTG
>JBEQAD010000347.1:0-3057 GCA_041640515.1 Saprospiraceae bacterium | reverse complement strand
CAGCATAAAATTCGCATCCAAGACAACGATAATACGCTCGTGCAGGTACAGGGCGACTATGCTAAGGGCTACGACCGCCTTACCGGTGGCTGGGCGCTCCATCAGTTCATTGGTTGGCAGCACCTCGGTCCCACGCGCCGCTCCAACTGGTTTGTCGGCTTAGCGTTTACCCAGGCTTTTACCAATACCCTGCGCGAATGGGATTTCAGTGCCATGCGCAAGTTAGATGGCCGCCGGACAGACTTGTGGTTTGGCTTGCGCTTAGGCTGGACGCTCCCTCTTTACCAAGTACCTGCCGATCAAATCTACTACTGATGCGCCTCTTTTTGTATGCCATCGCTATCAGCGGGCTGAGGGTGGGCATATGGTTGGCCCAAGGTTTTTCTGCTAAGGCCCGCCTGTGGGTGTTGGGGCGTCGCCGCTGGCGCGAGCGTCTGCCTGCTGCTCCGTCCGACAGGGCTCCGGTGTTGTGGATGCACGTAGCCTCCTTAGGGGAGTTTGAACAGGGGCGGCCGCTGCTGGAAGCCTTTCGCGATCGATATCCTTCGTCATGGATAGTGTTGTCTTTCTTTTCACCCTCCGGCTACGAAGTGCGCAAGGGCTACCCGGTGGCCGATGTGGTTTGTTACCTGCCCGCCGATACGCTCCGGAACGCGCGCGATTTTATAGAGCGCATTCGCCCGAATGTGGCCGTTTTTGTAAAGTACGACTTTTGGGCTAATTACCTTTTTGCATTGCGCCAGCGCGGCGTTCTTACCCTACTCGTTTCGGCCTTATTTCGGCCCAGCCAGCCTTTTTTCAAGCCCTGGGGAGGCTTCTGGAGGCAAATGTTGGGTTGTTTCTCTCATATTTTCACCCAAGACACCTCTTCGGCAGAGCTCTTGCGCCAGGCAGGCTTTGAGGCGGTGAGCGTCGCAGGCGATACCCGAGTGGACCGCGTTCTACAGCTAGCCCAGGATACGACCCCGTTGGAACGCCCGCCCTTTCCTGCCGACGTCGTGGCGGGCAGCACGTGGCCGGCCGACGAAGCGCTGTTGCTGGCGGCTATTCACAACCCTGACCTAGGGCACCTTCGCTGGATTATCGCTCCGCATGAGCCGTCGGAGCGGCATATAGCGGCGCTGACGGCGCGCCTGCGCCGCCCTTGGGCGCGCTACACTCAATGGGACGGGCAACAGCCAGTGGATGTGCTCCTCATTGATAGCGTGGGCTTGTTGGGACGGCTATACCGCTTTGGCCGCATTGCCTACATTGGCGGAGGATTTGGCCGAGGCATTCACAACACGCTGGAACCAGCGGCCTATGGACTGCCGGTACTGTTTGGGCCAAACTACGAGCGTTTTGAAGAGGCCCGCCAATTCGTTCGGCGCGGTGGTGCCTTTCCAATTCGACATTCAGCGGAACTCATCGCGCAATTGCAGCATTTGCAACAGGCTAAATGTTATCAACGGGCATCTGTTGCTGTTCGGCAATTCTTGACCGAAAGCCAGGGCGCTACGGTGCGAATTTTGCATTTCATAGAACATCACTTGCTCTCAGTAAAAGCACACCACGGCACAGCTTCGCCTTTTTGAACAAACACATAAAACTGCTTTTTTCTGGCTACTTCAACTACCCTAACCCAGCGCTGGCAGCGCTGGCAACGCTTATTGCGCCAGGCCATCCATGGCGAAGAACAGGACTACACGCGCGGCAGCATTGACCGAGCCATTGTTCTGTTGGCCGTTCCCATGATTTTGGAAATGGCCATGGAGTCACTTTTTGCCGTAGTAGATGCCTATTTTGTGGCCAAAATAGGCAACGAGGCGGTAGCTACCGTAGGGCTGACGGAGTCGGTGCTAACGCTGGTTTATTCGGTGGCCATTGGCTTGAGCGCTGCGGCTACGGCGATGGTGTCGCGGCGCGTGGGCCAGGGGCGGCGGCGGGCGGCAGCCGTTGCTGGTGCACAGGCGTTGTTGGTGGCGTTGGTATTGTCGGTGCTCATTGCCGTGCCCGGCGGTCTGTTTGCGCGCGATATCCTGCATCTCATGGCTAGCGACCCGGCGGTGGCTGAAACGGGCGAAGCATTCACCCGCCTACTGCTGACGGCCAACCTCCCTATTCTATTGTTGTGGATGCTCAATGGCATCTTTCGCGGAGCGGGTGACGCCGTTACGGCTATGCGCGCGTTGTGGATAGCCAACGGGGTAAACCTCATTCTTGACCCGTTGCTGATCTTTGGTTGGGGGCCTTTCCCCGAAATGGGGCTGTTAGGCGCGGGGGTGGCTACCACTATTGGGCGGTCGGTGGGCGTATTGTATCAGCTGTGGCACCTTTTTGCTGTAGGTCGGGCTGTTCGCTTGCACTTGCGGTTTATGCTTCGGCCTCATTGGGACCTCGTGCGGCGTTTGCTTACCATTGCCGCCGGAAGCACCGGGCAGTACTTGATTGCTTCGTCCAGCTGGATTTTTCTCATCGGTATCTTGGGGCAAATCAGCACCACCGCTACAGCAGGCTACACCATTGCCATCCGCCTCATGATTTTCACGCTGTTGCCTTCGTGGGGCATGGCCAATGCCGCGGCTACGTTGGTGGGTCAAAACCTCGGTGCGGAGCAGCCCGACCGCGCCGAGCGCTCGGTGTGGCGCGCAGGTTTTTTCAATATGCTCTTTATGGCTGCTGTTGGTACGCTTTACCTGTTTGGCGCACCTTTGCTGATTGGGTTATTTACACAAGACCCTTCTACGCTTCAAAGTGGTGCGCTGGCGCTGCGCATCATTTCAGCAGGCTATGTTTTCTATGGCTATGGCATGATTCTGTCGCAAGCCATCAACGGCGCCGGCAACACACGCACACCTACTGTGTTGAATTTCATCTGTTTTTGGCTCATAGAGGCTCCGCTGGCGTGGTGGCTGGCTATGGAGATGGGGTGGAAAGAGTCGGGAGTGTACTACAGTATAGTAGTGGCGGAGTCCGCCTTAGCGCTGGCGCTGGTAGTGGTGTTCCGTCGGGGTCGTTGGAAGCGTACGGCGGTCTAAAGCAGCGTGCGCACACGTCCGGTAGCGTAGGCGTGAAAAC
>JBEQAD010000346.1:0-3087 GCA_041640515.1 Saprospiraceae bacterium | reverse complement strand
CTATCACGAAAGCACTCGGCATAGAGCCTCTCCAAGAGGAAACGTCCGTCAACTTAGGCGCAGGACTTACGTACAGCCGCCAGGGCTTCACACTCTCCGCCGATTTTTACCGCATCCAAATCAAAGACCGCATCGTGCTGACGGGCGACTTCTACAACGACGACGACCAGATTGGCAGCATCCTGCGTTCCCTCAACGTGGGTAGTGCGCGCTTCTTCGCCAATGCCATCAACACCACTACCAACGGCTTAGACGTGGTGGCAGCCTACAGCGGAACCCTCGGCGAAGAGCAGCGCTTTACGGTCACCTTGGCCGGTAACTGGAACCGCATGACCATTGACCAGGTGAACACCAGCGCCAAGCTGGTTGGCAAAGAAGACTCTTACCTGAGCAACCGGGAGAAACTCTTCATCTTGGCTTCGGCACCACCGCTGAAAGGTAACCTGGCTTTCGACTTACATGGCCGCCGTTGGGGAGCTAATGTGCGCCTGAACTACTTTGATAAAATTGAATTAGAGGACTACATCGGTGAGATTGATGTCTACGACCCGCGGGTAACTCTCGACCTCAGCCTGTCGTATCGTTTGTCGCCGCGTGTGCGCTGGACTTTCGGAGGAGCAAACATCCTCAACGCCTATCCTACCCGCCAGGACCAAGAAACAGAAGGCGGCGGACTGTATGACGCTGTGCAAATGGGCTTCAACGGCACTTTCCTGTTCTCAAGACTGAATTTCCGGTTTTAAAGTCAGGACATTGGCGTAAGAATAAGGCAGTCAGTCGCTGTTTGGCTGGCTGCCCTATTCGCTCTTCAACCCTTGCGCAGGCACACGGTTATCTTATCCATCCAAGATGCAATGCGCCACAGGACAAACAATAGCCTTAGGGTCACTCGCAAGCGATACCACCAATGCCAAGGACATGCTCAAGTTTACTTCCCGCGCCCTTGCAGCAAAACTAAAACCGTGTAGAAGAGGATTTTGAAATCGAGCGCCAACGACATGTTTTCGATGTAAAGCAGGTCAAACTTGAGGCGCTGGAGCATCTCTTCAACGGAGGAGGCATAGCCATATTTGACTTGCCCCCAAGAGGTGATACCCGGACGCACTTTAAGCAAATGGCGATAGTGCGGGTTGTGTTCGAGAATCTGATCAATGAAAAAGCGGCGTTCAGGACGCGGACCTACAAGGGACATATCGCCGCGCAGGACATTCCAAAAATTAGGCAATTCGTCCAATCGCCACTTGCGCATGACCGCTCCCCAAGGCGTACACCGCGGATCTCCTTCCTTCGACAATTGAGGGCCGTGCCTTTCTGCATCTACGTACATAGAGCGGAACTTATAAAGCAGAAACGGACGCCCGTACTGCCCAATGCGTTCCTGGCAGTAAAGTATAGGACCTGGCGAGGATAAGCGAACGCGCAGAGCGATATATAACAGCAAGGGCGACAGCAGGACGAGCATCGTCAGGCTGACAGCAATATCCATCGCGCGTTTAAGCACGCGTTGCCAGCGAGGCATCAGTTCCTGCTTAATTTCGATGAGTACCGCTCCATACACATGGGTCATTTTGACTGACCCAAGCAGAATGTCGTACATGTCAGGGATGATCTTGACGAAGACTTGGTGGCTAAAGTCGAAGAGGGTATTCAGGATATTGCGCACCAAGTTGTGCTCGCTGGTTTCGATAGCGATAATAACTTCTTCGATCTCGTGCGTGCGGATGATAGAGGAGAGAGCGTCGAGGGTGCCGAGTTTGGGCAGGTACTGGGCCAGTGGCGCCTCAGGGCCGTTAGTGTTGGTATCCACATAGCCGATGAAGCGGTAGCCAATACTTTTTTTACGCCCGGCGATGTCGCGATAGAGTTCGACCGCATTTTGGTTGCCGCCCACCAGCAGCGTGTTGAAGGCAACTCGGCCCGCTTGAATGCGCCGATGAGCGCGCGTGAGCAGTATCAGACGCAGAGTAGCCGTTAGTAGAAAGTGGAGGCTAAAAAGTACGACGAAGGACTGGGTGTAGGTGCGCGAGTCTTGAACGACATCGTCAAGAATAAGCGCAAAAAACAAGGATAGCACGCCCAAGAAAGTAGCAAAAAAAGTGCGGCCGAGCGTGCTAATGCGCGACATGCGGTAGATGTCGGGGGTGTAATGGTCAAAAATGGCATATAGAAGCAGCCATCCCACAGGAATAACTGCCGCTCCAAGCCAAAGATTAGGGTCCTTGAAGACGGCAGCGTCAAGAGGCGCACCTTCTGTTTTCTTTCGATAGAGGAAGAAAAGCACCCACGCTAACATAGCCGTCAGGAAATCTGCGACGGCATACAGTTGGGTATCACGTTGGCGGACTCGACGCGACAAGGGTTAAAGGTTTTGTATTAAAGTGAAAAGTTTAGAAGTGCGCTAAGCGGATGTTATCAAAAAGCACCGTGCCCGAAAGGCGCTCATACTGGCCACTGCTGTTGGGGCGCAAGGCAAGGCGGAAAAGCAAGCGGTGTCGTTTCCGCTCACCCATCGAAACGAGGGGTTCGGTTAAATTAAGGTAAATTTTAGTCCACGTAAGGGCAGGATTAAACCGAAATACCGACGTGCTGTACTCAGTGGTGCCGGGGCCGTCGTCGGCCAGTAGCCAAATTTCAAAAGGCATGTCGTTGCGGCGGTGCAATTCGAGCCATACCTGGCGAGCCGCCGTAGCCGGTAGTCCTTCCACGGCCTCTGTGGCTACGTCGTTAAGGGTGTTGGCAGTATCCACGCGCATCCGCACAGAGCGCCCTGCAAAAGCATCCTCGGTTGTCAGTTCGAAGCCAGTTTGGGGGTTATCGTCGCGGTCAAAGAGAACGATAGCGCTGGCATCGAACGTACCTCGCTCAACGGGCCAGGGAAAGCGGATATCGGGTACGTAGCGCGTGGTAGGTTTCAGCGCAGTGGTCTGGGCTGGCGTCAGTACAACCTTGTCCTCGTGTCGCTGGAACATGGGGTAAACGGTTGGCGTAAGTATTTGCCCGTTTTCCTTCACACCTGGGAAAACCAGGACTGTGCAGGTGTCTTCTTCCAATACAGGTACTAAGGCAGGAATGGAGTAGCCACCCAAA
>JBEQAD010000345.1:0-3095 GCA_041640515.1 Saprospiraceae bacterium | reverse complement strand
CGCATCCTGCGCGCCGGTGCCATCGTGCTGACCGAGAGCGCTATTGAAAAACTCAAAGTCATCTGTGAGTAACATGGCCAAGCAGATTTTGATAAAGCCCGTCCTTACCGAGAAATCTACTAAGCTGACCGACAAACGCAATACTTACGTATTTGTTGTAGGCCGAGATGCCAACAAGCTAGAGATAAAGAAGGCTGTGGAGGATATGTTCAATGTGGCAGTAGAACGCGTCAATACAGCCCTCATGCCAGGCAAGCCCAAGACGCGCACCACCCGCACCACCATCGTACGCGGTCGCAAAGCACCCTACAAAAAAGCTTACGTTACTTTATCGCCCGGCGAAAGCATAGACCTCTTCGGAGAAGAATAGTGCATCGGCTGTCCTAAAATTCGCAGGATATAAACAGGAAAAACAATGGCAGTAAAAAAATACAATCCGCTCACGCCCGGCCTGCGTTTTCGGGTGGATGTCGCCAAGACAGAGCTGACCAAAGGCGCACGCCCGGAAAAGTCGCTGCTGGTTACCCTAGGCAGCACGGGCGGTCGTAACAATGACGGTCGGCGCACTATGCGCTACCGCGGCGGTGGTCACAAACGCCGGTACCGCCTCATTGACTTCAAGCGCGACCGGGAGAACGAACCGGCAACAGTAGAGTCCATCCAGTACGACCCGTACCGCACCGCATATATCGCGCTGCTGAGCTATCCCGACGGCGAGAAACGCTACATCTTGGCTCCACAAGGTATTCGAGTGGGCCAGCAGCTGCTCTCGGGCCGCGGTGTTCCGCCCGAGAACGGCAACTGCCTATACTTGGCAGAGGTGCCTCTGGGCGCGTTCATCCACAACATCGAGTTGCATCCAGGAGCCGGCGGGGCCCTGGTGCGCAGTGCTGGTGCCAGCGCCATCATGCTCGGTCGCGAAGACCGCTACGCTGTATTGAAAATGCCATCGGGCGAAGTGCGCCGCGTGCTGCTGACGTGTAAGGCTACAATAGGCACTGTAAGTAATCCCGACCATAACTTAGAGGTGTTGGGCAAAGCTGGACGCAGCCGCTGGCGGGGCCGCCGTCCGCGCACCCGCGCTGTGGCTATGAACCCGATCGACCACCCCATGGGCGGTGGTGAAGGGCGCGCCTCGGGTGGTCACCCGCGCTCTCGTAAAGGCCTCAAAGCGAAAGGTGCCAAAACACGCAACCGCAAAAAGCAATCCAACGCGCTCATTATTAGCCGCCGAAAAACGACTAACAAGTAAGCCACGGTTCCTTAAACCGCAAACTCGCATAACCTATGCCTCGTTCGCTGAAAAAAGGCCCTTACGTCCACCACGCGTTGATGGACAAAGTCCTAAAGGCAAAGCAAAGCAACAGACGCCAGGTCATCAGAACCTGGAGCCGAGCCTCCATGATCATTCCCGATATGGTAGGCGAAACCATCGCCGTGCATAACGGCAAAACCTTTGTCCCCATCCTCATCACGGAAAACATGGTCGGCCACAAATTGGGTGAGTTCGCGCCCACGCGCAACTTCCGCGGCCATGCCGGTAATAAAAAGTAAGTAAAGGTGTACTGAATTATGGAAGCTGTAGCCAAATTGCGCAACTGCCCTATGTCGCCGCGTAAAATGCGCTTGGTGGCCGACAATATCCGCGGGAAGCGTGTCTCGGAAGCGCTGGGCATCCTGCGCTACACCAATAAAGAAGCCGCTGTGTGGCTGGAGAAGCTTCTCTTGTCGGCGGTAAACAACTGGCAGCAAAAGACCGAGGTTGACGATCTAGACGATTATGATCTGCATATCAAGACCATTTTCGTTGATCCCGGAGGCATCACCTACCGCTTTCTGCCTGCACCCCAAGGCCGCGCTTATCGCGTGCGCAAGCGCCGCAATCACGTCACCCTGGTGGTGGAAAACCTCGTAGAAACAGCAGCTGAAAAAGCCGCAAGAGAAAGCGAAAACACTCAAAACACAGAGGAATAAAACGTCAGACCGCTTCAAGCAACTTCCAATCGCTTACATCAACAAGCAAATGGGTCAAAAAACAAATCCAATCGGCAATCGCTTAGGCATCATCCGCGGCTGGGATTCTAACTGGTTCGCAGATAAAGATTATGCTCTCAAAGTTGTCGAAGACGAGAAAATCCGCACGTATTTGCGCGCCCGTCGTCCGAAGACAGGACAGGTAGATGCACGCGAACGCAACAAGCCTTTCCAACACGGCATTAGCCGCATCGTCATCGAGCGCACCCTACGGCGCATCACCGTAAGAATATTCACGAGCCGTCCCGGCATCATCATCGGCCGAGGCGGTAGTGAGGTAGACCTCATCAAGGAAGAGCTGCGGCTTCTCACCGGCAAAGAAGTACAGGTGGATATTGCCGAAATCCGTAAGCCCGAGTTAGATGCCAACGTTGTTGCCGAGCAGATTGCCAAGCAAATCGAAGCACGCGTCAACTTCCGCCGCGCTATTAAAACAGCCATTCAAAGCACGATGCGGGCCGGTGCTGAAGGTATCAAAATCCGCATTAGCGGTCGTCTGGGAGGAGCCGAGATTGCGCGGAGTGAAGAATACAAAGAGGGACGCATCCCACTGCACACTTTTCGCGCCGATATTGACTATGCCCTGGGCGAAGCCCTGACGGTGTACGGCAAAATCGGCATCAAAGTGTGGATCTTCCGCGGCGAAGTACTTCAAAAGCGCGATTTGACCCCGTTCCCCGAGGGCGAAGGCGAAGGACGCCGTGGCTCCAGTAGCGAACGCGGCGGCGAGCGCCGCGGCGAGCGTCGTGGCGAACGTCGTGGGGGCCGCGGTGAGCGTCGCAGTGGCGAAGGAGGCGGTGGTGGTGGAGAACGCCGGCGTCGCCGGTAATTATCGAGCAACACTAACACCAAACGATTGGCTACCTTTGCATCCCTTTTGCACAAAGGCTACAAATAGCGAAAACTTGCTTATCATTTCTCTAAAATATTCATACCATGCTTCAGCCCAAACGTCAGAAATATCGGAAGCAGCATAAAGGCCGCAACAGAGGCATCGCCTACAAAGGCGGCACTATTGCCTTCGGTACCTTCGGCCTAAAGGCGATGGAACATTCTCGCAT
>JBEQAD010000344.1:0-3098 GCA_041640515.1 Saprospiraceae bacterium | reverse complement strand
CACACACTTCAAGCGCACGTACGGATAGAGTACATCAACCACTCGCCTCACCCGTTGACCGAAATCTGGATGCATTTATGGCCTAACGCATACCAGAGCCGGCGGACGGCCTTTTGCCGACAGCGTTTGAACCAGAGAAAAACAGACTTCTATTTCGCACCGGACAGCTTGCTGGGATACATCAGCCACCTGAATTTTCAAGTAAACCAGCAGCCGATTGCCTGGAAATATCACCCGCAGCACCCGGACATTGCGTTACTGACCTTAACTGAGCCGTTGCCACCTGGCGGGCGTATCGTCATCGAAACACCGTATCTTTTGAAAATACCACACACCTTTTCGCGCTTGGGACACGAGGGGCAATCGTACCAAATCTCCCAATGGTACCCTAAGCCCGCTGTTTACGACGCTAAAGGCTGGCACCCTATGCCCTATTTGGATTTAGGGGAGTTCTACAGCGAGCTGGGTTCGTTCGACGTAGAACTTACCTTGCCGGCAAACTACGTCGTCGGCGCCACGGGGGTCTTGCAAACACCAGAAGAGCAAACCTTTCTGGAGCAAAAAATAGCAGAAACAGAAGCCTTCCTGGCGCAAATGCTACCACCTGACGATAAGCCCACCCGCAAATCTCTGAATACGAGCCGCGCCTTTCCTCCGTCATCGCCTAAGGTGAAGACTATACGTTTTAGAGCGGAAAAGGTGCACGACTTTGCTTGGTTTGCGGATAAGCGCTACCGTGTACTGCGAGAGATAGTAACGCTACCTTCCGGTCGCCAAGTAGCGTGCTGGGCTATGTTTACGGATGCCCAGGCGCATTGGTGGAAGCGCGCTGCTTTTTTCGTTGGCCGAGCACTGGCGTTTTACTCCGAAAATATTGGTGAGTACCCCTGGCCGCAAGCAACTGCGGTAGAGGGTGCCTTGAGCGCTGGCGGTGGCATGGAATACCCTATGATCACGGTTATCGCTGGAGTCAGCTCTGAAAAGACGCTGGACGAGGTAATTGCTCACGAGGTAGGGCACAATTGGTTTTACGGCATCTTAGCCACCAATGAGCGCGACTACGGCTGGATGGACGAGGGAGTGAATACCTACTACGAGTCTCGCTACATGAAAACGTATTACGGTCAAGAGGACAGTGGGCTGCCTTCGGTCGGCAGATGGCTACTACCAGAGTCCGATATTTCTTTGGATAATCTGGCCATCTTGACCTTTGCCCGTGTAGGCGCTGACATACCACCACATTCCCCTATAGAGGCTTTTTCTGAGTTGAACTACTTCGCGCAGGTGTATGGCAAGCCGTCCCTTTTCCTGCGTTGGGTAGAGCAAGCTGCCGGGCGCCCGCTGTTAGACCGCGCCATGCAACACTACTACAAGGAATGGCAGTTTCGGCATCCCTATCCCGACGACTTACGGGCAGCGTGGAAGGCTGTTGGCCTGGAAGCAGATTGGTTTTTTGAGGCTATGAATACCCGAAGCGCCTTTGACATGGCTCTTCAGAAGGTGCGGCGGCAGGCTGATGGCTCTTATACGCTACGAGTAAAAAACAGTGGTTCGCTCAGTGCGCCTTTCAGCATTTCTGCCGTGGATAAGAGCGGGAGGATACTCCAGACCCAGTGGTATCCGGCAGTGCAACGTTCGGGCGTGGTAAGGTTCCCAGAAGTGGAGGCGCACGCATTGGTGCTCGATGCTGAAAAACACACTTTCGACCTGTATCGGTCAAACAACACCCGGCGCACGAAGGGGCCTCTTCCAGGCATGCCGCCGTTGAAGGTGCAACCTGTAGCCCTGTTTGAGCGCTCCAATCGCACCGTAGTAGGTACCTTGCCCTGGGTGGCCTGGAACAACTACGATAAGACCATGCTGGGCATAGCCCTGTACAGCCCGCTGTTTCCTCCCCAGCGGTGGCGTTACTATCTCTTGCCGGGCGTAGGAATAGGTTCTGGGAATGCCCTTGGCTTGGCCGATGTGCAGTATCGCTTTCTGCCAGGAGGTCTGGTGCCACACGCCACTCTGGGGCTAAACGTTCGCGCAGCTACTTATGGCCAGCGCCCCGATGATCCTAAGTATCGGTTGCGGTATCTGCGGTGGTCGCCCCTGCTCCATTTAGACTTCCGCCGCCCAACACCCGCATTTTCCCACGGCCTGACCCTGCGCGCCATCTTTTTACAAAAGGAGGAGCCTCTGTTTTCTAATTTCGGTGAGTTTACAGGAAAAAACTGGCCTTCGGCGCAGATTTATGAGATACGCTACTATGCAAAAAACTACGCTATGGTCAACCCTTACCAAGTGTCCATGGCCCTGGAGGGACAACAATACGCCGTACAAGGTCAGTCGGCTAGCTACGTGCGTACTTCCGTAGAGTGGTTGCAGGAGTTCTACTACCGGCCCAAACGGCACATTACGGCGCGCGTATTTGGCGGCTACTTTTTGCATAATACCCAGCGGCGCCGTGGCAGTGTGGCTACTAACAGCCTGAACAATGACGTGGCGCGCGCATCGTTCGCTCTCGCTCCGCAGGGCTTCAACGACTATCGCTTCGACCAGCTGTTTTTAGGTCGCACCGAAACCAGCGGCTTTTTAGCGCGCCAGGTTAGCCAAACGGAGGGAGGTTTTAAAAATGCTCTGGGACTGCCCTACGCGCAAGTATTCGGCAACTCAAACGACTTTATCCTTGCGCTAAACTTGCGCGCCGACTTGCCTTTTGGCTCGCCCATCAAGCCCTATTTCGACATAGGGTATTTCCGCGATGCCACACCATTAGGGACCAACAGACCTTTCAACGAGCAGCTCGCCTGGAGCGGCGGCTTGGCACTCGAAATATTGGGAGGTAACGTGGAAATGTACTTCCCGATAGTGAACAGCGACCTACTGAACCAGCTGTACAGCAGCGCTACGCGTAACTACTGGCAACGCATCTCCTGGAGTGTGCAAATAAAGCCCATCCGCACGCAAGACCTCGAGCGGCTAATTAATTGACCCTCATAAAAGAAGGTCGTTAAGCGAACCTACCTGGTCAACAGCGATGCGTCCGTCGGGCTGCTGTACCACTGTGACGGCTTCAGCCACAGGATCGTGCTCCAGAAAAAGCGCGTAGCCTT
>JBEQAD010000343.1:0-3098 GCA_041640515.1 Saprospiraceae bacterium | reverse complement strand
TCGCTATTTTGGCCGCTGAGATGTTGCAACCGCGTCGCGTAGTAGGCATAGACATCGCGACGCATATGCTCGACTTAGGGCGCGAAAAAATTCGCCGCAAAGGGCTGCAAGAGCTCATTTGGCTGCAGAGTGGCGACGCCGAGCAGCTCGCCTTTGCCGACAACTCGTTTGACGCCGTTACAGTGGCCTTTGGGGTGCGCAATTTTGAGGATTTGCTCGCTGGTCTGTCAGAAATTCGGCGTGTGCTGCGCCCAGGGGGGCGATTGGTGATACTGGAGTTTTCGCACCCCACGCTTTTTCCTTTCAAACAGCTCTACCACGCCTATTTCAAATACGTTTTGCCGCTCATTGGGCGTTTGACTTCGCGCGATCCGCGTGCCTACACCTACCTCTTTGAGAGCGTGCAGGCTTTTCCACAGGGGAACGACTTTCTTCAATTACTCGCTAAAACCGGTTATCAGCACCTCCAATGCGAACGACTTACCTTTGGGATATGCTCTATCTACACGGCCGTAAAAGCCTGACCACCGCCCTATGGGTGGTGGGTTGCTGTCTGCTGACCGCCTCGACGGGGTGGGCGCAACGCGCGAAAGGTTACAACTTCAATTACAAGGACTTTCAGGCCAAACCCTATTACTTCGGCATCAGCTTGGGCATGAATTCCAGCGATTTTAAAATCTACCACTCGCGCGAGTTCATCCGCAACGACTCCTTTGGCCGCGCTGAAGCCGTCACAGGGCCGGGCTTCAACTTGGGTATCGTCTCGAACCTGAAAATAGGCGAATACTTCGACATCCGCTTTTTGCCCACCCTGTCCTTTGTAGAGCGCAACCTGCGTTACATACCGCCAGGCGACGGAGCAAAGCAAATCAATCGCCGCATCGAGTCGGTACTGGTCGAGATGCCCTTCCACGTGCGCTACAAATCGGTAGCCTACCACGACTTCCGCGTCTTTTTGGTGGCCGGGGTGAAGTACGTCTTCGACGTGGCTAGCGACTCGCGTACGCGTCAAGCCGCTGACCTGATTAAAATCTCGCCCACCGATTTCCAGTTCGAATACGGCGCCGGCGTGCAGTTCTTTTTCCCCTACTTCATTTTTTCGCCTGAATTCAAAATGTCGCACGGGCTGAACAACGTGCTGCTGTACAATGACCGCCTGCAGCAGAGCACGGTGTTGGAAAAAATCCTCTCCCGCACATTTACCATTACCCTTTACTTTGAGGGCTAAGAGGGCAACCGCAAAGGTTGCTGCACATGCAAAAAGCGCTTAGGTGTATGATTCCACCTCAGACGGTACGGGAAATCCTCGACGCTACGCGCATCGAAGAGGTCGTTGAAGAGTTTCTGACCCTGCGGCGACGTGGGGCCAACTGGGTAGGCCGCTGCCCGTTTCACGCCGAGCGGACGCCGTCGTTCAATGTCAACCCTGCGCGCAACATCTTCAAGTGCTTCGGCTGCGGCAAGGGCGGCGATGCAGTAACGTTCCTCATGGAGCACGAGGGCTTCACGTATCCGGAGGCCTTGCGCTGGTTGGCGCGCAAATACCGCATTGATATCCAGGAAGTAGAGCGCAGCCCAGAGGAATTAGCCGCGCAGCAGCAGGTAGAGTCTCTTTTTATCGTCAACGACTTTGCCGCCCGGCATTTTCAGGAGCAAATGCTAAACACGGATGAAGGCAAGTCGGTGGCACTCAGCTACTTTCACCAGCGTGGCCTGACAGAGGAAACCATCCGGATATTCGGGCTAGGATACGCCCCCGACCAGCGCGACCTGTTGCTACAGCACGCCCGTCAAGCCGGCTACGATCTGGGAATGTTGCAGAGAGTAGGTCTGGTGAGCGCCGATGGCACGCGCGACTTCTTCCGCGCCCGGGTCATCTTTCCCATTCACAGCCTATCGGGCAAAGTGGCTGCCTTCGCTGGGCGAACGCTCTCCTCAGACAAGAACATTCCTAAGTACATCAATAGCCCAGAGAGCGAAATCTACTCCAAGAGTAAGACCCTCTACGGCATGTACCAGGCCAAGAAAGCCATTCGCAAAAAGGATGAGTGCATCCTGGTGGAGGGCTACATGGATGTCATCTCGTTATTTCAGGCTGGCATTGAAAATGTGGTGGCTAGCAGCGGCACCTCGCTGACAGAAGGCCAGCTACAGCTTATCCGCCGCAACACTAACAACCTCACCATTCTCTATGATGGCGACTCGGCTGGCATTCAGGCGGCGCTGCGCGGCCTCGACCTGGCGCTGGCCCAAGACCTCAACGTGCGCGTCGTTCTGTTACCCCAGGGCGAAGATCCGGATAGTTATGTGCAACGCGTCGGCGCACCAGCCTTCGAGCAGTATGTAGCTAAACACGCACGAGACGTCATTTTGCTCAAAATGGACCTGCTGCTGGACGAGGCGCGCCGCGACCCAGCGGGTCGGGCCCATGCTGTCAAAGACATGATGGCCAGCATCGCTAAGATACCTGACCCCATTCGTCGGAGCATTTACGTGCGCAGCTGCGCCGAGCTCATGAGCGTAAGCGAGCAGACCCTGTTGGCTGAGGTGGAAAAAATCGTCCGCGCCGACGAGCGCAAAAGGGCTGAAAGAGACCGCCGCCAGCCCGAGAAGGCGCCCGACCAGGCAGAAGTGGCTCCGCCACCCGGCGAGCCTCAGGCGAAAGAAACTCCCTTGGCCGAGGAGCAGCCGTCAACGCTACTAACTCCTGATGGGTTTCAGGAGCGCGATATTGTGCGCCTGCTCATCCAGTTTGGCAGCCGCGAACTGCCCGGTGAAGCCATCACCGTGGCTGAATGGATTTTGGGCGACATCGAGGACTTACTCCCCGAATTCGATGACCCCCTCTACAGACGCATCGTGCGCGACTGCTACGCGAGACTACTGCAGGGACAAAGCATAGAGCAGCGTTTTTTTGTCAACCATCCCTCGCCGGAGGTCGCCCAGTTAGCGCTGGAAATACTCCACCAACCCTGGGAATACTCCCCCAATTGGGAGCACCGATGGCATCTGTCGCTGCAAAACCAGCCCATGCCGGAAGAAAATGCCGAGGCCGACATCCAGCACGCACTGGCTATTTTTAAAATTCGAAAAATCAA
>JBEQAD010000342.1:2710-3104 GCA_041640515.1 Saprospiraceae bacterium | reverse complement strand
CAGCGGCGAGCTTGACCGTGCCTGCTGCCCTCTCGGTAAGCGTGGCCGTGGTCAGTGTTGCACCGCCGCGCTGTTTCGGTGGAACTGACGGACGCCTCGTTGTTGCTGCAGCGGGCGGCACCCCGCCTTATACCTACATCTGGAGCAGCGGCGTTACGGCAGCGGATTCCCTGGCCTACGACTTGGCTGCAGGCACATATGCCGTGACCGTGACCGACCGGGCAGGCTGTACGGGTACAACCTCTGCTGTGCTTAGCCAACCGCCCCCCCTTGGCGCTCGCCTACAGGCAGAACCGGTGAAGTGTTTCGGTGAAAATACGGGCGCCCTGACCGCCCTGCCCGAGGACAGTAGCAAGGTTTGCAACAGTTTAGATAGCTCCTCCCACTTGCGATT
>JBEQAD010000342.1:0-2700 GCA_041640515.1 Saprospiraceae bacterium | reverse complement strand
CCTGACCGCCCTGCCCGAGGGGGGCATGCCGCCCTATCAGCTGACCTGGCCTAACGGGCAAAGCGGCCCTCGCGCCGACCGACTGACCGCCGGCGCCTATGCCCTTACCGTCACCGACCGCAACGGCTGCTCCCTCATCACATGGGGAGAAGTGCCACAGCCAGATGCTCCACTGGGCGGCACAACGGACAAAAGAGACATCTCCTGCTTCGGTGCGCACACGGGCGAAATTGTGCTAAACGCTACTGGCGGCACGCCGCCCTATCGGTACGCGCTTCAAGGCTCGGCTTGGAACGGCTCACCGCGTCAGATTGGCCTGTCGGCGGGTACGTATTGGCCTTTGGTTTCGGATTACAACGGCTGCACAGCGGCGCTACCGCCGGTTACCCTCCAGCAGCGGCCACCCATCGAGGTAGACCTTGGCCCAGACTTGACGTTGCGTTTCGGCGAGACGGTTAGCCTTCAGGCAAACGTCAGCCATGCCGAGCCGCCATTGCAGTACGCCTGGGCTGCTGAAGACGCCCCCTGGCTGTCTTGCACACGTTGCCCCAACCCTACCGTACAGGGCCTACCTTTTACCCGCTGGTTCACCTTAGTGGTGACCGATGCTTTGGGCTGCACGGGCGTAGGCCGCTTGCGCCTCGCTGTGGAGAAGCGATGGAGCGTACATGTGCCGGCGGCTTTTTCGCCTAATGACGACGGGAACAACGATCTGTTGGTCATACACGGCAGCCCAGGGGCACATATCCTTGCCTTCGAGGTGTACGACCGCTGGGGTGAGCGCGTGTTTTCGGCAACCGATTTCCCGGCCAACGCTCCCTTCCCGGGTTGGGACGGCACTTTCCGCGGTCAGCCGGTCAACCCCGGCGTATTCGTGTGGGTGTTACAAGTAAAATGGCCCGACGGCGCGCAGGAAACCTTGCAGGGCCAGGTGGTGCTGGTGCGTTAGAGCAGCCAAAGTCAGGCGCGCCCCTAAGCGGTGGGCAGCTAAGTCCGTACCTTTGCTGCGCTCTACTAAGTTGACCATTTTGCTATGAAAAACCCAGTCATTTATCAGCCTAAACATAAAATCCGCATTGTCACGGCGGCTAGCCTTTTCGACGGACACGACGCCGCCATCAACATCATGCGGCGCATTATGCAGGCCAGCGGAGCCGAAATTATTCACTTAGGCCACAACCGCTCCGTACAGGAGATTGTGGATTGCGCTATTCAAGAGGACGTCCAAGGTATCGCCGTTACCAGTTACCAGGGCGGGCACATGGAGTTCTTCAAATACATGTATGACCTGCTACGCGAGCGCGGGGCGGGGCACATCAAAATTTTTGGCGGCGGCGGCGGTACTATTCTGCCCTCAGAGATCGAGGAGTTGCACGCTTACGGCATCGCGCGGATTTACCACCCTGACGACGGGCGTGCCATGGGGTTGCAGGGCATGATCAACGACGTCCTGGAGAAGTGTGACTATCCCATAGGAGAGGCTCTCAACGGCGAAGTACAACGCTTGCCACAGCGCGATGCTCGGGCGGTGGCACGCCTGATTTCCATCGCGGAAAACTCGCCAGCACTTTTTGAACAAGCCGTGCGGCCAGCCTTGAAAATAACCAGCTCGCCACCGGTGTTAGGGATAACCGGTACGGGCGGCGCCGGCAAGTCGTCGTTAGTGGACGAGCTGGTACGGCGCTTCTTGCTCGATTTTCCTGAAAAAACCATTGGTATCATCTCGGTAGACCCGTCGAAACGCAAGACGGGCGGAGCGCTTTTGGGCGACCGCATCCGCATGAATGCCATCAATACGCCGCGCGTGTACATGCGCTCGCTGGCCACGCGGCAGTCAAACTTGGCCCTGTCCCGTTACGTGCACGATGCTGTAGATGTGCTAAAGGCTGCAGGCTACGACCTAATCATTCTGGAGACAAGCGGCATTGGCCAAAGCGATACAGAAATCGTAGACCACAGCGACTTATCGCTCTACGTGATGACCCCAGAGTTTGGGGCGGCCACGCAGTTGGAGAAAATCGATATGCTGGACTTTGCTGACATCATCGCTATCAACAAGTTTGACAAGCGTGGAGCGCTGGATGCTTTGCGCGACGTGCGCAAGCAGGTGCAACGCAACCGAGGCGCCTGGGATGTGCCCGTTGACCAGATGCCAGTGTTTGGGTGCATAGCGAGCCAGTTCAATGACCCGGGCGTCAACCAGCTGTATCGCCGCCTCATAGATCTGCTCAACGAAAAGTGCGGCGCCGGCTTCGAGTCGCACTTCGAAGCACCAGAGGAGATGTCGGAGAAAGTGTTCATTATTCCGCCTCATCGGACGCGCTATCTGTCGGAGATTGCGGAGACGGCACGCAAGTATGACCGCGACGTGGCGCAACAAGTAGCTATTGCGCGGCAGCTGTGGAGCCTGAAAAACGCCATTGAACTGTTAGAGAGCAAGCCGCAAGACGAGGCGTCGGCCACTGCTTTGGAAACCCTTCACAAGCAGTACCGCTCTCTGGAGGCGCAGCTAGACTGGCGCTGTAAGCGCATTTTGGAAAAGCACGAAGTGCAGAAGGAACGCTATGCCGCCGATTCATATACGTACATAGTACGAGACAAAGAGATACGGGTAAAGACCCATACCAAGAGCTTGTCGGGTACGTGCATTCCGAGAGTAGCGTTTCCGCGCTTTCAAGATTGGGGGGAAATTTTGCGTTG
>JBEQAD010000341.1:0-3105 GCA_041640515.1 Saprospiraceae bacterium | reverse complement strand
TTCTTGATGAGGTAAGCGCCCAGGTTTTATCGGGAGCGAAGATGATGGGTTGCTCTTTGGGTATGCTTTCGATGATGGCCACTGCATTGGTACTGGTACAGCAGATGTCGGTCAGCGTTTTCAATTCTGCGGAGCAGTTGATGTAGGATACCACGAGGTGGTCGGGGTATTTCTCTTTGAATTTGCGGAACAGATGCGGCGGGCAAGAGTCGGCCAGCGAGCAGCCGGCCTTAAGGTCGGGCAGAAGCACCTTCTTTTGAGGGGACAGCATTTTGGCTGTTTCGGCCATGAAATGCACGCCGGCAAAGACGATGATGTCAGCGTCGGTTTGTGCGGCCTTTTGAGATAGGCCTAACGAGTCGCCGATAAAATCGGCCACGTCTTGGATTTCCGAGTCTTGGTAATAGTGGGCCAGGATGATGGCGTTTTTTTCGCGCTTGAGCCGCTGAATTTCGGCGACCAGGTCGAGCTCGGGATCCACTTCAATGTCTAAGAAACCGTTGCGCTCGAGGTTTTGCAGGGCGTGGGAGAGGAGGTCGGTGGTCATGGTGCAGAGATATATTGGGCTAAAACGCAATAGATAAAAGATGCAATACCCAAAACAAAGATACGCCGCCCGTGTTTGCGCCCGAAGCGAAGGGGTAATCTTACTTTTTTTTCTCCGCTTATGGATTTTCAGCTATGTTGTTGTACAATGTAACCATTACGGTTGACCTCGATATCCACGAAGACTGGCTACATTGGATGCGCGCGGTACACCTTCCTGATGTATTGGCCACAGGCTTTTTCCGCGGCTATCGCATGAGCCGCTTGCTCCAGCACGAGCATCCGGAAGCAGCCATCTATACCGTGCAATACGAGGTGGACAGCATGGAGGCCCTACAGCGCTACTGGAATGAGTGCGCACCTCAGCTGCAGCGCGAGCACCAACAGCGCTACGGCGACAAGTGCGCGGCCTTTCGCACGGTCATGGAAGTAGTGCAAGAGCAAGACACTTGACGCCTTAGGCGGGTGAAGAAGCACAAAGCGCGTCCCAATATTCTACCGCGCGCCGCGTATGTGGGATGCAGATGGAGCCGCCTACTAAGTTAGCAATAGCGAATACCTCGAACACTTCGTCGGTGCTAACGCCAAGCTGGTAGCACTGGCCCAAGTGGTAGCGTACGCAATCGTCGCAGCGCAGCACCATAGACGCTACCAGGCCGAGCAGCTCTTTGGTCTTGGAGTCCAAGGCTCCCTCTTGATAAGCCTGATGGTCGAGGCTCCAAAAGCGCTTGATGACTTTGTTGTCGTGGCTGAGAATGCGCTCATTCATGCGAGCGCGGTAGTCATTAAATTCTTGAACAAGACTCATGGGAGCAAATAAGAAACTTTCTGAGCAGAGATAGTTACTGAACGATAAGCACTGGGACACGCACGGCGTGGCGCACGGCATCAATGGTGGCTCCGAAGATGAAGTCCTTGAATGTGCGGTGACCGTGAGCGCCCATGACGAGCAACGCCACAGAGCGGTGCTCGATGAGTCGCGGCAGCTCTTGTCGGGCCTTTCCAAAGCCGATGACGACATCGCACGCATAACCCAGGTGGCGCAAATGGTCAGCGTATTGGTCTAAAATCTTCTGATCTTCGAACGTTTCCATGTCCCGAATCTGGTCGCCCATAGCCCAGGCGCCGGCACTCTCGACGACGTGCAGCAGTAAATAGTGCGCTCTTTTGCCGCCTACTTGCAAGGCATGGTGCAGGGCTTTAGCGTCGGCGTCAGTAAAGTCCAGCGCTACAGCAATGTTTGGATAGTGCACCGGTGGCCTCTCGTCAATGTTCGAAAACGCGCCATGCGGCAAGGTGGCGCGGAGGCGGCGATGTCCTGGGCGCACCCAGGGCGCTATCACAATGTACCCTAACATGCCGGCGGCAAACAGGAGTAAGGGCGTCACTCCCCAGCGTATCCAGCTGGCATACTCGGGAACACGGGCCAGCCAACCGTTAACTTCTTGCACGACCAGCCAGATGTTGAGTGCCACGACCACACTGGCGCTAGACCAACCGGCCAGCTTCGTCCAAGGGCCAATGGCAAAGGCTCCCATGCGCTCCCGGCTGCTCACGTAGTGCAACAACGGGACGATAGCAAAGCCCAGCTGCATGCTCAGGATGACCTGAGTAAGCACTAACAGGTTGCCCGTCATGTCTTCGCCCAACATAGATATGGCCACTATTGCGGGCACTACGGCCAATAGTCGCGTCAGGATGCGCCGCAACCACGGAGCAATGCGCAAGTACAGATAGCCCTCCATCACAATTTGGCCGGCCAAAGTACCTGTCACAGTGCTGCTCTGACCGGCAGCGATAAGAGCAACGGCAAACAGTATCGGAGCGTAACTCTCGCCCAGCAGGGGCTCTAACAGCTGATGAGCGTCGCGTATTTCTGACACGCCGGAATAGCCATTTTTGTGAAATACTGCGGCCGCCAGTATTAAAATGGCTGCATTGACAAATAGCGCCAAGTTGAGTGCAATGGCTGAGTCGACAATGTTGTATCGAATAGCCTGCCGCAGGCTCTGGTGGCTGTTGTTAATTTTTCGCGTTTGTACCAGCGCTGAGTGTAAGTATAAGTTGTGCGGCATGACGGTAGCGCCAATGATGCCAATAGCGATAAACAACGCCTCGCTATCGGGAATAGACGGCACCAACCCGGAGGCCATCTCGCTGGCAAGAGGCTTTGCCAGTACCATCTGAATAGCGAAGGCAACACCGATAATGCCAATCAGTGTCAGGATGAAGGCTTCCAGCTTGCGGATACCCAGCTGCATAAGCAACAGCAACAAAAAGGCATCCAGCACGCTGATGGCTACGCCCCATACCAACGGTAAGTCAAAGAGCAACTGCAGGCCAATGGCCATGCCCAACACTTCCGCCAAGTCGGTGGCAGCAATGGCAATTTCAGCCAATAAATAATTGAAGAGGTTGACCGGTCGCGGGTATAACTCGCGCGAAGCTTGCGCTAAATCGCGGCCGGCTACTACGCCCAGCCGTGCGCTCAGGCTTTGCATGAGCAGGGCAATGAGGTTCGACATAACCAGCACCCACAATAAGGCGTAACCAAAACGG
>JBEQAD010000340.1:0-3111 GCA_041640515.1 Saprospiraceae bacterium | reverse complement strand
TGAAATATAAAAAGTGCGATTGCATATTCTTCCTTTTTTAAGAAATATTGTTTTAAGCAAAATCTATACTTCATGCGTATTTTTATTTTTACCTTGCTAGCCATTTCATTATGGCAATGTCGGCAGAAGTCCCAGTCTCCTGCTGAAACACAACAATCGGCTGCGCCTGTGGAGTCCACGCTTCGCGGTTATCTCACCGAAGGCGAAAAGGGTTTTTCGCTTCGCCTCTGTACCGATGAGGCGCGCTACTCTGTGGATGATACTACCGGGAAGTTGGACTCGCTCTATCGGCAGGCTTGCATGCCAGCGCCTATTCCGGGCGAGGCGGTGTATGCGGTGCTGACTGGTGTTGTGAGCACGTCGGGCGACCGCTTTACCGTACAGCGTATCGACACACTTACCCCTAAGGGCTGGCGAGATGCCTGTTTGCCTTGGGAATTCTGGTGCAACGGCACGGAGCCTTTCTGGAGCCTACAAATTTCAGAGAGCGAAGGCTTCATTTACTATAAAAACGTGGGCGATGACGAGGGCCGAGCTTTTGCCTGGACGCAACCTAAGACCAACGGCAAGACCTGGACGTACGAGGCTAAAGGTATAAGTGTCGTTATCAAAAAAGAGAAGTGTAGCGACGGTATGTCGGACATAGTCTACCCATATAGCGTTGAAGTTACCCTGGACGGTCAGCAGCTGCGCGGCTGTGCTGTGCGCGGCGGCGAACCCTTGCCTGAAGAACAATAAGGCCATAGGCTTATAAAAACAAGGGCGCTGGCTCGTATAAACCAGCGCCCTTGACTTTCCGTTTGGCGGCGGATACGTCTTGCTTATCGCTTCCGTTCGCCGTAGACGGCTGAAGTAGCGGGTAAGGAGGCTGGTTGCTCGCTTGAAGACAGACGCGGTTGCTCCTGGCGGGCTGGCGGCTGAACCTTGCCGGTTTCCTCGGTCGTGTGGCCGCCGAGGATGGGAGCAATGGCCAAGCCCATCAGACAAGTTAGCTTAATGAGGATATTCATGGAAGGTCCAGAAGTGTCCTTGAATGGGTCGCCCACCGTATCTCCAGTGACGGCAGCCTTATGAGGGTCAGAGCCTTTATAGTAGATTTTCCCGTCAATGTCAGCGCCTTTTTCAAAAGTCTTTTTAGCGTTGTCCCAGGCTCCGCCGGCGTTAGACTGGAAGAGCGCCCACAGAACGCCACTAACCGTAACGCCGGCCATATAACCGCCGAGCGCTTCCGCACCCATGAAGAAACCAATGGCTACCGGGGTGACAATGGCAATGACGCCAGGAGGCATCATCTCGCGCAAGGCTGCACGGGTAGATATTTCCACACAGCGGCCATAATCGGCTTTGCCTTCCCCTTCCAAAAGCCCGGGTATTTCGCGGAATTGACGACGCACTTCATTGACCATATCCATAGCCGCGCGCCCCACGCTCTGCATAGCCAGGGCCGAAAAAACCACCGGAACCATGCCGCCCAGGAACAGGGCTGCCAATACATCGGCTTTGAAAATGTTGATGCCGGGTATACCTGTGAAGTCCACGTACGCTGCAAACAGGCCTAAGGCCGTGAGGGCTGCAGAGGCAATAGCAAAACCTTTACCAATGGCTGCGGTGGTATTGCCTACGGAGTCAAGGATGTCGGTGCGTTGGCGCACTTCTTTGGGTAGTTCGCTCATTTCGGCAATGCCACCAGCGTTGTCAGCGATGGGGCCGAAGGCGTCAATAGCCAGCTGCATGGCCGTGGTGGCCATCATGGCGGAAGCCGAAATGGCTACGCCGTAGAAACCAGCAAGCGAGTAGGCCCCCCAGATGGCTAATGCGAACAATACGATGGGCATCCAGGTAGAGAGCATGCCCGTGGCCAAACCTGCAATGATGTTAGTGGCGTGGCCGGTGCCCGACTGTTTGACAATGCCCTCAACAGGCTTTTTGCCCATGCCGGTGTAATACTCCGTAATGGCCGAGATGAGCGCGCCCACAACGAGGCCAATGAGGACAGCGTAAAATACGTTAGTGTTGCTCACCAAACGCGGCCCGGAACCGAAGAAATTCATCGTTACGATATCGGGCAGCATCCAATGAATAACCGGATAGCAAGCTATGCCAGTGAGGATGATGCTCGTCCAGTTACCCAGGTTGAGTGCCTTTTGCACAGTACCTGCGCTGGCGTTAGCGTCGTCTTTGACGCGCACCAAGTTCATCCCCACCATGGAAAAGAGGATACCCAGCCCTGCAATGAAGATAGGCAACAAAATGGGGCCTAGCCCGCCAAATTCGTCGTTGACGAAACCTCCCGAGTCGCGAATAACCGAGTTGCCCAGCACCATAGCGGCCAACATAGTGGCCACATAAGAGCCAAACAAGTCAGCCCCCATGCCGGCTACGTCGCCCACGTTATCGCCCACGTTATCGGCAATAACAGCCGGGTTGCGCGGGTCGTCTTCCGGAATGCCCGCCTCTACCTTGCCTACGAGATCGGCGCCCACATCAGCAGCCTTGGTGTAAATGCCACCCCCCACGCGTGCGAAGAGCGCTATAGACTCAGCGCCTAAAGAAAAGCCTGCTAATACTTCCAGAATGCGCGACATGACCGCATAACCGCCAGCTTGATAAGAGCCATCCATGAAATAGCGGAAGAAAAGCGCAAACAGCGCGCTTAAGCCCAACACGGCCAGCCCTGCTACACCCAAACCCATCACGGAGCCGCCGTTGAACGAAATCTTCAGCGCTTTAGCCAAGCTGCTGCGCGCGGCCTGTGTGGTGCGCACGTTGGCCTTGGTGGCAATACGCATACCCGCGAAGCCAGCCAACACCGAGAAGGCTGCTCCAATAACGAAGGCTACGACAATGAGGGGGTGGCTCGTCGTCACCAGGGTACTTTGCCAGCCCAACAGCGCGCCGGCAACGACTACATAAATGGCCAGCACACGGTACTCTGCCTTCAAGAAGGCCATGGCGCCATCGGCAATATGCTGGGCAATGGCCTGCATGTGCGATTCACCAGCGTCTTGTTTCTTTACCCAGCCCTGCAGCAGCAGCATGTACAGTAAACCTGCCACGCCAAAGAGAGGAAGTAGATAAACTAAGGAGTCCATCTTGTTTTGTTTTGCTTTG
>JBEQAD010000339.1:0-3115 GCA_041640515.1 Saprospiraceae bacterium | reverse complement strand
GATAAGGTGACCGTGAAGATTAAGTCAAACTCGCCATTGCCGATTTCTTTAGTAGAAAACGACCAACGCGCGGGGGTTTGGGCTAGGACTAAGGAAGAGAACAGGGTCGTCGTCAACAACCAGAGCACTAGGCGGAGTCTCATACTTCGTCGAGTTTGAATGCTAAAAATGGATGGCAAAGAAACGGCATTTTTGACCGGCGAAGGTGTACGGCCACCCGTTAAAACGACTTTAACCCATTAACAGCCGAAAGGTTAATCCTCAAAGCGAAGGTGTTTTACTGTCAGGCCTTTGTTGATGAGTTGTCGGAGGGAATCCACACCGATATTTAGATGCATTTCGGCATAATTAGCCGTTACGAGGCGATCGCTGGCTTCGGTCTTTATCCCGTCTTCTTGCAGCGGCATATCGCTAACCAACAGCAAGGCTCCTGCGGGCATTCGGTTTTTGAAGGCTGCCACGAAGATAGTTGCTGTTTCCATGTCAATGGCGTAGCAGCGCAAGTCGCGCAAACGCTTTTTGAAGTCTTCGCGGTGCTCCCACACACGCTTGTTGGTGGTGTATACCACCCCTGTCCAGTAGTCCTGCTCGTAGTCGCGGATGGTAGTGGAAATGGCTTTCTGGAGGGCAAAGGCGGGCAAAGCAGGCACTTCAGGCGGCAGGTAGTCGTTGCTGGTGCCCTCTCCGCGAATGGCCGCGATGGGTAAGATGAGGTCGCCCACGCGGTTTTTAGTACGCAATCCGCCGCATTTGCCTAAAAAAAGCACAGCTTTAGGCTGGATGGCCTCCAGTAGGTCTACAATCAGCCCGGCGTTGGGGCTGCCGATGCCAAAATTGATAATGGTAATGTTCTCCGCGGTAGCGGCTTGCATAGGGCGTTCGGCGCCGTACACTGGTACCTCGTGTTTATCGGCAAACATGCGCACATAGTTGCTGAAGTTGACCAGCAAGATGTACTGTCCAAATTTTTCCAGAGGCATACCTGTGTAGCGTGGCAACCAGTCTTTTACGATATGCGCCTTTGCGACTCGCTGAAGAGCCTCCATCTCTTCTTCGGCGCGGAGCAAGCTGGTGTAGTGCGTCAAGGAAGGTTTTCTTTCCATGTTCTTTTTGTTGGCAAAGTAAGGGTATAGCGCTTAGGCGGGTGGTAAGCATATGTTAAGGCTGCTGTTGGTCTCTTTCAAAGTGCGCTGCCGAAGCGAGGCCTAAAAAAATGGAGCAGCCGCAGAGCGGCGGCTGCTCCAAAAGCCGAGTGTAACACTCTGGCAGGTGTTAGATTTACTCCATTTTTATCAGTCGCCATACCCCTGCCTGACCATTTTCAACTACCTGGAGCAAGTACATGCCCGCAGGCAAGGAGGCCATGGGGAGGTGTGTGACGTCATCGGTCAGCTTTTGTTCCAAAATCAATTGACCGTTGGGTAAGGTTAGGCGTATCCATGCATCGGGCTGCACTGGGCGCTCGAAACGCACCTGCAAGTAATGCTGGAAGGGGTTAGGTAACACATGCACTCCGGTAAGGCGTGGCTCATTCGTGTTGCTAAAGCATAGTTTGACAAACAAGCCTAAAGAAGCAGTATCTGGGCAGTCTTGTCCCCAGGTGTAAGCGAGCACCACTGTAGCCGGGCCGATATCTGTCCAGTCAACGCTTATTTCGTTTGTACCCTGGCCGCTAATGATGTTCCCCTTGTTCGGCACTGACCAAACGAGGTTATTCAGGCCAGGCACCTGGACGCGGTACACCCATATGCCGGTATCCACACAAGCAGTGTCAGCCCCTATCAGGCTGACCGCAGGTGGCGTTGGTGCAGCGATGGTGGTTTGCACTGTTTTCGAGCAGCCGTTAACATCCACAACGGTGCACATGTACGTGCCGACAGCCAGATTGCCAATGGAAGGCGACGAGGTGCCGTTGCTCCACACGTAAGTGTACGGCGGTGTGCCGCCATTGGCCGTTAGGGAGATGGAACCATCTGTCTTATCTGGACAGCTCACATCTACCTTGATCACAGAGATAATTACTTCCGATGGTTGCCCGATGGTGATCGAGGTAACTGCCGTGCAGCCTAGGGCGTCGCTGAGGGTCAACGTATAAGTGCCCGCCGTGAGGTTGGCGATGTCTTGCGTAGTGCCGCCGTTGGACCAAGCGAAGGCGTAGCCTCCCGAGGCCCCACTCACTGTGGCGGTAATAGCACCATCACTGCCACCGAAACAGGAGACTGGTTTTCCGGTGAGGGAAATATTCCAATCGGGAATAGTCTGCGAGACCTCACCTTCGTTCACTTGGATGCAGCCAGCGGCATCAGTAATGGTGACCGTATATGTGCCCGCAGGCAAGTCAGAAAGCACCGCGCCCGTGGCGCCGTTGCTCCAGGTGTAGCTATAGGGAGGCGTACCGCCCACGACTGCAACCGCAAGAGTGCCTACTACAGGCAGACCCGGGCAGGACGTTTGCTGATAAGTTACCTGCGAGCTAAGCGGCGGAGCTGGCTGTACAACAGTGGCCGTTGCAACCAATGAACAGCCATTGGCATCAAAAATGCTAACTTGATAAGCTGCTGGTGGCACGTCTTGCAGGTTCTGCGTCGTGGCTCCGTTTGACCACAGGAAGGTGTAGTCCGGTGTGCCACCGCTTACACTAAGAGCGACGTTGCCCACATCCTGCTGGCAGGGCAGCGCCGTCCACTGTGCTGATGCATCGAGGGGTGCAGGCTGGTCAACTGTGGCTGTGGCTGTTTGCTTACAGCCGGCGCCATCGGTTACTGTAACTGTATAGGTGCCTGGGGCTAAGTTGTCTATTGAAGGTGTGTTGGCGTTGTTCGACCACTCGTAGACGTAATCTAAGGTGCCACCATTCACATTGGCCGTAGCGCTGCCGTTAGCCTCGCCGAAGCAGCGCACCGAGACAGCGACAACCGTCACCTCTAAGGTGCTGGATTCGCCCACTACAAAGACTTCCTCAGTAGTACAGCCTTCTGAGTCAGTTATAGTTACAGTGTAGGTGCCGGCGGCGATGTCCGAAAGGTTTTGTTCTGTGCTCCCGTTCGACCAGGCGAAGGTGAAAGGCGCAGTGCCTCCAGATATCGCCAGCGCAATACTTCCTGTGGCGGCGCCC
>JBEQAD010000338.1:0-3118 GCA_041640515.1 Saprospiraceae bacterium | reverse complement strand
GCCTGGGTTGCGCAAAGCGGCAGCCATCTGTACAGCGCGCAGAGCATTTACTCGCCCGTAACCATAGTAAATGGAGTGGCCGTTGGCATCGTAGGCATTGGAAGGGCCAATTTTATCGGCACTGCGGCGCAAGATATCTTTGATTTGGGCGACCGTCAAATCGGGGTTGGCAGTGAGCATAAGGGCGCATACACCAGCGGCTAAGGGAGCTGCACTGGAAGTACCTCCAAAACCGCTTGTATAGCCCAGAACGACCGAGCGGCCATCCCGCCCTAAATCACAAGTAGCCGTAGTAATACCCACACCACCGTCGCCGTTGGTGGGTGCGCAGATAAAGGCCTGCCGTCCGAAGAAGGAATAACTGGATCGCAGGTCAAGACTGTTGGAGGCCGTAACGCAGATGCCGTCGGGGTGTGCGGCAAAGTCGCTCACCTCGCGCGGCTGGTTATTAGAAGCCGGGTTGGCATTGCCTGCAGCGAAGAACATAGGTATGCCTCGCCCACCTCGACCTTCGCGGGCGACGCGGGCTAAATAGTTGGACACGTAGGTAGAAAGCGGTACCGGCGTCGGATAGCCTAAACTGCAAGAAATAATATCAGCACCATTGAGCATCGCGTGCTCAAAGGCGTTTTTGATGGCCTCATCGGTGAGTACGTCCAATTTGATAAGGAGAAGGCGGGCTGTAGGTGCTGCTCCCAAAATGCCTTGGACATCTACAGCCCCGGCAGCTACCGCAGCACAAGAGGTGCCGTGACTCATAACTCCAAAAGTGCCGTTGCTCATGCGCACGAAGGGGGACACATCGTTGTTGCGCGCAGCAGCATTGAGTGGGTTACGGATCTTGGTGCCATCACCACGCAACTGAGGATGGTCAGTGGCAAAGCCCGTATCAATGACAGCAATACACAAATTGGGATTACCCAAGCTGCCCAAAAAGCGCCAAGCCTCCATCACCTTAGCATCAGCACCACGCCTAAAATAGGAAGCATCGTACAGGGCATTGGGCACATCCACTGCTGGAATAGGCCTGCCCGTGTTTTCCAAGTGCCATTGTGAAGCGATAAAACGACCTGTAGGCAGCGAAAAAGCCCAAGTCGCAGGAGGCGCGGCAAACTCTGGTTCCGCTACCGCAATCTCTTCCATCGCCTGCAACGCTACTGTGCACTTGATGGGGTTAGGAGACGTCGGAGAAACGCTCACTCGGAAAGCACCGGGGCCAGCTATCTCCCGAATACTTAGCGCCAACTGAGAGAAAATGGCCAGCTGCCGCTGCTCGTCCACACCTGGTCTAAATTCGATATACAGGTTGCCTGTCGGCACCAAAGGACTGCCCTCTTGATTGCCCACGTTCCACACATGCGTACCTATGGCCACATCAGGCTGACGACGCGCCTCATCCAGAAGACGGCCAACGTCCGACGAGGCATGCAGCATACTAAATCCTTCCACCCCTAGCGGCGCCCCCACAGCACTGCGCCGTGCGGGGGCTGCACCATACATAGGCGTGTGCTGCACAGCAGCTTCCGTATCGCTCTTCGTAAGCGTAATTGACTGCCCGCCATAAGTAAAGGTTACCTCATCTAACTGCTTTTTTGCCATAATGCTCAACCGTTTTAGAGATAGAAGCTAAAGCCCTCTGCGACAAATTGCTGATACGTCTGCCTATCGAAACGATAAAGCCGAGCTGGTCGATGGGCAACTCCCTCTTGCACTTCGTTAAGGTCATGTAGCAATTTCATTGAGAGGATTTTCTTGCGGAAATTCCGCTTGTCCAACTTCTCTCCCAAAATAGACTCGTACAGATGCTGCAATTCCGTCAGGGTGAATTTGGGGGGCAGTAATTCAAAGCCAATAGGCGCCATCCGTACCTTCAACTTAAGCCGACGTAGACAGGTATCCAGAATCTCGTTGTGGTCAAAGGCTAATTCCCCCACTTTCGACACTACATGCCAACGCGCTGAATGGGCGAACGAGGCTGGAGTGACGGTATAGTCGCTAATTTTGATTAGGGAATAATAGGCCACCGTAATGACACGCCCTAAAGGATGCCGATTGACGGCGCCGAAAGTCTTAACCTGTTCCAAATAAACACCGTGGAGTCCCGTCAGCTGCTCCAAAACGCGCTCCGCAGCAGCATCCAGGTCTTCATTGGGATATACCAAATCACCCGGTAAAGCCCATTTGCCTCGATACGGTGCAGCGCCGCGTTGGATAAGAAGCACTTTAAGCTCACCCCCATCAAAACCGAAAATAACGTTGTCAACAGAAAAGGCGGATTTAAAAAAGCTTTCAACCTCGCTCATGTCTCCTATGGGTAGTCGGTTATCGTAGCCCAAAACTACAGCTACATTGGCCTTCTTTTTGCAACATTCGTCATTTCGGGCTTTGATGCTTATCGCTCAAAAAGAGTTACCCATCCAAATTGCGTTAATTTTGCACTCGAAATGACCACCTTAGTCACTATCCCAAAAGAACTGCATCGCGTACGAATTATGAATGTTGACATGGCGGCGCACATAGAGCGCCTTCTTTTTATGCACGATACGCTGGTTATTCCAGGCCTGGGCGGTTTCACTGCTTCACGCACTCCTGCAAGCATTGATTACGCCAGCAACACCGTGAGCCCACCGGCTAAGATGCTGACATTCACTGAAAATCTGACAACGGATGATGGCTTATTGGTGGAAGATATCGCTCAAACTCATGGTATTTCGCTAGAGGAAGCCCGCCGGCTAGTGCAAGAATTCGTCGAGCAAATCCAGCAACGTCTCAACCAACGCGACATTGTCAGCCTGCCAGGGGTGGGGCGTTTGTACAAGAATTACCTGCAAAAAATCCAGTTCCTGCCCGATACAACAAACTTCAACGCCAACTCCTACGGCCTGCCGCTGCTGCAATTCTCGCCCATCGCGCGCGCAAGAGAGAGCACTGCCGCGCCTGAAGCATCCACCACAACACCGGCCCCGGCTGCAGAGGTCACTTCAGCTCTGGTGCCTCCTATACCACCGCTACCCCATCCGCCGGCCTTTGAAAATACCTCTTCTGTAGCTCTACCGCGCTCATCCACAGGTCGCTTTGGATTGGGCATTGGGATTGGCCTTATCTTGTGCGCAGCCGT
>JBEQAD010000337.1:0-3127 GCA_041640515.1 Saprospiraceae bacterium | reverse complement strand
ACGTCGAAACGGTCAAGGGCAAAGCGGCCGTTTTGCAGCAGTAAGTGTTCCACAAAAATCTGCAGCGGTTGGCTGGCTTCCGTGCTGTCTGAGGCGGTTTCTTCGGCAGGCGCGTCACGGAGGGCTGTCATCAACGCTTCAGACTCAGCGATGGAGAAGCTGGCACCGTCTAAGGCCAATTGGCGCAGGCTTAAGCGTTGCCGGCTTGGGCTGAAGTCGTTCACCTGGGCGATGCCTTCGCGCAAATAGGCCTCCATCCGCTTGCCATCGGGGCGGTCGTCTATCAGAAAATGCACGTCGCGCAGGTGCAAGTGGCGCACGCTCAAGCGGAGTGCGGAGGGCGGGCTGGCCGGTTTAGGCTCCGAAGAGGCAAAGTAGTCGAGGATGAATTGCCAGTTGAGTACCTCCTCACCTTCGCGCCGCCGGAGAAAAAGACGGGCTTTATTCAGGTCTATTTCATCGAACACCAACCGGCCTTGTAAAAGCGGCCACAGGCTTCGCAAACCGGCGCTGAGGGCGCCCGCATACAGGAGGGTGTCGCCCTGCTGGTCCGACACATAGAGCCGGTTCAAGATCAGCTGGCCGCCCAGCGAGACGTTGACGTATCCGACCGATACGTCTGCATGCCACTCCTTGGACAGCAGCGCTGCCATTCGGCGTACCAACTCGTTCTGCACGGGCGGAAACTGCAAGACAAACGTCAGCGCCACGAGCACAGCAATGCTCCAGAAAACTACCTTGCCCAGCACAGCCCACATGCGCTGACCCAGCGAGCGCTGCTCAAAGGCCGACGCGGGCGCTGGGTCAGGTGATGGCACTATTGGGTTGACCGGTTCAGACATGACGCTGTGGCGCTGCTATGGAACACAAAAAGTGATCGTTTCTACTTAGTCCAAGGCACAAACGCCTTTAGTGGGACAAAGGTTGCCCTACCGCGCCCTTTGACGCAGCGGCAGCAGAAAAGGATGTCTATCGCAGACGGAAACTGGACGCGCCTAACAAGCCCTTATCACAGTAAATAGCAGCGATGTAGCTGCCCGCCTTGAGGCGGTCTTCCAGGTGATACGTGAATGAAAGGCGCTGCGTGGTTTCTAATACGACTTGCTTCGACTGTTGAGCTTGGATCTCTACCGGGCCGGTAGGTGCATACACCGTGGCATTGATGGGATTGGCCGTGGAAATAGGCTTGCCTTTATCGTCGGTGACGACCAAATACAGCCGCTGCGGCCCTTGAAATGACGCTGGCACATCCACCAGGTCAAAACTGATGAGTAGCTCGCGCGCTTGGCGCGCCTTAGCCGTTAACTTATCGGCGCGCCGTACGACCTCTACGCGGAAGGACGTGGCGCGGAATAGGGCCGACTGCGTCTTGCGAATTTGCTCCTCCAGCTGTTTGGCAATATCCTCTACGCGGCTCTGTAACTGGGTGTTTTCCTCGGTCAGCCGCTGGTTTTCCTCGCGCAGCTGACGGTTTTCTTCGCGCAATAGAGAGATGATAGTTTCATACTCCGTTTTGATTTTTTTTAGTTCGTCTATCTGTTTTTCCAGAGCCTTTACCTCTCGGCTGGCATCGGTCTTAATTTGCTTAATGGTGATTTCCTTTTGCTCCACAATCGTGGCGGACTGGGCGATTTGCCCTTGCAGGCTTTCGTTTTCTGTGCGCAGGTTGGCATAGTCCCGCGATAAAGCCTCTAATTCTTGCTCCAATTGCTGCTTCACCTGCAAGAGTGAGTCTACTATCGCCTCTTGTTGTCGAAGACTCTTTTGATACTCCTGACTTTTATCCCAAAATACCCAGCCAATGGCCGCCGAAATCAGCAGTAATAGGGTGACTATGATGCCGTAGATCTTAGAATTGCCCGTTGTACTCATAGCGCTTTGTAAATTAGAGAATTAGTTAGAAGGTGTGAACAGAAAGACAGGTAGCATTAGGTGCGTACAGAAGAGGCGGCCAAAAGTAGAAGTGCTGCGTTTGCTAAGAGCGATTTTCTTCGAAGACAAATTTTTCACCAGAATCCGGCTTTTTTTTACAAAAAACAGATAGTTAGCCGACAAAAGGCTGTGCGTATAGAGTGCGACTGTCAGCCTCAAAGGCAACGAGGTGGCCCAAACCAGTGTTGCTATGCTGAAGTGCATAAACGCAGCCGCCGTCCAGATTAAGGCATTGCTGTTGGGTCAAATATTGGACTTGCTTTTTAATATCGCGCAGAGGCATTGGCGTGTGGCCGTGCACCACAATACGATTGCCCAACCAAGCGTAGTTGATGTCGTCGTACCAATGGCGTATAGTCATCAAAGAGGTGGCGTCGCTCAAAGGGTCGGGGAGGTGAAAGTTTAGGCCGCCATGCACGCATAAATAGCCCGCCGTTTCGAACCACAGCGGCATGGATTGAAAGAAATCGAGATAGTCTGCAGGGATATCGCAGGCAGAAGCAGCACCGAAACTACTCAAGGTCGCCTTGCCGCCATTTCTATACCAGAGTGCTCCGAGCTCAGGGTTTTTGAAGACTTCTAGGAGCATTTGCTCGTGGTTGCCTCGCAGGCATACGACTCGAGCACCGGTGGTTGCTAAAGCTCGGGCAGTATCCACAGCGCCTTTGGAGTCGGGACCGCGGTCGATGAAATCGCCCAAGAAGACGACCAGATCTGACGCACTTGGCTGTAGGTGCTCCAGTAGGGTCTGAAGCGTGCGGTTGCACCCGTGAATGTCACCAATAAAATACCTGGCCATGCCTATCGCTGGGGCTTTTTCTGCTTATCGAGCCGCTCCAGAGCCTCCTTTGGCTCGGCGTAGTTGGGCGACATCTTGCTGGCTTGTTTGTAGTCGGCACGCGCTGCCTCTATGTTGCCCAACAGTTCGCTGGTTAATCCGCGATAATAATAAGCCATGACGAAGAGCGGATCGGTCTTCACGGCCAGGTTAAAATGGTCGTAGGCTTTGAGCAGTGAGTCCATCTCCAGGTAAATGGTGCCCATATCGAAGTAGGCATTGGAATAGTCCGGATTGCGCCGCACGATGTCTCGATAGACCTCAAAAGCTTTGTCAAACTCGCCGCGGATTTTGTAAAAAACGGCTTTGAATTCGCGCGCCTCCATGTGGGTGGAGTCCACGCGCAGGACATTGTCG
>JBEQAD010000336.1:0-3129 GCA_041640515.1 Saprospiraceae bacterium | reverse complement strand
CCTCGGTGAACACCGCTACCCGAAAAGCACGCAGGCGCTCATCGCGGCGGTCAGGGTCGGGCTGCGCATGAAGTGGTAGCATAAAACTCAACCAAAGGGCACCTAAAATAGCGTGTTTCATAGCCGCTTAGTTTGTGAGCATTTACAATTCCCAATTATTCAATTCTTCAGGAGAAAGGTCGCGAAAGAATAACTCCCACGTCCCTGCCGTGTCGATGGCTGCGGTGCTTTCCCAAAAATCCTTTGGCAGCAGGGCACTGAGCTCTTCTGGATAGATAAGGTCGGGATTTTCCCGCAAGAAAGCGTTGATCTCCTCCGCCGTGGGGGCCGTTGTTTCCAAAGGCTGAGTAGAAGGCAGCCAAAAGCTCCGGGCTAACCATGCCACCACCACTACAACCAAAGCCGCAGCCGCGATGCGAAGCGCTACAGGAGGGCGCCACCCACCCAGGCGACGCCGCACGGTCGGGAGCGGACGCAGCTCTTCAGCCTTTAAGCGCTCCCAAACAGCGGTTTCTATGGACTCGAAATAGTTCTCTGGCACCTTCAGCCCCGGCAGAGAGCTGGGCGGAGGCAAGGAAGCGCCCCATCGGGCTAATTCCTCCTGCAGGTTGTCTTTTTCTCCAGCCATAGCAAGTCACTTTTTATTAATAGTCATGTTTCTGGATGTAGGCTTCTACCTTTCTAACAGCGTGGTGAAAGGAAGCTTTTAAAGCGCCTACCGAGGTGTCGAAGATGCGCGCCATTTCTTCGTAAGGTATTTCCTCAAAATAACGCAAGGTGAAAACGGCGCGCTGTTTTTCGGGCAACTGAGCCACAGCCTCGTACAGCCGGCGTTGCAACCCTTCGGCGTCAAACCACGGGTCGCTGTGCAAGCGATGTACCCAGGCGTTGTTGCTGTCCTCCAAAGAAGCCACGCGCTGGCGCTTCTGACTTTCCAAGAAGGACAGCGCCTCGTTGGTGGCGATGCGGTATAGCCAGGTATAAAGTTTCGACTTACCCTCAAACTGTCCGATACCGCGGTAAACCTTGATAAAAGTATTCTGCAACACATCGTCTGCATCTGTATGTACCAGCACGAGTCGTCGAATATGCCAGTAGAGCCGTTCTTGATACGTCTGTACAAGCAGGCGGAACCCCCGCTCAAAAGTCACCTCCGAGCGCAGGAGCTGCAATATGTGCTCATCAGAGGCTGGTTTGCTCGGTGTTGGCACTGGTCGCGCAGGTTTTGCTGTGTAAGACGGTCAAGCGGCAGGTAGGTTTAATCACTGCTTTTTGACAAGAAACCACTCTGAGTTGTGCGCACACGCTTGGCGTTTGGGAGTTTGCTTAGAAGTCCGCTGCGAGCAACCGCAGCTGGATTTCGGTGCGCTTTAAGTTGTAAAGGGCGAGGTTTTGACGAAAGCGTGTCTGTTCCAACACGCTCTGGGCAGCCTGCACTTCCAGCGCACTGCTTTGTCCTAAGCGAAAACGCTCCAAACTAATGCGTAGGCTTTCGTTGGCGGCCTGCTCGTTGAGGCGTTCTAAGTCGAGCATCTGCTTTTGAGCGCGGAAGAGGGCGATCTGATTTTCAATAGCAGTTTCTATGTCTAAGCGCTGAGCGTCGAGGCGCAGGGAGGCCTGTTCGGCGGCGATACGGGCGACTTCGACCTGGCGCTTTAGGTTGCCGCCTGTGTAAAGCGGCAAGACGAAGGAAGCTCCTACGGCAAAGCCCGCCTGGTTGTTGTTTCGGATAAAGCCGGCGCCGTTGTCGGTGCGCAAGGCGACAAACTGGCCGTTAGCCGTGATGCGCGGGCCGCGGAGGGCATTAGCCTCGTCTACAGTGCGGGCTGCAGCTTCGGCAGCCTTTTGCAGAGCCAACAACAGTGGGCTTTCGGTCTGGGCGCGAGCCAGCAGTCGCTCGCGGTCGGGCTCATAGAGGACGTCCATGAACAGCGGCACGTCGAACGGTGTCTGCGCAGGGCGTGCCAAGAGCTGGTTAAGCATGCCCTTGGCCATAGCGGTGGTGGCTTCTTGTTGTAGCAGGTTGGCGCGCAGTTGGTTGAGGTCAACCCTCGCCTGGAGGACATCTGTCTGAGCTGCCACGCCCGCGGCTACGCGTCCTTCGGCGATGCGTAGCCGTTCCTCATTGAGGGCGATGAGTTCGGCAAGAGCTCGCTCCTGCAAGCGGCTGTACACTACGTCGTAGTAAGCAACCAACACCTGCGCCGTAATTTGCAGAACGGCTGCCTGCAAGTTGAAACGGGCCTGCTCGTCGAGGGCCTGTAGGCGGTCCTTAGCCCAGCGCGCCCGCCCTCCTTCGAAGACGACCCAGCTGAGCTGTACCGAGCCGTTGATGTTGTTGAACGGAGCGCCTAGCTCATTGAACTCGTTACCATTAGCCAGGCGCTGCTGAAAGGCGCTTAGCGTAAAGGTCTCGTTGACTGCCAGGTTGACTACTGGTAACAGCCCTGCATGGGCGGGTGTATTGTTTTGTCGGGCTATGTCTGCCTCTGCCTGCACTAAGCGCAAGAACAGATTTTGGTTTAAAGCCAAGTTGATGGCTTCGTCAGGGTTCAGAAGGGGTTGGGCTGTTGCAGCCGACAAAGAGAAAAGAGCGAACAAAGGAAAGACAAATATTTTCCTCATAATGAGTGAGATAAAAGACAAGTCCGTAGGTGGCTTCTGTTTTTGAGCGTTTGCTAAAAAAAGCCTCCTGTCCCACGGCAGACAATTTGACGGAGCAATGTTATACCGCTTCCAGGCACTCGCTCTACTTTTCGCCCATAAAACAGCAGCCCAACCGCGAACACATGAAACAAGACAACATCCTCGTCATTGGTGCGAATGGCCAAATAGGCTCTGTACTGACCGAAGCACTGCGCGAAGTGTATGGAATTGACCGCGTCCTGGCCACCGACATTCGGATGCCTGAACACGACACTGGCCCTTTTGCCCTCCTCGACGTCTGCCATGGCGCCGCGTTGGACGAACTGGTGCGCCAGCAACACATCACTCAAATTTACCACTTGGCAGCCATCCTGCGCGCCAAGGGCGAAAGCGACCCGCTCTGGGCCTGGAACACCAACATGACGTCCTTGCTCAACGTGTTGGAAGTGGCTCGTCAGCGCCACGTGGCGAAGGTGTACTATC
>JBEQAD010000335.1:0-3149 GCA_041640515.1 Saprospiraceae bacterium | reverse complement strand
TTTAGGCGAACTAATGGGGTTTTTCCGATGGTCTCTAAAATGTTGCTGTAGGCCATGTTCCGATTACTTTGTGCTATTACCCAGTGAGAATGACACGGAGAAAATCCGCTCTACCAAAGGGTAAAGAGCCTAAAGTACAGGATACGGCGCCAGCGTTACGGCTCCCTTTTTAAAAAAGGAAAGAAAATTTCCAGAAAAAATCTGCAACCCTACGCCCACACCCGAGCCTTTGCCTGGTAAGGCCAGGCGCAAAGTTAGCTTGAGGAGGCATTGAAAAAAGAAAACTTTGCTGGCAAAAACATATATTTTTTTGAGACTTCTAATGACGAGTGAAACCGCCTAGCTTCGGGGCTATTTTTAACATCTTGTCGCTACTCTTTACTATTTACGCGCCTTTGCTGTATGGCATCTCTTTACACCTGGACTGATCGCTTTCTGCGCTACAGCCGTGGCTTGTTTCCGCCGCGTTGGCGGTTGCCGTTGCGACTTCTTGTGCACGGCTACAGCCGGGCGGCAGAGCCTGAGCTGCGTTATTTGAAGCATCTGTGCACGAGGTTTCGCACCGCCGTGGACGTGGGAGCCAATCACGGTTACTATGCCTATCGTATGGCTCATCTTTTTGAGCACGTGTACGCATTTGAGGCCAACACTCAAGAGGATTACGATCTCTGGCACCTGCGCCGGGCTAATATACATGTGTTCTCTTACGGTCTATCGGCACAGCCTGAGCACTTGGTGCTGCGAATACCTATATGTAATGGAGTCCCCCTATCTGGCTGGGCTTCTGCAACCGAGCGGGCGCTCCCTTTTGCAGAGGGTTTTCGAGATGTGCCTGCGCGTGTGGAACGATTGGACGATCAGCCTTTCGTCAGGGAGCGCCCAATTGACCTGATTAAAGTAGATGTAGAAGGCTGCGAGTTGGATGTTCTGCGCGGTGGAGAGCAGGTTATTCGGCGCGATAAACCCGTACTGATTATAGAGGACAACGCCGAACAACGCGAGTCCATCGCCGGGTGGCTGACCGCCCTTGGCTATCGCTCGCACACAGTAAGTAGTCTACTGGGTCGCAACTTACCTTCGCCTAACTTAGTTTGGATTCCAGAGGGCTAATCAGGAGTGGCCAACCTCTTTGTTAGGGGTATGGTGTTCCTCCTCGTATACAGCTGAGGTCTTCGGAGTTGCAACGGCTTTACCGAGCAGATTAAAAATTTTAGGTTGCTCCTGATCGCATAGCTTTTTGTCTCAGAAGTGCAACCTTTTCTCGACATTTGTACACCCGGTGAGATATGCGATACTCCCGTAAGGTATCTGTTTGCGAATTCAAAACTACTTTTTTGTTATGTCTAAGAATCTTGGATATCTGTCGGGCCGGAAAGGGTTGGATGATAACCTGTTCGAAGCCTTAGGCCGACTGGCTGATGAGCACGAGGGCACTGTGCCGCCAGAAGAGATGAAGCGTTTAGCGGAAGAATACCTTATAGGCGATGCGAATGTGTATGGGAGCGTGACTTTTTATGACTTTATGCGCCCAGAGAACCGCGGTAAGAAGGTGTATCTCTGCAATGGCAGTGCTTGCCTGACGGCGGGCACGCAACCTGTATTGATGGAGCGCTTGCAGGCGCATTTTTCGCCAGAAGAAATAGGCGTTATGTGTTGCCTAGGTAGGTGCTATGAAAATAATGCCTTTCATTACGCGGGTAACAATTATTCAGGAACTGCCGCTGACGAGATAGCTGCCATTCGCGAAGGCCGCCAACCAAGAGCTGACCATTACGACGTGCGCGTGAGCGGTACACCGGTGCTGACAGCACCTTTTCCGGGCATAAAGGAATACTACCGCTTGCTGGAGGTCAGTCTCCGAAAATCGCCCGATGAGTTGCTGGCTGAAATCAAAGCCTCCGGCTTGCGTGGGCGTGGTGGCGCAGGTTTTCCGACGGCATTCAAGTGGGAGGCCTGCAAAAACACGCCCGGCGACCTCAAGTTCATCGTGTGCAACGCCGACGAGGGCGACCCAGGTGCGTATTCCGATCGCTACATCATGGAGGAGCGCCCGCACAGCTTGCTGTTGGGCATGCTTATTGCAGGCTACATTATTGGCGCACAGCGTGGTGTGTTGTATATCCGCGGTGAATACCCAGAATCTATTCGCGCCATGCGGGCGGCCATCGAGACCATTCGGCAGGCTGGCTATGTAGGCGAAAACATCTGCCGCTCGGGTTTTTCTTTCGATTTCAAAGTCATTGAAGCGCAGGGTGCCTACATCTGCGGCGAGGAGACGGCGCTGCTGTCGTCCATTGAAGGCCAGCGGCCAGAAGTGCGCGTTCGGCCGCCGTATCCTACCCAGCAGGGCTTATTTAACCGCCCTACGGTAGTAAATAACGTGGAGACCTTGGCTTGCGTGCCGTTTATCCTGCAACAGGGAGGAGAAGCCTTTGCAGCATTGGGATGTGGACGCTCCGCAGGCACCAAGCTGGTATGCTTAGATGGCCATTTCCAGCAGCCAGGTCTGTGTGAGGTGGACATGGGTACACCGCTTTCTACGGTTGTGTATGAATTAGGCGGAGGTTTCAAGCGGCCGGTCAAAGCCATGCACATAGGTGGACCATTGGGTGGTATAGTACCAGTGCACAAGATACCTGACTTAACGGTGGATTTCGAGTCCTTCGCCAAGCATGGCTTTTTGCTTGGACACGCTTCAATAGTATGCATACCTGAGGAGTTTCCCATGATTGAGTACCTAGAGCACCTTTTTGAATTTACCGCCCACGAAAGCTGTGGTAAATGTTTCCCTTGTCGGCTTGGCTCTACACGCGGAAAGGAGTTGCTTCACAAGGCGCGCACACAGCACTATCGCATTGACCGGCCCCTCTTCGATGATTTGATAGAAACCCTCGAACTGGGCTCACTATGCGCTCTGGGTGGAGGACTGCCGTTGCCAGTAAAAAATGCTCTTTTGTACTTTGAAGACGAATTGCGACCGTTTTTCTCTTCGTGAATAGGCTGACATTCCCTAACATTGCCACCGACCTGAACCTTTACAAACGTCTGCTCAAACTATGGGTGCTGGAAAGTTTGCTTACATCAACCATAAACCCTGCGAAATGCGAGATGGGGAGACTATCCTTTCCTTCTTGCGCCGCCATTTGGGG
>JBEQAD010000334.1:0-3156 GCA_041640515.1 Saprospiraceae bacterium | reverse complement strand
CCCTGGGACTATCCGGCGGAACGCCGTTACCACTCGGAGACACTTCAACGGCTAAGGCGCGGACTGGTCGGCCCCTGAACCTACCCCGCGCTCGAAAAAACTAATCGGGAGCTAAGCATGTAGAAAGCGATGCGACGCTTTGTCCGGACGCGGGTTCGACCCCCGCCAGGTCCACTACCTCGACGAGCCGCTCTTCCCCTGAGCGGCTCGTTTTGTTTTTTGAGGAGAAAAACGAGCCGTCAATGGCGCTCAGGTGTCGTTCATAAGCCTTGTCAAGCCCAAGAGCAGGGCAAGCGCTTGCCTAAATTTTGCATATGCGTATATTTGCTTTTTGTTAGTGACAATTTTCCCCGACAACACCTGCAGGAGACGCCGCTGTGCAAAAACTTTGGCTCAAAGATTTTGAATACCACATTGCCGCTGCCACTCGAGAGGCGGCGGAAGCGTTATTGCGCGCCCGGGCAGTACAGCAGCTGCAAGAAGTAGAGCGTCATTTTTGGGTGGCTGTGGTGGCTGACGGCGACCGCCAGGTAGAGGCTGAGGTCATCATTACGCCGGGGAAAATCAAGGCATTCGCCTGTGAGTGCTGGGAGGAAGGCCGTCGCCTCATGTGCCCCCACATCGCTGCGGCGCTGCTCAAAATCAGGCAATACTTAAATCAAAAAGCACAAGAACGCCAAACACAAATTCAGAACGCCGAAGAAGCGCGCGCCCGGCGGCTTACGGTGGACAATATCCTGGCCAACGCGGCAGCAAGTGAGATAGCCGAATTCGTACGCCACTATGCTGAGCGCGACAACACCTTCGCCTTAGCGCTGAAAGCCCACTTTGCTGGTAAGGTAGCCAATGCGGAGGAGCACTACACTGCCGTGCTGCGGGCAGCCCTGCCCGGCGGAAACAGGGCTATTGCTCTAAAACCTGCTGAAGTGCGGCGCGCTCGCCTGGCCTTGGACACGCTCATGACCCAAATCAACTCCGACAACACCCTGGCTGCCTTTCACGTAAGCCTCGCTGTGCTGCGCTCCCTGGCGGAGCGCACCGCCCTGGCGGAGCCTCCGCAGCAAGACTGGCTATTGGGCTACTGCCAGCGCGCTTTGCACTACCTCACCCACAGCGGGCTGCTGCCGCCTGAACAGCGCGAACGAGTCCAGCTCTTTCTCACTGACCTCTTCTATCAGGCGCCCTATCCGCGGGCGCTTGTGATAGATACGCTGCGCTTTTTGGCGCAGGCTGCCCGCGACGAGAACTATTACCAGCGCATCCGCCAGCTGTTCGACCAAGCCACCTACCCCATCGCTACGCCAGTGCTGCTCCTGTTTGGCGCTGCGCTGGCCGAGCGCAGACAGTATGACCTGCTCAGCCGTGTACTCGAGGCCCACTTTGATGAACCCGACCGCGTGGTCGCGGTGTTGGAGACGCTTGTCCAACTGGGCTACGCCGCAGCTGTTTTACCGGCAGGCATGGCCCTGTGGAAACAGGAACGCTTGCCTTATGGACGACAGGTCGTGCTGGAAAACTTGCTGCTCGAAGCGGCTACAGCTGCCGAAGATACTGCCACCCAGATAGCGCTGCTGCGCCGCCGCTTCCAACGCCAGGGCGATGCCCACACCCTGGAGCGCTTGCGCCAAACCAGCGCTGACCAATGGCCCGCCGAGCGCGAACGCTTGCTGGCCCAATTGCGCGCCCAAAAGGCTCGCGATAAGATGGCCATGCTCCTCGCCTACGAGGGTGACCTCGGCGCCTTAGCTGCTCTCATGCGCGAAAATGCCGACCTTGACGCCTTGCAGCACTACGAACACCTGCTTCTGCCTCAGTGGACCGATTTCGTGCGCGACACCTACGTAGATGCTCTAAGCCGCTACCTGGACGAACACTTCGGCAAACAAGCCGCCGATCACGTCCGCGAATACCTGGCCGCCTTAGTGAAAAAGGGCCAGGCGACACTGGCTGCGCAAATCGCCCAGGCGCTTATTGACCGCTTTGCCGAGCGGCTTTACCTGCCCGAGGAATTGGCTGAATCCTTCCCTAAGGGCAGCCGCCCCACCTTTGTCATCCCTAACTTGTCCAACGTATGAGAGTGGAGGTGTGGGCCATCGGAAAAACCACCGAAGCCTATCTGCAAACGGGCATCAGCGTATACGAAAAGCGCTTGAGCCATTACTTACCCTTTGCCTGGGTAAGTCTGCCAACGCCTAAAAGCAAAACCTCCGACCCTCAGCAAATCAAACAGCAAGAAGGCCAAATCGCTCTGGAGCGGCTACGGGCCGACGACTATTTGGTCCTTCTGGACGAGCGAGGGCTCATGCTTAGCTCCCCAGCGCTGGCCCAATGGCTGGAGCAGCGCCTGCACGCACCAGCCCGCCGCCTTATTTTCCTCATCGGTGGAGCCTACGGCTTTTCCTCCGACCTCTATGGCCGCGCCAACGCTCAACTGTCGCTCAGTCGCCTCACCTTTTCGCATCAAATGGCGCGGCTCTTCCTATTGGAGCAGCTGTACCGCGCTATGACTATCCTGCGCAACGAACCTTATCACAACGAATAATGACCATCACCTACCTGATTATTGGCGCTACTGTGGCCGCGTCCATATGGGCGTTTAACCAACCCGAATTCTTCGCCCGCTGTAAGCACTGGCCCTATGCTGAGGCGCAGCGCGGCGAGTATTACCGCTTGCTCACGGGCGGCTTTTTACATGCCGACTACGTCCACCTGCTGTTCAACATGATTACGCTGTACTTCTTCGGCGGGGTAGTAGAGCCCTGGTTTAGTGGGCTCTTTGGCCAAGCGGGGCCTCTTTTGTACTTGATCTTTTACCTATCGGCTATCATTGCTGCTTCGCTGGCCACTCATTTCCGCTACCGCCGCACGCCTTATTTCGCCAGCATTGGCGCCTCGGGAGCCACTTCGGCAGTACTCTTTGCCGCCATTTTACTCATGCCCACGCTCAGCCTCTACCTAATGTTTATTCCTATCCCTATACCGGGGGTGTTGTTCGGCATTTTCTACCTTTGGTATTCCTCCTATGCGGCTAAACGGGGCGGCGATGGTATTGACCACTTAGCCCATTTTTACGGCGCTGTGTTTGGTTTCCTCTTTCCCGTCTTCCTTAAACCTGCTTTGCTGCTGCACTTTTTTAAGCAGATAAGCATCTGGCTG
>JBEQAD010000333.1:0-3157 GCA_041640515.1 Saprospiraceae bacterium | reverse complement strand
TGCTACCCCAAGGCTGCTTTTGAGGCTGTGGGAGGCTACGCAGGTAGCGAACACCGAGCATCGGGCGACGACATGTACCTGTTGGCTAAAATGCCCTTGCAGCAGGTATTGTTTTTGAAAAATGCTGCAGCTGCAGTGCGCACCCGTCCTTGTTCGGACGTTCGAGCCTTTTGGGCGCAACGCTTGCGTTGGGGTACCAAAAACGCCGCCTGGCCTAATCGGCGCCTTCAAGGAACCCTCGCTTTAGTTCTGGCCCTTCACACGACCCTTTTGGCCAACGCCCTGTTGGCCTTTTGGAAGCCCTTGTTGGGCGTAGTGGCCTTGTTTCAACTGGGTGCGAAAGCAGGCGCCGACCATGCCTTGCTGCGCGAGGTGAGCAGCTTTTTTCACCAAAAAAATATCCTGCGCCATTTCTGGCCGTCTCTTTTGGCCCATGTAGTGTACGTGGCCATAGTCGGTTGGGCAGCCCTTGTGGTGCGCCGCTACACGTGGAAGGGGCGGCGTTGTTCGTGAGAAACAAAGCCCGGATGCAGTTTCCGACTTCAGTCCTGCCGCCCGGTTTGGGTTGGGCAAAGCCGCAGACTCGCGGCCTCTGGCACTAAGAGCGCGTCCAGTAAAAATACAGCGGCACGCCGGTAAGCATGAGTGCGACGCCGAGGGCGGCCTCGCGAGGGTGGCTAAAGCAGGTAATAACTACCAGCGCAGCGCAGAAGAGCACGAACAAAGCCGGCACTACAGGGTAGCCCCACACGCGATAAGGGCGCGGGGTGTCGGGCTGCCGTCGGCGCAGCACAAACACGCCAAAGGCCGTGGCGCCATAGAAGAAAAAGGCCGCGAAAATGAGCATGTCGGTGAGTTGGTCGAAGCTGCCAGACAAGACCAACAGGCATGCCCAAAGCCCTTGAATCCACAGAGCAGCATTGGGCGTGTGGTAGCGCGGATGAATGCGGGCGGCAGCGGAGAAGAAAAGGCCATCGCGCGCCATAGCATAGTACACGCGCGGAGGCATCAGGATGGTGGCATTGGTGCAGCCCAGCGTGGTGATGAGAATGACCACCGACAGCACAGCGGCACCCGTCGGGCCGGCAAAATGGCGCACAACGGCTATGGCGGCAATTTCATTTTGGTTCTTGAAGCCAGCAATAATCTGGTCAATCGGCAATACGTATAAATACGTAAAATTGACGAGCACGTACACGCCGATGATGAGCATCATGCCCGAAAACAGGGCTAAAGGCAGGTTGCGGTTGGGGTTTTGGATTTCGGCGCCTAAAAAGCCGACGGTGTTCCAGCCCTCATAGGCCCAAAAAGCGGCCAGCAAAGCGGCAAAGAGCGCTTTGATGAAGGCAAAGTCCCACCAAGGTCGAGCGTCGAAAGCTGTAGCAGGCGTCTGGAGGTTGGCCCACTGACCGCCTCCCCAGGCCAGCCCCAGCACGACCAAGAGGAGCAGGCTAAAGAGAACCAGCCGCGAAATCCAGGTGCTTAGCCCTGCGCCACCGCGCAGGCCGCGCGTGTTGAGAAAGGTCAACAAAAGAATAAGCGCTATAGTGGCCGCCTTAACACCGCTGTTCGCAAAGGGCTGAAAGAGGCCCCATAGCTCGATACGCTCTATGCTCTCAGGTAGGCGAGGCAGGGGAAATAGGGCGTTTAGCGACTGAGAAAAGACGTAGGCAATCCCAGCAATAGCGGCCGTTTTGATGACGGCAAAGGTCGTCCAGCCCCATAGAAAAGCCATAAAACGCCCATAGATATGGCGAAAGTAGGCGTATTCGCCACCGGCGTCGGCCAGCATGCCGGCGATTTCAGCATTGCTGAGCGCGCCAAACAAGCTGATGAAACCGGCCAACACCCACGCCCACAGCACCCATTCCGGGGTGCCCAGCTGGTCAGACATGGGAGCCACTTTTTTGTAAACCCCCGAACCGATGACGGAGCTAACGATGAGCAGCGTAGCCGCTCGCAGCGTAAGCGTGCGTACTAATTGTCCCTGTTCTTGTCTCATTTCGGCAAAAGTGCGCTAAAGCACCCAGATGCCGCGCTAAAAATGCAAGCGCACCCGCGGCGGACAGTTACCAACCACACACCACGCGGCGAAGCGACTCGAACCAGGTGACGCCCATAAGCTGGCGAATGCGTGCAAAATCTTGGCAAGCCTCCTCGCGGCGGTTGAGATTGAGCAAAGCCGAGCCGCGGTAGTAGAGCAGCTCGGTGTTGTTGGGCTGTAGTTGGACGGCTTGATTCCACTTGTCCAAGGCAGCGTTAAGGTCTTCCTCGTCCGCAGCATCGGCAGCCAAGAGCATAGCGCGGTCGAAACTGTCGTTGACCGACTGACATTGGGCGGCGTCAGATTTAAATAGTACGCGCAAAGGCACGTTGGTAGTAACCGGGCGACCTTGGTAAAAGCCCGGTGTCCACAGGCCAGCCGTGCGGTTGACAAGGCGAATAGCCTCCCATTGAAAATCAAGGCCTAAGTTGCTGAAGTCTAACTGGTTTTCTACTTCTATGCTGCCGTTAGAGCGCACCAGCAGTGCCGTTTCGACGACGCCAACCTTGCAGCTATCGCGGTAGGCAGGTGGGTAGCGCAGTTCGCGCAAGATGAAGGCAATCAAAGAGTCCTCGCCAGCGCCCCGGAAGCGGGGCAAGGTGTCGAGCAGGGTGTAGATGGAGTCGCCGCGTTCGTTTAAGTGAAAGGGCGGCGCCTCCTCGAGGCGAAAACGCAAAGGCAATGCCTGCCGCATACGCACGGTTTTACCACCACTCTGAGCAGGCTTCCAACGCAGCCCGGCTTCGTCGAGCGCTTGCAAGACACGCGCCGCTTCAGCGCCACAACCGCCGCCAATGTCTTTGAGTATTTTAATTTGAGAGATGCGTCCGTCGGTTTCGACGACAAAAGACACGACCACCGTGCCCTCTAAGTTGGCCTGACGCGCCTCGTCAGGGTAGCGAATGTTGCGGCTTACCAACGCTAATAAACCACGCTCGGCACAGCGGCGCAAGCTGTCTTCAGACCAGTCAGGGTGCTGCTCGGGCAAACAGCCCACCAGCAAAGGGTAAGGCAAGCGCTCTACGACGTCGTAAATGGCTGTATCGGTTTTTTGGCCCTGAGCTAAGGGCAACGTTAGTAACATCCAACAAAACAGCAGGTGTCCTCTCATGT
>JBEQAD010000332.1:0-3195 GCA_041640515.1 Saprospiraceae bacterium | reverse complement strand
CGCCACATTGGTATCTCGTGGGCTGAGGTGGAGGCCAGATTGGCGGCAAGCCCACGCCAGCTGTGGTCGTTGCGCGAGATGGAGCGGACGGGTGGTGAGCCAGATGTCATTGGACAAGACACGGCAACGGGTACCTACCTGTTTTGTGATTGTTCGAAAGAAAGCCCAGCTGGTCGTCGGAGCCTTTGCTACGATCGCGAAGCTCAAATCGCGCGTAAAGACCACCCTCCAGCTGCGAATGCCGTGGATATGGCGGCGGCTATGGGTGTTGACCTCCTGACCGAGGAGCAATACCGAATGCTACAAGAGGTAGGGCCGTTCGACACAAAGACATCCAGTTGGATAAAAACTCCTAAGGATGTGCGAAGTAAAGGCGGAGCACTTTTTGGCGATTTCCGGTATGGCAGGGTGTTTATCTACCATAATGGTGCGCAGTCCTACTACAGTAACCGAGGTTTTCGAGCGCTGCTGAACGTTTGAACCAAGCGCTGCTATCAAAAATATTAGGCGAGTAAAAGAACAATGCTGGAGTAGCCGCGTAAGTTTGCTGCGTACAACATTCCGAAAACACTCGAATCACTATGCTCAGCCTGCTTTCTATTGTTATCGGCATTGTCTTCGTCCTCCTGTTGTTTAGCCTATTGGCGACGACAATCATGGAGGTAATCTCGGGCCTGTTGACCTTGCGCGGTAAGAACCTTGTCAACGTGCTCAGAAGCATGCTGGGTGACACCTTAGCCAGCGAATTTACCCAGCATCCTTACTATCAGCAGATGGGAGAAAAGGCCTCGTTTTTGCGCTTTCTGAGACCCAAAACGCTGCCACCCTCGAATATTCGTCCAGGTACGTTTTCAGGTATTCTTTTAGACCTGGCCAATATTTACTCCGGACAGAACATCGAGGAAGCACTAAAAAAACTGCCTGAAGGCCGCTTGCGAGAGGTGCTTATGTTCTTATACCAGGAAGCCCAAGGCGATATAGAACGCTTCCGCCAAAAAGTGGAGGAGTGGTACAGCGAAGTGTGGGAACGTGCTTCGGAGTGGTACGTTAACAACATTCGGAGCTGGCTCATTTTCATTGGCTTCGTTATTGCTATCGTCTTTAATGTGGATGTTATCAGCATTTACTCGACGTTGAGCACCAATGCAGCTGCTCGGGACTTTTTGGCGGACGCAGCCACTCAATATGTACAGACGCAGCCTGCTCCGCGGGAGGTAGATAGCATAGTGCGGGCACCCGACTACGCTGCAGCGCGCGCTTACATGGACTCGCTTATTGCTAATAATATCGCTGCCTTGCGCTCACCACTGGGCATTGGATGGGGGAACGTAAAATGGCCTACTGAGGAGGAGCGGATGAATTGGTGGATTCTTAAGCTGATAGGTTGGCTAACTACGGCGCTGGCCGTTTCCCTTGGCGCCAAATTCTGGTATGACTTGTTGCGCCAGTTGGTCAATTTCCGCGGCAATATCTCTTCGCGCACCCCTGCCGCTCCGACACCGGGGCCCAGCCCAGGGGGCGGCCTCTTCTCCTACATAGAGGCGGCAGCACCGCGGAAAGTGCCGCCGGCGCCGCCTTTAGAACGGCGGTCGAGTGACCTGCCGCACGAAGAAAAATAGCTAGCTCTTTCCTAAGACCATCGAGTTGCTCCTTTACGTCCAGTATGTTTCGCAAGATCACTGCCGACCGCATCTACCCTGTTAGCTCGGCACCCTTAGACGACGCTGTCGTCATTGTTGCTGCAGATGGTACTATCTGCGCTGTAGAGCGCCGCAGCGAGCACGACCCTGCCTCGTTGGAGTACCATAAAGGAGTATTAGTGCCGGGTTTCATCAACACCCATTGTCACCTGGAACTCTCGCACATGAGAGGAATGGTGGATACTGGCACTGGCCTCATTCCTTTCATCACCGACGTAGTTACCAGGCGCAACTTCCCTGCGGAGTTGATTGCCGAGGCCATCGAGCGCGCTCAGCAAGAGATGCTCGACGGCGGCATCGTAGCGGTGGGCGATATCTCCAACACGACAGACACCTTCGTAGCCAAAGCCCGAGGACTGCTGCGCTACTACACGTTCGTAGAGCTGTTCGACTTTTTGCAAGATGCTGGCGCTGACAAGGCCATGAGTGACTGGCTACCGGTGTATGAGGCTGCTCCCTCTGCAGACGGACACGATAAGGCCCTTGTCCCACATGCGCCGTACAGCGTCAGCCCTACACTCTTTCAAAAAATTGCCCAAGCCAACGCAGGCAGGCGAGTTACGGTTAGTATCCACAATCAAGAAACGCCCGACGAGAACGAGCTCTTTCTTCACGGTAAAGGAGGCTTTTTTGATTTCTACAGACGCTTCGGCATCGATCTCAGTGCCTTTCAGCCTACAGGTCAGCCCTCTATTTATTTCGCCTTACAGCACTTGGACCCTGAACAGCGCACGCTATTCGTGCACAACACGCTGACGACCGCCGCCGACATCCGCGCTGCCCAGGCGTGGAGCGCTAACGTTTTTTGGGCAACTTGTCCCAATGCCAACCTGTACATTGAAAACCGCCTGCCCAACTACCGCTACTTCCTTGAAACGAATGCCCGCTTGACCATTGGCACCGATAGTCTTACGTCCAATTGGCAGTTGTCGGTGCTGGAAGAAATGAAAACCATTGCGCGCTATCAGCGCTATGTGCCTTTTGAGGCCCTGCTCCGCTGGGCTACTCTCAATGGCGCTCAGGCGCTGGGCTTCGATGACACGCTGGGCAGTCTTGAAGTTGGTAAGAAGCCGGGCTTGGTGTTGCTGACAGGACTGGACGACGCCGGACGGCTAAGCGCTTCGGCTTCGGTTCGGCGGTTGCTGTGAAGGGTATCAAGGACTAATTTTTCTCTTCCCTTAATCCTTGTCCTATCTTTCCCGCCGAGAAAACCTTCGTTACGGCAAGAAAAAACAAAACGATTTCGCTTATGAGTAAAGAAAACTGGGGCTCCCGAGTAGGTCTGGTACTCGCTATGGCAGGTAATGCAGTGGGTTTGGGTAACTTTTTGCGTTTTCCTGCCCAGGCTATTCAGAACGGTGGCGGGGCCTTTATCATCCCGTACTTGATCTGCTTTCTACTGATGGGCATTCCGTTACTGCTCGTGGAATGGAGTATGGGGCGCTATGGCGGCCGCTATGGCGACCACTCGACACCGTTTATTTTGCACAACGTC
>JBEQAD010000331.1:0-3198 GCA_041640515.1 Saprospiraceae bacterium | reverse complement strand
TGAGATTATTCCCGCACTCAATGAGACTTTCGACCTGGCGTTCTTAGACGGTGGAAAGATGGATTACCTAAAACATTACGAATTGGTTATCCCCAAACTGCGCCCAGGAGGTTGGCTATTAGCCGACAATGTCCTGTGGAGCGGTAAAACCGTCTTTGAACCGGAGGATGAAACAGCTCAAGCCCTGGTTGCTTTTAACAACCATGTGCAAGCCGATGATCGCGTGGAAAACCTGTTACTTCCCCTGCGCGACGGCCTAATGTTGGTGCGAAAAACACCGCACTGAACTCTTTTCCGGAATTACCTGAATTTTGCTTTGTCATGCGCTGGCGTGTTGCTCAACGATATGTCTTCCCCACACTCTCGATAATGGCTCTAAGTCTACAGCTCCACTTGACAGGGCTGGCGCAACCATTGGGAGAAATCATCGCTGTGTATGATTCCAGCGCCGTGGAGATGGGAGAGGCCTTCTCGTTAGAGTTGCGGATAACTCCAGTAGCTACGCATCCAGCAGTTACTAGTTTATCACCATGGTATGGCATTTTGCCTAAGGAAAATATACTCGCCCGAACTCCTTGGGAGCGCACAGAACAAGGCTGGCGGCAGGCTTTTGTACTTCTCTTCTTAGAAGCGGGTGATGTCACCTTACCGCCACTACCTGTCGTCCTACTCACGGGCGATACGCTCTGGTCTGCGCCCCTTCGCCTAAATGTCATCCCTCCCCCCATGGCGGAAGAGACAGCGTCCTGGCGCGACATCAAGACGCTTTGGCTGACACCGACCTCCTGGCTCGAACGATGGGCCTGGTTATTGGGGATAGTTGTCGGGTTACTGGTGCTGGCTATCGTTGTTTATTGGCTGCTAAAAAGACCTCGAAATCGCCGAAAAATACGCGAGACGGTGCGCACTAAATCGCCTCAACTCCTAGCCATCGAACAACTTGCTGCTTTGGAGAGCCAGCGACTATGGGAGCGCGGGGCGTTAAAAGCCTATTACACAGAGCTATCCAGGATTGTACGCGAATACTTAGAACGGCAGTACGGCTTCCCGGCGCTAGAGTCCAGCACGGAAGAGGTGCTACAGGGCGCCCAAAGAGCAGTACCCTCTCTTCTGTACGACCCTTTAAAGGCGTTGCTGCAGTGGTGCGACTTAGTGAAGTTTGCACAAGCAACGCCGCCAGCCCATTACCATGCACAAGCCATGCGCGAAGCCCGACGCCTGGTGGAACAAACGTCCATGGCCTTGCACTCCACACCTAACGGAACGTCCTCTTCTCCTTCGGCCGAACCCTCTACTTAAACATGATACTGGCCCAACCGCAATGGCTCTTCTTGCTTATTGTCCCGCTCTTCTTGGCTTATCGCTGGCTTAAGCGCGGCAAGCCAGCGGTCTTATCGTTGTGGATGCCTGCACTGAGCGCACTGGAAAGCCGCAATACTTGGCGCGCCGCCGTGATGCCCTGGCTGCCATGGCTGACTATAGCAGCCCTATGCTTACTGGTACTGGCGTTAGCCCGCCCTCAGCGGCAGTGGCAAGAGCAAAAAATTCGGGCAGAGGCTGTGGACATCGTATTGACACTGGATGTGTCACCCAGCATGCTAACCCGCGACTTCGAGCCTGACCGGCTAACTGTAGCCCGACAAGTAGCCAGCCGGTTTGTGCGAAAACGCGCAACCGACCGTATTGGCCTGGTCATCTTCTCCGCCGAAGCGTTCACCCTCTGCCCCCTGACCACCGACCACGACTTAATACAAACGTTTTTAAAGGAGGAAATAGATGTAGGCCGATTGGAAGACGGAACAGCTATCGGCATGGGAGTAGCTACAGCTATCCACCGACTTAAAAACAGCCCTTCCAAGAGCAGAGTCATCGTGCTACTCACTGATGGCGAAAACAATGCCGGCTACATCTCGCCGAGCCTAGCTGCAGAGATGGCGCGCCTGTTCGGCATACGCATTTATGCCATTGGTATTGGCACCACGGGAATCGTCATGTCACCCGTACAGCGCAACCCAGACGGCACTTATGTGTACGCACCGCATCAGACATCCTTCGATACTGCCCTGTTGGAAGAAATGGCAGCAATGACTAAAGGAAAATTTTACCGCGCCTGGACAGAGAAGGAGCTCAACGATATCTATGACGATATTGACCGGCTGGAAAAAACGCGCGTGGAAGTGACTGTTGTCCGACAAACACAGGACTACTTCCATCTGTTTCTCATAGTTGCCGGAATGTTGCTGCTTTTAGAAGTCGTTCTTCGCTGGGCCTGGTTGCGCTCTATTACCCAGTAAGTCGCCTTCTGATGGCATTAAAGCTAACTGTTGAATAGCCTGACGAAAGGCCGCATCTAAGGGTGCCTCTACCAAAAGTTCTTCGTTCAGGAAGGGATGCACAAAAGACAGCTGCCAGGCGTGAAGCAACAGGCGGTTAATACCTAACTCCTCTCGAAAAAACTTATTGTGCTTGTTATCGCCGTGCCGCCTGTCGCCGATAATGGGGTGCCGAAGGTGGGAGAAATGCCGCCGGATCTGATGCCAACGACCTGTCTGAGGTATCGCCGTGACTAACGAAAAACGAGCTGTGGCGTAGCGATTGCCAATAGCCCAGGGCATCTCGCTGCGCGCCCATGTCTGATAAGCCGTTCGGGCCGGCCGCGGAGTAGCCTGAGGTGCGTCCATCGAGGAGAGCGGATAGTCCACCAGCCCAGAGTCGTCGGTCCAACCGCGCACAATAGCAAGATAGCTCTTCTTGACCTCGTGATTTTTAAAAAGCAGAGCAAGGCGGCTAGCGGCTGGGCTGTTTTTGGCCCAAATCATGGCTCCAGAAGTGGCTCTATCCAACCGATGTACCGGATAGACCCGGTGTTTTACCTGCCGACGCAGTTGTTGAAGCAGAAAGGCAGTGTCTTCGCTAATGCCCGTACGGTGCACGAGCGTATCGGCAGGCTTGTCAATGACAATGTAATTTTCGTCTTCGTACAGAATGGTCAGTGGTGTCATACCCTGCTCGTCGCCAAAGCGGTCTTTAGTGCATCCATTCCCAGGCCGTCCGGTATTCGCCCTGTTGGCTGCAGTAGTCGAGAAAGGCCTGATAGAATTTGTTGTTACCTATAGTTGCTGAGTCGCCCAGTACTACGAGCATTTTGCGTGCACGGGTCATGGCCACATTCATTCGCCGATAGTCCTGCAAAAAACC
>JBEQAD010000330.1:0-3199 GCA_041640515.1 Saprospiraceae bacterium | reverse complement strand
GAACCCTTTATCGAAAAATCAAACAATACAACTTGTCTTGATCGCTCAATCGTAGTCTTTAACACAATTCTTAATTGTTATCAAAAACAACCTTACCGATTATGGCGCTGCGCATTGGTATTGCTTTGTTGTTTTTTCTCCTGTTGAAAGCGGATGGCTTGATGGCCCAGAAGAAAGGGCACCATATCCGCCTGAAATTAGAAAACTATCCTGAGAAAGAGGTGGTGCTAGGCTTCTACTTTGGCGACAAGCCCTATGTAAAAGATACTGCTGAGGTAGACGCTGATGGCTATTTTGTCTTTAAGGCAGACACGCTATTGCCCTGTGGTGTCTATCTGTTTGTGCTTAAGCCGGACAATACTTTTATTCAGTTTCTGCTTTCGGAAGATAATCAGCAAGTTACCCTAACTACCGATGCAAAAGATCCAGTGAATAAAATGAAAATCAAGGGCTCCGAAGATAATCGCATCTTTTATGAGTATTTAGCCTTCCTTAGCAAACAACGTGCTGTTGTAGATAGTCTGAAAACACAATTAGAACAGGTCAAACACAATCCTGCCGATTCTGCTCGCCTGGTGCAGCAAAGTGCTGAGATAGACAAACAAGTGCGCAAATATCAACAAGACCTTATACAGAAATATCCCAAAACACTAAGCGCTCGGATAGTGAAAAGCTCCCTTGAGCCAGAAATTCCTGAATTCGAAGGTACTGATGCAAAAGAAGTACAACTGAAAAAATACTATTGGTATCGGGCGCACTATTTTGACAATATCAATCTGGCCGACCCTTGCCTGCTTCGCAGCCCGGTATTGCATCCTAAAGTAGATAATTTCGTCAATAAGATTGTCCCGCAGCATCCCGATAGTATAAATGTGGCTATAGATACCGTGATTGCACGCGTTAAGAATAGCCCAGAGACGTACAAATACTTCCTCATTCACTTTTTGAATACCTACGCCAAATCTAACATCGTGGGTATGGATGCCTGCTACGTACATGTGGCCTTAAAATACTATTGCAACGGAGGCACTCCGTGGGTGAAGGAAGAAGACCTGGAAAAGATCTGCGATAACGCGCAGCGTTTGGAACCTATTCTTATCGGCAAAACAGCACCTAACATCATTGTGCGCGACCGCTACAATCGCTTAGTATCGCTGTGGGATGTAGACGCGGACTATACCGTTCTCTTTTTCTGGGCGCCTGACTGTGGCCATTGCAAGAAAGCCGCGCCCCACATGGTAGAGTTTGCCCAGAAGTTCAAAGACCGAAATATTAAGGTATTCAATGTTTGCACCGCGGTAGTTACCGGAAAAGATGACGCCGAAACCCCGGAAAAAGTACATAAGACCTGCTGGGATAGCGCGGCGGAAAAAGGCTTCGACGAAGCGCTCTTCATCAATACGTACGACCCGTACATTCAGAGCCGATACAAGCAGCTGTACGACGTACAGTCCACACCGCAAATTTTCATTCTCGATCGCAAACACGAGATTCTCATGAAGCGCATCGGTGCCGATAAGCTCATCGAAGTCATGGAAGACGTTATCCGATTCCAGGAAGAACGTAAGAAAGGAGAGCGAGAGAGGTAAATGATCGTGTGAAGAGCAGGGGCGCTTTTCAACTTTTATTGCCTCGATGTTGTAGAAAAAGGGGCATCTGCCCTAATAAAAAGGATAGAAGTTATGTTCAATCGCAATGAAATCTGGGCAGGGCTCCTTGTGGCTCTTTTGTTGCCTCTCTTTGGTTTTTTGCTGCTCTACAATCTGTTCGGCTTGCTTGAAATAGCCGGTGCTGCCAGCGGTGAGGGTTTCTCAGCCACTTTTCGCGAGCGAACGCTCAGCCTGGTAGCCCTGACACTCAACCTCATTCCCATGAACATCTACCGGCGCCGGCGTTGGGATTTGGCCATGCGTGGCGTGGTCATCGCTACTGGGCTGCTGGCGATTGGCTGGGTGCTGTGGTTTGGGCGCCTTCTCTTGTAGGACGAGCGCCGCCACCCAGTAATGGCTGGCCTTTCCCTTATGTAAGACTACCGGAAGTCCTAATTTCGTCGCACAACTGACGAAGCTTCACAGCCAGGGCGTAAGAGCTTACCTGTATGGGGGTAGTTGGTATCCTTTTTGCCTAACCGCCTCCAAAAAATCCTTTTACGATGAAAAAGTTTTCCCTTTTACTCCCGCTCCTGTTGTGTGTGCTGCTGCACACTACACCCACCACGGCCCAAAACCGGGACTATCCCAACGCCGTGTACGCAAAGCTGAACTTCATGGATTTTGGCCTGGCCAACGGCACCGATTTGGCAGTGGGCGAAGGTTTCGAAGTCGGCTACATTCGCAATGTCGCGCCTTTTCTGAACGTAGGACTTCCCCTCAAGATGGGCTTAGCCAAGCTGCCTAATCGAAGTGAAAGCCCGGCAGCGACAGACCGTAGCGTCATCAGTAGCATTGATCTGATCGCCCAAATAGGCAAAATTAGTGAAGATGCTCGCGTTTCTCCCTATCTATTTGCCGGCGGTGGCTTCTTTATGGAAGATTTTAAAAACGGCCACCTGCAAATCCCATTTGGCGTAGGTGCTAACTTTCGCTTGACGAAATATGCCTTTGTCAACGCACAAGCCGAATATCGCAAGGCTACGATAGACGCACGCGACAACGCCCAAATCGGGTTAGGCTTTGTTTACTTACTGCATGAGTCACCCAACAGGCCACAACCTGACCGCGACAATGACGGCGTACCCGACGTGGCCGACCAGTGCCCCGATCAGCCGGGTCCAGCAGCAGCTCGCGGCTGTCCTGACTACGATCGCGACGGCGTGCCTGACAAAGAAGATGATTGCCCCACCCAGGCCGGTTCCGCTACTGCGAAAGGCTGCCCCGACCGCGATGGCGACGGCTTTGCTGACAAGGATGACGACTGCCCAACCATCGCCGGCACCCTACGCGGTTGCCCCGACCGCGATGGCGACGGCGTACCCGACAAAGACGACCTCTGTCCTGACCAGCCAGGAACCGCGCACGGTTGTCCCGACCGCGATGGCGACGGCGTACCCGATAAAGACGACCTCTGTCCTAATGAGCCAGGTAGCCCGGCCAACAACGGTTGTCCGCCGGTGCGCGATAGCGACGGAGATGGCATCCCGGACGACAAAGACCCATGCCCTAACGCCAGCGGCCCCTTCAATGGTTGCCCGGACAGCGAC
>JBEQAD010000329.1:0-3220 GCA_041640515.1 Saprospiraceae bacterium | reverse complement strand
GGTGCGTCTGGTAGTCAGCGTGGTAGGAGGTGTTCCGCCGTATGCATATGCCTTAAATCAGGGGCCGTTTCAGCCTGATAGCTTCTGGGAAGCGGTGAGCAGCGGGCTGTATTGGATTGAAGTGCGCGACGCTGCCGGCAACGTGGTGCAGAGCGATACGGTGCTTATTGAGGCTCCGGCGCAGTTAGAGGCGGTGGTGCGGGTGGTGGGGCCTCACGCCTTTCTGAGCGCTACTGGAGGCACGCCGCCCTATTTGTACGCGCTGAATGGTTCCTCTTGGACGTCGGACACCGCCTTTTTCAACCTACCTATTGGCTCCCATATTGTCGTGGTAGCCGATGCCAACGGCTGTACCGACACGGTGCTTTTTGGCATTGCCTACAGCCCGCCGCTCGCTCTGGTGACCCGCTGGCCGCCTACTTGCGCTGGAGCCTCCGACGGTGCCTTTGCCATAGAAATACTGGGAGGCGCACCTCCTTTTTATTGCGATGGTCAGCCGCTAAGCGACAACCGCTGCTCGCGCGAGGGATTGATGGCAGGGCAGTATGTGGTCATTATAGAAGATGCAGCTGGCCATATCCTCTCCCTGACGGTAACCCTTGCCGACCCACCCGCTCTGTCGGTATCTGCCGAGGCGACAAAGGACACGCTCGTGGCTACGGCCACGGGGGGCACTGGCGCGCTGGAGTATAGCCTGAATGGCCAGACTTTTCAGCCCTCGCCCATTTTTGTCGGCTTGCCCAACGGCATTTACACGGTGATGGTGCGCGATGCTAACGGCTGCACAGCCGTTTCAGCACCCGTGCTGATAGACGTGGTTAGCGTAGGCACCTCTCCGCTTCTGCCCTCGGTTGCGGTCTATCCTAACCCTAACTCGGGGCGTTTTTGGATACAGTGGCCTGAGCCCGTGGGCGGCCGCTGGCAGTTGGCGCTCTACGATGGGCAAGGCGCCCTGATAAGGCAGCTGTCGTACCTACCCGAGGAAAGCACGTCGCTGTGGGAAGTTATCCTGGCCCCTGTTCCTCCCGGTTTTTATGTGCTGGTGGTGCAGAGCGACCGCTATCAATACGCAATGCGTATTTTCATTGCTTCTTCAGGCCCGTAGCGTTCTGCTGCCCTCGGAGCGCCTCAGAAGAAGGTTCCTCTTGCCGTGTTTGTTTGTGTATCATGCAACTGTATTTAGACTCCTACGGTGCTTTTCTCTCGGTGCGCAACGGCATGTTTTGCGTTCGAATGCGCGGCAGCGGCGCTGTGCGAAACTTTCCGGTGCGCACCGTAGAGGCTATTTTACTAACCCGAGGGACGGGTATGACCACCGACGCCGCCCTTTTAGCCGTAGAAAATGACATTCCAGTGTTGCTCATTGAGGCGCAGACGCACTACCCTCTGGCTCAGCTCAGCAGTGGTCGCCCTGCAACCATTGCGGCTGTGCGGAAAAACCAGGTCACCTTCGCGCGCTCAGCCGCTGGCCTGGGCTGGGCCGCTGGGTGTTTAGCGCAAAAGGTGGCCCGTCAGCGCGAGCTGCTGAAGATGTGGGCCGCTCAACGCGGCTTCGAGGCCGACGGAGCAAGCCGTATGGCAGTAGCCGACCGGATGCTGGCCGCCTTGCAGCGCACCTTAGGCAAACCCATTGCCGACGAGGACGATTTAGACACCGTGGTAGCCCGGCTGCGCGGCCAAGAAGGCACTGCCTCCCGGATATATTTCCAACAGGTCGCTAGCCTTCTGAGCGGCGCTTTTGAGCACTTCGAATACGATGACCTCTCCGATATCGCCTTTCAGGGGCGTCAGAAAAGGCCTGCTCACGACCCGTTCAATGCTCTGCTCAATTACCTGTATGGCATGCTCTACACCAGCGTGCATTTAGCCCTGCTAAAGGCCGGACTCGACCCCTATCTGGGGGTCTTGCATGCCGACCGCTATGGCGCTGCGCCAACCCTTGTTTTCGATGCCATAGAGCCCTACCGCCCATGGGCCGATGCCGTAGCCTTGCATATTGTGCTCGGCGGTTGGGTGGGCGCCGAAGCCTTTGAGCAACGCGCCGACCCGCTGGAAGGGCTCTGGCTCTCCCCTTCGGGCAAAGACATCGCCATAGAACACATGCTGCGCTACTTGGACGAAAGCACGCCTTACGACGGCCGGCAAGTGCGCCGAAAAGTCCAGATAGATTTAGAGGCACAGTTTTTGAAAAAACGCATCAGCAACGACTAATCTGCCCTCCGCTCTCCCGCGCTGCACCAAACCATCTCATTCGTTATGCACATATTGCCAAAAAGACGGCAGAGCTTATGGGCTTTCCCCTATGGCAGACGGTTTCCCATGGGCAGCAGAGGGCTCAAGTCTTGGCTATTGGCTATTGCACTTTATCCCACGGCTTGCTTTTCTCAAAACTCAAACACCGAAGCCGAGGAGCCCCGCCCGGCGGAGGAGTACTTTCGCACCAGCGAACAACCGGGCGAAACGCCAGTCAACCGCCGCCAGCGCGAGCGAGGCGCTCGGCGCTTTAGCGCGCCGCCAGGAGCAGCGCGCGTAGGGTGCCTATGTATGGACGACACCCCAAGCAAGGCCACCAGTGTAGGCGCCTGCAGCGGCCACGGCGGCGTCCGATACTGGCTCTACGCACAGCCCAACGGCGACACCCTCCGGGTGCCCACAGCCCGCCACGAGCAGCACCCCCAACCCCTGGACAGCCTCGAACGCACCGCACTCGTAGGCCCCACTAAAAGAAAACAACGACCTGCCGCAGGCGCTCAGGCCCCTACCGTGATCGTCGTCCAGATGCCACCCCCACCCGACAACGACCCCTTCACCCTGCCTACCTGGCCAGAAGCCCTGGGCATCATAGGGCTGAGCCTTATCGTCCTGGCTGCCATCTATATCCTACTTTTGTGGACCCACGCACAAATCCCTCTTCTCTTGGATGCACTACGTGATTACTTACGATATCGAAGACGACCGCCTGAGGACCCAGACCGCTAAGGTGCTCCAGCGCTTCGGCTGTGCCCGCGTTCAAAAGTCGGTCTTCGTAGCCGCTCAACTGGAAAAGCGCTATCTGCTCCAACTTCAAACTGCCCTCCACCAACTGCTCGCTAAACGCCTCAAACCAGGAGAAAGCCTCCTCGTCTTCCCGCTGCGCCACGAACACGCCCCCGAAATCTTTGTCCTCGGCCATAACAACATCCTTACAACCTTCGACGACCCCCCGCGCAAAACCCTCCTC
>JBEQAD010000328.1:0-3220 GCA_041640515.1 Saprospiraceae bacterium | reverse complement strand
CGGCGAAGGATAAACAGCCTCGGCAAGCACGCGACCACCGGCGCTAAAAGAATTGGCCCGCAAAAAGACCGCCGAAGCAAAGTTAGCATCGGCAATATCGGCTATAATCAGTTTGATGTGGTAAGTAGAACATGGAATAAGATTCGCTACCGCCGTCAAGACGGTAGTAAATCCGTCCAGCTGAATATCGCTCAAACTTACCACGGGTTGGTTAGTGCAAATGCCGAGATTGTTGTTGTTGCGATAATAAGCCTGATTTTTTAAATGGTTGACGTTGTTGACGGTGACTGGGGTATTAGTACCTGGCAGAACCGCTAAGTTGAGCGTACCGGTTATTCCGGGGCCGCTGATAAAGAACCCGAACGCATCGTTATACTGGCTGTTGACGTATTCGCAATACTCCTCCGAGCCAAATACAAAGTCAAACTGCACCATATCTGTGGTAGGCCTGAAGTCGAACTCGAGCACGCTTACATCATATTGATTGCCCGAGGTCAGCTGGGCAATGTCGGGGTCATTGGGAGAATCTACACCAAAGCCGCTGTTGGCATTAGGCAAGTTATTTGGCCCGGGCAGGATACTGGTGGGGCCCGTACACAAAACAACACCGTGACTGATGTTGATGGTGCTTTGCCCCTGCGAGAACGTACCGCGCGAGCGACTTTCTCCGCTGTTTTTGATGTTTTTCACATCGAAACAGTCGCCGCCAATGAGGATATCCGTGACCAGCTGTTTGGCGCTGTTGCCTTCCGTCGTGACTAAGTTGGCCGCTGCACTTTCGGCTAGGTGCTCCACTAACTTTTGACGAGACTGACCCGTTTCGGGGCAATCCAAGCAACCCACGGAGAGATACATGGGTATATCGGTTATTGAGCTCATGGAAGGGGCAGCCTCTACTTCTACCTCCAGACATTTGCCGGTAGCGCGAATGCGGAGAGCTTCTGGGCGTCCTGTCAGGGCTTGCACAGTCGCTCCCGGGGTAATGGAGCGAAGCACCAGCTTTGCTTCTTGTCCGGCAAAAGCTGGATTAGCAATCAACTGGTAAGTTTGACCAGCAACCAGACCGCAAACCTGCAGTGTTGTGCTTCCCGGAGCGACGTTCAGCGGTGCTCGATAAGGCAGGGTAGGCAGCGAAATGTACTGTGGTCGGTTTTGTCCGTACAAGGCGGTCGAAAAAAGGAAAAGCGTGCTAAGCACTTGAAGTAGTGTTTCCCGTTGTAACATATCAAGGCGCGATTTAAAAAATAGAATGAGTATGGGTTTGCTTGTGCAAAACCAGGCGCGGGGACGGGAAGAGAATAGATTACAATTGCGGAAAAAGAAGTCCGCCTATACTAAACCTCTTCTCAAGAAATTGAACGGGAGAAAAAGACAAGGAAGGATTGAAAGGGTCAATTTTCTCAGAAAAGGCTAAAAAGCACTGTCGAAAAGCCTTTAATAGAGTCAATCGCCGAGGCGAAAGTAAAAACATTTCGCCAGTCAGTTGGAGGCTAAATTTTTTCTCACCGATAGTTTGGGCAGCGGATTTCGCCAAAGTAATATTGCAGGCCGAAGCTCAGAAACAAGTACATATCGTTGTCTTTACCGTTACCGCGTTGGCGGCCGGGTTCACCGATACGGGCCTCCCCCGAGCGGTCGGCCAGGGCTGCCGCTAAGTCACCGCGCAGCGATTGGATGTCGCGCGTGTCGGCATACACTTTACTGACGTCGTCTAAGTAATCGGTGAATACCTTGCGGCTGTTCAGTTCTACCGTCATGCTCCAGCGGTAAGAGAAATCAAATTTAAATCCAAGCCCGTAGGCCAGTGCGCCTTGCACGGAGCTATACTCCTCGCCGCGAAACTGACCTTCCGTACCCAGCGGTGCCAAGTTGTACCATCGGCCCCCATATTCTGCCTGTGGGTTAAAGTAGAAGAGCGCCGGTCCGGCAAAGACATAGGGAGTGAAGTAATAATCGCGGTGTCCGTGCATGTAGGGCATGAAGTTGAACTCCAGCAGCAGCGCGCCGTCCACGATGTCGCTGCGGAACGACAAATTGCGCGTACGCTCAAAGATGTTTTTGGAGTCCGCATCGGAGGCACTGATACGGCCGTAGCTGGCGCCCAAGCGCACCGCCACGCGCTCGTTGAAGTTGTATCGAGTCAGCAGCCCCACGGCTGGATGCAACCGGTTGAGGCGGTAGTTGGTGTTCAGATCGCCGAAATAATTCGACACCCCTATCCATCCGCCAAGCTCCCAGCCTTTCATCTGGGCAAGCGAGGGAGAAGCATTGGTCAACAGGGTACCGAGAAGCAACAGAAGAAATTGAACAGGTCTCATGTTCGTGGCGAATAGCTGCCGACAGGGCGAACAAGAAGGAAAATGCCCCGGCGGTAATCTGTTTGGGTGATTTGTTTTAAAATATCGCGCAAAAATAGACCGCATTCCACCATAGCAGCCCGTAGCGAGAAAATCTGCCTCCAAACGCAGACTTATAGGGTTATGGTATTGCTATCTGGGTCAAAGCAGTGTTTCAGAAAACAACTACCTGCACTCCCTGATTAGCGGGTATTTTGCGCACCCATCGGCGCTTGCCATTGAAGTACACTTCTATGGAAGAGCGCTGATTTGGATCAAAAAACATATCTACTCCAGCTAAAAAAGGAAAACGCGTAAAGCGAGTGAGCACGGTCCCGTCTGTTCTCCCATTGCTGTTGCCATCGTAGAGAAAAAATGAAATGGCCGTTTTTTCGGGAGGCGCAAGGGTTATGGAGGACAATTCTAAGCCGTCCACCGCTAGACTGTCGCGCCCTGCCACGACGGCTTGATCCGACAGGAAAAGGTTGACTACCGCCTGGGTAGAGGTGTCGGGCAGGTCTGCTAATAACAGGCCGACCATACTCATGTCCTTACTTGACGGCAGCGCGCGCAGATATACCCAGGGCTGCGCCTGTACGAAGCCCGCAAAGAAGTAATGCACCGGACGAGCTGTCTGCGAAGCTTGCAGCACCAGCTCAACGGGGGTTTGGGTTTGGATATCCGCCAATTGCCAGCGCCCTTCAGCATCGGCGTGCGCTTGCGCACGGGGCTGAGCGGCCTGGCGCTCGCCGTTAGTCGGGTTCAGATAGTATAGTTCGATGCGCGCTCCTGCTGCCGGTTTGTTGTCTCCAAAATAGACGGCTCGCCCCCCGATAGTTACCTGCGCTGCTACAGCGGCTGGGCGGCTGACGGGCAGCGAGTCG
>JBEQAD010000327.1:0-3265 GCA_041640515.1 Saprospiraceae bacterium | reverse complement strand
CAACCCGTTTGAGTTCAAACTGGACGAGCTTACTTACATGAAAGGTAACCCGCGCCTTCGCCCCCAATTTGCCCACAACTGGGAGATCAGCCCCACCTATCAAGGGCGTCCCTTCCTCACCCTGGGCTACAGCCGCACGAACGATATGTTTACCCAAGTGCTGGACACTACGCAGGTGAGAGCTACCTTCATGACCAACGAAAACATTGCCGATCAGCGCAACTACTCTTTAGCCCTCCAAATTCCAACACCTATTGCCTCGTGGTGGGAGGGCTTCATCAGCCTGACGGGCTACCACGCCGACTTTTCGGCGCGCTTTCGCGAGGGCTATGTAGCAGAGCAGCGCTTCTCCGCTTTCAACCTGTATGGCGAACAGACTATCCGTCTGCCAAAGGGATTGTCCTTGCAACTGTCGGGCTGGTACAACTCCCGCGCTTTTTGGGGGACGCTACGCAGCGACCCTCAAGGAGCCATGGACCTCAGCCTCCAAAAGAAGCTGTGGAATGACGCCGGGCAGGTGCGCTTGCGTTTTGGTGATATTTTGCGAACAGCCGCTTGGGGAGGCGAAAATCAGTTTACTCCTGGTCTGCAAATGCGTGCCCGCGGCACGTGGGAAAGCCGAATAGTGGCCGTGAATTTTTCCTGGCGTTTTGGCCAAGCCAACGCAGCAACATCCGCGCGGCGCCGATCCGGTGCCGAAGAGGAAAACCGTCGTGTGAAATCCCGCAATTAAATTTAAAGAACGCTTCATACTCAGAAGGTCTGCAGGGCTGCTTTCCCAATGGGGAGGGCGGCCCTTCGCCTTGGATGGACCTTTACACGTTGAGATAGGTCATCAGAGAGTCGTAGCGCTCGCGCAGCGTATCGGTGTAGTCCGACTCGGTAAAGGTATATTTCACGTCGTACTCGTAGCGATTAAGAGCAGCCAGCACACGGCCCAACTCTTGCGTGTTGAGTTTCAGGGTAACCTCTAAGCGATCGCTGTCGGGAGTAGAGGTGACAAACGCTGCCAAAATTTTGGCATTTTCTGCTTCCACTACGCGTGCTAACAAAGCCATCGAATAATCGCGCCGGTTTAACTCCAGCACGACAATGCTGCCCGGCTCGCTTAGAGAGGCCATTTGGGCAAAGTAGCGCAAAAGGTCGCTCAGCGTGATGATGCCCAGGTAATTATCAGCATCATCTACCACCGGTATGACGGTCAGACGATGCTCGCCCATGGCCCGCATCACATCGAAGACGTGGTCAGTATGCCGCACAAAATAGCGGCGCATCAGCGAGAAGTCGTACGCCCCGATAGGCTCGTAGAGCTTGTGGTTGAAGATATCCTCTTCTGATAGGATACCTACCAAACGTCCTTCGTGCACTACGGGCAAATGGCGGACGTGGTGATCACTCAGGGCGTGAAAAGCATCCTTGCCGGTTTGCTCTACGGTCAGCGGAGGTATTTCCTGGGCTATGAGCATTTGGGCGGTCATACGTGAACGTTTTTTTATGTCATGAGTGTTGTGCGACCTCTGGGCACTTTTTCCGGGAAATCATTCGCAGTTAGCTTTAATCTACCTGTTAAGTTGCGTGATTAAACAACAGCGCGACCTTTTCGGATATGAAGACGCCTAATTTGGTATTTTATGACACAAAGATTGAGTTAAAATTATGGACGAAAAAGAGAAAAAAGTAGTGCGTTGCTCCAAAATAGCATTTAAAGAACAACGGACACTGTTTTTTTGCTAAAACATCCGTACCTGGGCGCGATTGAAAAGCATATGAGCAGTTTTTTAACCTTCCGGGCGCAGGTGCGTTTAATGAGACAAGCTATCGTTCACTAAAACCTTTTCATTTAAAAACATGAAGAATGTATTGCAAACTTTTCTTTTTGCCCTGGTGCTAAGCGTGTCCTCGCTGTATGCCCAGATTAAAGTGCCGCAACCAAGCCCGCTGGGCACGGTCAGCCAAACAGTCGGTCTCACTAAGATAGAAGTCGAGTACTCGCGTCCAAGTGCTAAAGGGCGCAAGATCTTTGGTGGCCTAGTGCCTTACGGCGAAATGTGGCGCACAGGCGCCAACGCGGCTACAAAGGTCACCTTTGCCGACGACGTGCAGGTCAACTACGTCAACCTACCCAAAGGCACTTACGCCTTGTACACCATCCCGGGCGAGAAAGAATGGACTATCCTTTTCTACAAAAACACCTCTTTCTGGGGAGTGCCTGATGCTAAATCATTTAAAGAAGAAGACGTAGCGGCGCGCTTCAAAGTGCCCGTCAAGACGTTGGCCGAAAAGGTAGAGACGTTCACCATCAATATCGGAAACCTAACTAACACCAGTGCTGATTTGGAGCTCGCCTGGGAAAACACCAAAGTGGTCATTCCTGTCTTCTTGGACACGGACTCCAAGGTGATGGCCGACATCAAATCCACTATGGCTGGACCAAAAGCCAACGACTACTATGCGGCCGCCCGCTACTACTATGAGGAGAATAAAGATATGGAGCAGGCGCTGGCATGGGTAGACAAGCATATCGAAATGGCTGGAGAGAAGTTCTGGGTATTGCGCCTTAAAGCTAACATCCTCGCTAAGCTGGGCCGCTATCAGGAGGCTATCGCCGTGGCGAACCGCAGCACCGAACTGGCCAAGGCCGATGGCAATACCGACTATCCTCGCATGAACGAAGAGTCCATCGCAGAGTGGAAGAAGAAATTGAAGTAAGGTTTGGCCTTTGGGCATGGAAGTAAGCTAATCCCCCGTTTGTTCGAACCCGCTCTGCCTGCCGGGGCGGGTTTTTTATGAAATAATGGACGATAAATCAGCCTAATTTCATCAGAAAGGTCTTTTTAGTTTCGCCAAATTAAAGGTGCCGTTGCTTATTTGCACGAATAAAATACTCATGTTAAAAGCAGAATTGAACGCAGAAGCCGAGAAGAATGCTGACGCCATGCGCCTGGCGGTGGGCAAGATGAACCGCCTTCTAGAACAAATTGTGCTGGGGGGCGGCAAAAAGCGTATTGAAAAATTGCACAAAGAGGGCAAGATGACGGCTCGCGAGCGCATCGATTACTTGCTCGACCCCGATTCGCCGCGGCTGGAAATAGGCGCTTTTGCTGGCCATGAGATGTATGCAGAGCACGGCGGCTGCCCCGCGGGAGGAGTCGTGGTGGTCATTGGCTATGTGCGCGGCCGACAGGTCATTGTCGTGGCTAACGACGCCACGGTGAAGGCCGGCGCATGGTTTCCCATCACAGGCAAAAAGAACCTACGCGCCCAG
>JBEQAD010000326.1:0-3285 GCA_041640515.1 Saprospiraceae bacterium | reverse complement strand
GGACAATCGAGCACCACAGGTTTTTGTCCATCAGCAATGCGGATAAGTTGCTTGTACTGGTAGCAATTGACATTTTCTGACCAATACTGACTGAACTGGGTAGGTTGGGCGTCGTTAGCCGTGATTTTGACTACCGTGGGTGCCCACGGGAAAGGCGTGCCCGGCGCCGATACTACCGGCCCGACAAGATTGGAGGCGTGATCGAGCTGCGGATGTGGATTGGGGTTAGGCACTTGCGTACAGCTCTTATTCGGGTCGAAGGTGCACCAGTTCATGACCGTCCAGGTACGCTCGATTTGTTGGCAAGCACCTGGCACGACGGTGAAATACTGGTCGGAGAAAGAGACACCGATGGTTTCGCAGTCGTTGGCAAAGAAGGCCGGCTGGCCAAAATCTGCTGTGCCATCGCAAGTGTTCACAACAACGTCGTTCGGGAAACGCACATAGTAATGTTGGCGATAGTTCACCACGATGCGCTGGGAGCACGTCTGGGTATTTCCGCTGCAGTCATCTACGCGGAAGAAGCGCGTGATGGTACCCTTAGAACACAAAGTGTCGAACTGGCTCCAATTGACCGATAGCTCAAAAGCCGTGTTCACGCAGCAATTGTCGGCACCAGTAGCCTTTCCATAATCCCCGAGGGTGCCGTCGAAATTCTCGCAGTCCACCGTTACGTTGGCAGGTGGTATGCACACCGGCTTCAATTTGTCCACCACCTGTACTTTGACCACACAATCGTTTGACCGCAATTCCCATTGGCTGAGGCTGAGCGGCCCTGCAGGCACAGGTACATCATACACTCGCAGCACTACGTCTATCGTCTTACCTACATCCTCACAACAAAATTTGACCTGATCGTGAAACTGATCGTTCGATTGGCAAGGGCTGGCTTGCATCCGCCGGGCCTTGAAATACACCGAGCTGCAGTTGTCGTACGAGCCCGTGTGGAAGGTGGACGCATTGACAAGCGACATACCGTCTATGCCCAACGCGACTTGGGTAATTTCAATACAGGCCGCAACCGGTGGCACTAAATCTAATACCGATAGCGTAAAAGAGCAAGAACTGGAGGTCCCACATATATCCTCACTGAAATATTGAATAGTGTGCTGACCCACGGGTAAACAAGGCGTAATGCCAAAAACAGCCAGTGTGTCTTTTTTTACAGGGCTATTCGCAGGGAAATTAGCCAGTTGCCCTACTAAATCCACTTGACTCAGCACATTGCCCGTAATGGGATCCCTGACCAAAATGAGGGCAGATGCATCGCGGATACGACTGCAGGCGTCCTCAATGACCACATCAGGCAGGTCTACCCGAGCGCAACAATCTAATGGGTCTGTGCTAACGGTCAAGTTACCCGGGCAGTGCAGGATGGGGCCTTTTTGATCTACTACATAAATGGCCTGAACGTGTTGTATAGAAGTAAGTGGGCTATCCGGGCATGTACTGTTCACCAGTTGCCAGGTTCGAACAAGAGCATACTCACCGTCGCATTTGAAGCTGAACTGGTCAGAGAATAAAACGCCGACGCCACAAGCATTGCTTCCATTCAGGTAATACGTAACACCATTGAAGATATAATATGGTGCTCCCGTAACGGTGGGATCGGTCATAGAGTTGTCGCAGCTCACCGTGACATCGGTAGGCAAGGTCAGATCTTGGGCGCGCAAACGCTTAAGATAAAGGTATTGTGTGCAAGAGGACGTATTCCCGTAAGCATCGGCAGCCGACCAAGTACGACGGACGTAGCCCGTCAGGTCGGTTTCTCCTTGAAAAGTCTCGTTACAGCCCACATTTACCCACACGTCTTGATAGGTTAGCGTTACGGGCGAGCAGTTATCAGCTACTACAGGTCGGGCGCCGGGCACCTTTAGCACCGTGTCTAAATAGGCCGGAGTGAAATTCGTAACCACACAAGGCAGGGTGATGTTCTGGCAAGTGCCAAAAACAGGAGGCAAAACATCCCGGACGATGGCTATGGTAATGCAGAAATTGCCCGAGCAATTGTCCTGTATACGAACTGTCAGAGGCAATCCGAAGTACTGCGCCGATACTGTATTGCCGAGGTTTTGGCCTGGGCCAGCAAATACAGTTACAGTGTAGAGATCGTCCAATACATCGCCTTCTAGTACCATATCGGGCGTAAGGACAACGGGGCAAGTCTGCGGTGCGGAAATGAAAACCGTATCGTTGCAGACTATTGGCCCGGGTTGAGCGTAGGTAAGCACCACCTGATCAGAGGCCGCCGGACAAGGACCTGGAGGGTCATTGGTCGTCAGCGTGAGGGTAATGTTTCCGAGGAAGCCCGGAGGAGGTACGTAGGTGGCATTGAGCATCTGCGGGTTAGGGACAAACATCCCCCCGGGCACAGAAGCACTCCACATGGCGCTGGTAGCCGAGCCTCCAATCGTGCCGTTTAGCGGGTATGTTGCGTTTGGACAAAGGGCGCGATCAGGCCCGGCATTGGCCACGGCAGGCTGGTTGATTTGAATGTTCACAGAGGCCGTCGCTGTGGCGCCGCTACCGTCTGTTACAGTGACAGTATAGGTGCCGCTATAGGCAGGCGTAGTGTTGGTGCGCGATGGATTTTGTACCGACGAGACAAAGCCCCCCGGTCCGCTCCAGCTAAATGTCAGCGGTAGGATTCCATCGGAAACTGTCGCAGTTAAGTGAAGCGTTGTACCTGCACACAGTGGAGCGTTTGCACTGGCTGTTACAGAAAGCGCCTGGTTCTTGTGTGCCATGAGTGACAAACGTTTCTCTGGAGGATTGTTGGAAAATCCATGTCCCAACCATAGTACGCAGAGAAACATGAACACCCAGATAAGGGGTGTAAACAGGGTCTGGTTGAAAAACCGATAGAGCGTTCGCATGATTATTTAATGATTTTAAAAGTGATGGATTACTTGTGCTAAATGTTTGAATTATGGTCCTTATTTCTATAGAACACAGGGCAGCCTTTGCTAAACAGGATGTTGCTATAGAAAGGAGGGCACCTCTTTTGGCGCATGGATAGACTGCTCCATATTCTATACAAGAGCGGCGTAATCGGCTTTCCAAACAATAGAATTTGTATTGTTTGCGAAACGGTTGTTTCAATCTATATCAGTTTTCAATAGGTGTCTATATTTATGCTAATGGAGGAAAATCTATTATAGTCAAAAGTCCACGACAAAATGGGGCCCTGTATCCCACACCTGATATATACCCGGGCGAATAGTGCGCTGGGCTATTGTTCTATAGCGCAGCAGGCGATAGGGTATCATACAGGGCTCCAAGACT
>JBEQAD010000325.1:0-3318 GCA_041640515.1 Saprospiraceae bacterium | reverse complement strand
AACTTCGCCCTCCAATGGGGTCGGTTCCAAAATCAGCACCTGAATCTCGGCTGTACAACCGTAATTGTTGGTTACGGTGACGGTGTAAATATCTGGCGCAAGGTTGGTCACCGTGGGTGTTGTGGCGCCATTTGACCACTCATAAGTAAAGGAGGAACCTCCGGTGGCCGTCACCGTAGCGGAGCCGTCAGCATTACCAGCACAGGAGACGTCGGTGTATGCCACTTCTAAAGTCAGCGGAGTATTCTCGAAGGTAGCTGACGAGAAAATTCCTACGCTTTGGTTGAAGTAGGAGCCGGAGGGCACCTGTTCTAAGCGCAGCGCACGCACCATGTAATAGTTTTCCCCATCTACAGGGAAGGAGTCTACGAACGATGTACCAAACACCGGTTGGCTAATCAGCTGATAGACGCTGTCAGGGTGCTCGGCCCAATAGACCAGATAGCCCAAGGTAGCATCTGCTGAGGCAGTCCAGTTGAGGCGGATGATGCCACATTCTGGAGTAGCCGTCAGGTCTTGCGGAGGTCGCACGGCGTGTGCGCGCAGAGTTGGGTCACCTAACAGACCCACGTGGACGAGGTCGCCTCCAAAGTTAGGTGGATAGACAGGAAATTGAAGGAAGCTGTTGAGCCACACCCAGTAAGTGCTAGTGGCTATGGGCTCGCCTAAGGCCATATGATGCAAATGCCAATTGGGACGTCCGGCCCACGAGCAGGTTAAGATGCCGCCTTTAGAGGCCAGTGCACTGGGCATAAGCGGGTTGTTTTCAAAGTCCCAATCGCCAAAGTAACTGCCGAAAAGCATGGAGAAAACGATGTTCACGCTGTCGGTCTGGAAATTTGCTGACGAGCCTACTCCTGCAGCACTGGTATAGGTACCCGCTCCGCAACCATGGGCAAGGAGGAAGCTGCGGTTCTTGGTATCGTTAAAGAAATCCAGCTGCTGCACGGAAGTAGTACCCGTGATAGCATAGCCGTTTCGGAAACCATTTTGAGCAAACGCTTCGCCACCAAAGTAACCGAAGTTATCATCTACAAGCGTCTGGTCGCTGGGCTTATATGCACCCGTTCGAAAAGCGTGGTTTTTGTTCAGGTAACGGCGATAAAGTTCCACCTGCGATACGTCCCAGCCAGAGGTCAGGTTGGAAAAGTCCACTCGGCTAACGACGATTTCAGGCAGCGTAGGCGTCTGGCTTTGGTCAAATTTACCATCGCCAGGCACATTGCGATTGGCCGAGCGCGCCGCTGCGTTATTGTTCACGGTATTGTCTGTCCAGGCCGCTTCGTCCATGTCTCCATAGTAATAGTCGGTGGGCCAGGCGCCTTGATGGTCAGGGTGCCCATCGGGAGCGATGTTGCCCGAATAAGGCACGGGGATGTCTCCAAACAAGAGAGCGGTGGTTACGTTGTCGGGGTCTTTCTGATATTCCGTCCGAAGGATGGCCTTCACTGAGGCTACCGTGCTGGTAGCCGCATTGATATCGCGCCGAATAACTTGCCAACCGTCGCCGCGCAAGTCCTGCACAAAGCGATTCAACTCACTAGCCAACGGCCCGGCGAGGGCATCATCAACGATAAGGATCAACTTGCCGCGATAGAGCGTTGGCAATACCTGAATGCCAGCATAGGTCAGTCCCACGCGTTGGGTAGGTGTTGCCGTACCGCGCTTGATCACTAAGTACTCATAGCCCGTTCCGGCGGTGACGTTCACGTCGGTGAAGGTGGTCGCGTTGCCCGGCAAGCCAATGGCCTGCCACTGCGTCTGATTGATGAGCTTGCGACCGATGATGGTCAGCGTGTCTGTGGGTTGGGTGGGAAAGGATAGGGTGATGGCCGGCGGGTTGGTAGTGGTGCTTATCGCAATAGGCACCACCACATCGGCAGCTGACTGCGCCAGCCCAAGACGCACGGTCACTACCACCCAGGTGAAGGTTGTGAGAAGGCGTTTTGTCATAGGAAGACTAAAAAATTTGAAGGTGAACGGTAAATGGAATAAAAGGCGGCGTAAGGTAACACTTTTTAGCCTCTCGTTTCTTCGCACATCGAAGGCCAGGGGAGGTAAAAATAGCTCTGCACTCAAGGTGCTGGCGGCTTCCTTACTTTTGCCCTTGCTCATGCAGCATACTTCTCTCATCTCCTCTATTCAACTCTTCCTTCATGTGTTGCAGGTAGGCCTGTGGGCCAGCTGTGCTGCCCTACTTTCTATGCCGCTCCTGACGGCCTGCACTGGACCTAAACCTTCAGGCGATACTCCTATGGCAGAACTCTTTCGCATCCCCTTCGAGTCGAGCCCTAACCAAACCGTTACCTATACTGAAGCTATTGCCTGCTACAAAAAGATGGCGGAAGCCTTTCCGCGCATCTTCCGTTTTCACGCGGAAGGCAGCACCGATAGCGGCTACCCCCTGCATGTAGCCATTCTTTCGGTCAGTGGAGAGTTTGACCCAGTGCGCCTACGACAGGCTGGCAAGCGTATCCTCTTCATCAACAATGGCATACATCCGGGCGAACCGGAAGGTATAGACGCTACTTTGCTGCTGTTGCGCGATCTACTCACCCAACCTGAGCGGCTGAGACTGTTAGAAAATACCGTGCTCGTTGTTATTCCCGTATACAACGTAGACGGCTGCCTTAACCGCGGCTCTTTTAGCCGCGCTAACCAAAATGGCCCGGAGGCTTACGGCTTTCGAGGCAATGCCCGCAATTACGACCTCAACCGCGACTTTGTCAAATGCGATTCGCGCAACGCTCAGACGTTCAACCGAATTTTCAGCACTTGGCAGCCCGACGTTTTCATTGACAATCACACCAGCAACGGCGCCGATTATCCTTACACCATGACCCTCATTGCCACTCAGCACAACAAACTGGAAGTGCCGCTGGGTCATTTCCTGCAAAAAACCATGCTGCCCGAACTATACGACCGCATGGCGAAGCGCGGCTGGGAAATGTGTCCCTATGTGGATGGCCCCGGTGAGACGCCCGACCAAGGGCTCTGGGGTTTTTGTGATTACGGTCGTTTCTCTACCGGCTACGCAGCCTTTTGGAATACGGTCGGCTTCATGCCCGAAACGCACATGCTCAAGCCCTTTGCCGACCGCTTGCGCAGTACACAGGCATTCATGGAAGAAACCATCGCGTTCCTCCATGAACACGGTGAAGCCCTTGGCCGCGCTCGCGCAGAAGCCATCCGTCTGACCCAAGTCAAGAGCGAGTTTGTGCTCGATTGGCGCATGGACCGCTCCAAGCGCGATTCCTTCCGCTTCAAGGGCTACTCGGCCAAATACAAACCCTCTGAAGTGTCGGGCCTGCCGCGCCT
>JBEQAD010000324.1:0-3338 GCA_041640515.1 Saprospiraceae bacterium | reverse complement strand
CCAGATTACCTGCGGTTCGAATAACAAATAAATCTCCAATCCCCTCGTCGAAAAGAATTTCTGGCGGCACGCGGCTATCAGAGCATGTGACAACGACGGCAAAAGGGTGTTGGCCGCTTTCAGTCTCGTGAATGCGCTGTTGGTCTTGGTGCGGATGCTTCAGTTCACCCGTCAAGAAGCGCTTGTTACCATCAAGCAAGGTGGCTAGTGCCTTGGCTGGTGTATCGGGGCGAACATCTGGGCGGACGTTGTCTTGTGGATAAAGAAAAAAATAAACCCCTGCGGAAGTCAGGATTACCCCTGCACCAGCTAAAAGAAGATAGAGACGCATAGCGGATTAGGTGGGTTTTTAAATGTTCAAAAATGCTTAGGCTGGAGGATGAAGGCGCCGCCTTGCGTCGGCGCCCTCTGTACAGCTCCAGACCTCTACAAACGCTGCTGAATCAATTGCTCTTAACCAAGAGGCACCAGTTACGTCAGAGTCACATCGTTTTTCCACTGTTCACATTCCTGCTTGAGGAATGCTTTACCACGAACAAAATAAAAAAACCTGCCCAAAAATAGCAGTAGCCTCCCACTTAAAAACGTGACAGAAGTCACACTTACTAAGTTAATCATGCACTACCACGGGCAAGGGGGGGTGGAGGGCAAACTCTTTGAACAGAATATACACTCCCATGAGCAAAACAAACCAACCAAAGCCCTTTTTCAGCATGTCGCCATTGATCCGGCGGTTTAGGTAGTTTCCTAAAAACATACCGACTATAGCAAGACTGGTTGCGCTACTCAGTAAGAGCCAGTTGAGCTGATAATGCTTTAAATCGCCTATAAAACCTAGCGTAGATTTAGCAGCAATAATGATTAGTGATGTACCTACAGCCATTTTCATAGGTAATTTACTAAAGAGTACCAACGCTGGAATAATGAGGAAACCTCCTCCAGCACCGACAAGACCTGTTAGTGCTCCCACTAAGGTGCCCTCTAGTAAAATCATGGGATAGTTGAATTGGCGGGGCTCCGCACGTGTAGTGTTTACGTTACTTACGGTAGACTCTTTGTTTCGAATCATTGAAACAGAGGCAAAAATCATCAGAACAGCGAACAAACCCATCAGCAACAGGGCTTTAGTCAGAACAAAGCTGCCCGTTTGAAAAACCGGGTCGGGAATCTGTGGCACTAACCAAGCCCGCACTGCATAAACGGAGAGAATAGAGGGTATGCCAAAAATAATTGCTGTTTTAAGATCTACTAATCCCTCGCGATACTTGGGAAGCGCTCCCACCATACTGGTAACGCCAACGATAAAAAGGGAGTAAGCCGTAGCCAATACAGGGTTTACACCCAATAAATAGACTAATACAGGAACAGTAAGAATACTTCCTCCTCCACCAATCAGTCCGAGAGAAATACCAATTAAGGCAAAAGCCAGGTAGCCAGCAATAACCATAGTTTCTTGTGTTTTTTATTTTCTAATGCAAAGGTCACGGCTACGCTATCTGGCAATGGGTGATATTTATCACGACTATATTAAAACATTTACCAAAATGCGCGTTATCACACGGATGTTATTATAGCTTTAATAGTTCTATGCCATTTTTCAATAGTCGAACCTTGCCAGCTTCCACCAGTTTTTTCATCAGGCGTGAGATCACTTCACGAGAAGAGTTAAGCTCCTGAGCAATTTGTGTGTTCGTTAATTCTAACACTTTAGTCCCCAGGGCTTGACTATGGCGCCGGAGATAGAACTCTAATCGTACGTCCATATTTTGGAAAGCAATGTGGTCTATCGTTTCAAGCAATTCCTCATATCGCTTTCGATAAGTGCCCACTACGAAGTGATACCAGGTGCGATAGTTGCGCATCCAATGCTCTGTGTACTCTACAGGTACAACTAATAATTTAGCGTTGGTGTCTGCACGCACAGTGACTGAGCTAACGCGAAAAGTGCGGTCGCATATCATAGACAAGGCGCATCCATCACCTGGCTGCAAATAATACATGAAGAACTCGCTGCCATCTTCATCACTCTCGCGGAAGAGCTTAACCAGGCCTTCTAAAACAATAATAGTATTGCGAATAGGCTGCCCGCTTTGCAAGAGCACCTGGCCGGCTTTGACTTCGACGACGCGGCCCTTTTCTTTCATTTCAGTTAATAGGCGTTCCTCAAAGTCGCGTAGTAAATGACGGTAGTTTTCCATATTACATGGATTAGTAACAGTAAGGAAGAGCGCAGGTTCATCTGCTCTCCAAAAAACGGAGTACATTAGGGCACTGCTTTAGCGCCGCGAGAAGGACAGGATTTTCAACAGCAGCAGACGCAATAATAACACCCATGGGAAGCCGTGCAGCGCCAGATCAAACCAATCAGTTGGTTGCATACCTAATGCTCCGCCTGCTATCCAGCGCAACTTACCCCAAAGGTGGGGCTCAGGGCTAAAGGGGGCCAGGCCTATTGTCAGGCAAAGTAAAAGGACAACTCTTACATCGTTCCAAGGCTTCACGATAGTACTAGGCTATTGAAAAGTATAGTCTACCCCACTTACTTGCGTCAGCAGGGTGGGTGGTGCATCCAGAATTTTGGCCTCGCCGCGCGGCGTTGGAGAAACGGGTGAAAACGCAGCCAGATAATCAAGTAATACTGTGTGTAGTGAATATGGCATGTTTTTGCCTTCCGATACCTCTGGAATACGACAGAGCATAGTCTCTGGGTCACCATCGCGCTCACAAGCAGCCACTGTGTACACACGCTCCGGGTCGAGCGGCGTCCCTCCCACTTTGACGCTCTTAACGCGCTGGCCCATTTCGCCGAAAGCATGGAAAGCAACCTCCATGCCGCGAAACTTGACCAACCAGCCACCAAAACGCTTCGAGGCATCTTTGGAAAAAACATTGTTGAGCTCTTTTTCCAGCCAGCCGAGCAGCACCGAGCCTTTTACCTTCGCCGTACGCACGGGCGCATCTACGGGCAACATGTCGTAAAGATAACCCATAGTGATAGGGATATGGCCTGTGGCGTCGGGTGTTGAGCGCGGCGGACAGAAGCGAAAGCCGTTCGACAGGACAATGTCTGTGCCCACTTTCCATGCCAGGGCGTCGAGAATGAGGGTGTCAATAGTGTTTTCCACTACAAAATAGCGATACAGCGGCACCTTGCTATAGCCTACTACTTTTTCTATCTCCTGCACATACGGCGCTTCTATTTGCTGAATAAGTGAAACAATCTCTGGATGGGCAGGATAACGCTGAGGGCTGACTTCCATCAGTTCGTAGCGCTGACCGACTATCTTACCACCTTTCACCTCTATGTCGAGACGCCCAACAAACGAACCAAAAGCGCC
>JBEQAD010000323.1:0-3342 GCA_041640515.1 Saprospiraceae bacterium | reverse complement strand
TGTGGACAAAAACATTCTGAAGCCCGCCAAAGGTGCTCTCGAATGCGGCGAAGTAATCCTCCATCTTGTAGGCCGTGCCAATAGGGTCAATGGCCTTAACGGCACCCGAAAAAATGAACCACACGCCGCAGAAATATTGTAAAAACGACAGCGGTATACTCCGCACACGCCCCAGCCTGTGGGTCAGGAATGTCAGCACGGCGGCAACAAGCGCAAAGGAAATGACGAGGGTACTCAATGAGGTCATGGTTAGCAGGTAGTTTTTTATGCTCAAAAAACGCGGCAAAAAAAAGACAATTTGACGACAGGGTGCTTCCTACTCGCCAATAGGCTGCTCACCGGCCCGTTTGTTTTCGCTTAGCCGGATGAGAGCAAAGGCGGCATAGTTGAGAATATCCCGGTAGTTGGCCTCCAGCCCTTCGGAAGCCAGCGTCTGACCAGCGTTGTCTTCTATCTGCTTGATACGCAGTATCTTTTGCAGAATAAGGTCTGTCATGCTACTGATGCGCATGAGGCGCCAGGCTTCGGCATAGTCGTGGTTTTTAGCGCGCAACAGCCGAAGGTTCTCTTCGATGTGGTGGTCGTATAGCTGAGCCACTTCATCCTCAGCCATTTCCAGCGGGGAGTCCTCAGCCAACGATAACTGAATAAGGGCTAACACACAGTAGTTAAGGATGCCCATAAACTCGCTCTCTACGCTATCGCTCACCATTTGGCGGCCTTTTTCTTCGATGTTCCGAATGCGCAGGGACTTGATGTAGATTTGGTCTGTAATGCTTGAGGGCCGCAGGATGCGCCAGGCTGTCCCGTAGTCGCGCATCTTTTGTAGAAACACGGCGCGACATTGGGCCACTACGGCGCGGAATTGCTGTTCGGTTTTTTCCATCTTAGAGGAGCCTGTGGGCGAGTGGACGGCGCGAAGAGCCCTGTAATTTTTTTTGCAAAGGTAGGTGACCTTAGAAGCAAAGAGGGGCCGATAGCGATTTTTTGCACGCTCTTTAGGTTTTCATGGGTCTCATTGCGCGCTGTTTTGTTCACTCCGTCACGCGAGCGCGAAAGGTGCCGTCAGCGAGGCGGGTTTCTACCACTTCGCCCGGCCGCACTCCTTGAGCTGAGAACACCACTTTGCCATTCTTAAACGTTAGGCTGAAGCCGCGGCGAAGAGCGGTCTCAGGATGCCAGGCTTGGCACAGCGCTTCGGCGCGTTGCAGTTGCTCCTGAGCACGGCGCAGGATATGGCCTTGTAGCAAGGGTAGGGTAGTCTCGGCGTAGGCAATTTGCTGTTGAGCGCTGCGCAAGTGCGTTTGAGCGGCCCATTGGACGGCGGTTTGCCATTGGGTCAGTTGGAGATGCTGTTGACTGCTAAGTGCTTGAGTGAGCTGTCGCACTTGTTCGGCTATTTTCAGCAGGTCGTCTTCAAAAAACAGATTGTGCTGAATCAGAAAGTCGGCTACTGCAGTGGGTGTTTTCAAGGAGGCAAAAGCAACGTGATCGAGCACTGTCTCGTCGGTTTCATGGCCAATGCCCGTTAACAGTGGAATAGGCAGTTGCGCGGCTGCCCGACACACCGGCAGGGCGTCGAAGCCAGCCAGGTCGAGGCGCGCTCCGCCACCGCGCAAAACGACGGCACAGTCGAAAGCGCCGGCTTGTTGGGCAATTTGCTGAAGGGCTTCCAAGAATTCCGTTTCCAAGCGCTCGCCCTGCACGGCCGTGCTAAACAGACGACAAGAAAAGGCAAAGCCAAACGGGTTTTGTTGGAGGTGTTCCTGAAAATCCTGCAAGCCTGCAGCGCCTTCCGAGGAGACAATGGCGATGCGCTGTAAGGCGCGGGGCAGGGGCAAGGCGCGATTGCGCTCCAACAACCCCTCTTCGCGCAGGGTTTGTAAGGTTTTTCGGCGTTGCAATTCGAGGCGTCCGATGGTGTAGGCAGGGTCGGCATCGAGCACAAAAAGGTTGAAACCGTAGCGCTCGTGAAAGTCAACGCGTACCCGGAGGCGCACCTCTCGACCTTCACATAGCGCTTCATCCAAAGCTACGCCCAGGTTATGGCGCAATTGGCGGTATTGCCGCTGCCACAAGATGGCCGACGCCTGGGCGGCGATATCGTCTTCACCGGTTTCGGCTTTTTGTACCAACTCCAAAAAAAGGTGACCACGCGCAAAAGTCGCCTGAGCAATTTCTGCAGTGATCCACAGCGGGTCGGGGAAGTTGAGGGCTATGGCTTGACGCAAGAAGGTGTGCAGGTCGAGTAAGCTATACGTAGTCATGGCAAAACAAGGCGCATCTATTGACCACTACCGCGTGCCTGCTGGAGTACAGGCCTGGGCGTAAGTAGCTTGCGCTCACCGCTGTTGTAAATAATATACGGCTCGCCATGCTCGATGAGTAGGGTGTGCAAGTTCCCATTGCGCAGATTTTCTTCGTGCAGCACGTCCACACAGAGCAGGCGTCCGTCATAGAGCACCGACACTTCGGGCATAAGGGTGTGGCCTACGACCACATGCTTAGCATCGGCAAAGGCCAAAGCAGCGGCTATTTCTGCGGATGTCATCTTGCCACGAGCAGCCGCTCTATACCAGAGGAGCCCTTCTTCGCGGTGAAATACCAGCGCGGCCAGCGGGTCTTTGATGTGGTCAAATGGCACGCCTAAATGGCGCCGGCCGGTCTCATTAAGTGCTTCTAACGATGTGCCTGAAGCCGCTACAGCAGGGCTAATTCCGCCGTGGCAAAACACATAAGGCCCAATGCGCGCAATAACATTTTTTGTGCGTAGCCAGCGGCCCAGTTCGCTGTTCTCATCGTACCAATAATGGTATCCTTCACCCAATAAACGGGCGTTTTCAGGGTATTTATTGCGCACATAGCGATGATCGCCGCACAAGTTCATGGCTTCGTGGTTGCCCAGGAGGTAGTGTACTTTACCACCGGCACGGGCAGCTTCGTCCTCCAGCTTGTAGGTTAACCACAAAACTTCGGTAACGTTTAACCCCCGGTCAAAGAAATCGCCCAGAAGCACCAAGTGCCCTCTTCCATACGTCCAACGAAAAGCATCATCTATGACCCCGGCAGCGCGCAATAGGCGCTTGTAAGCCTCAAAGTTGCCTTCAATATCCGAGATGACTAAAATACGCTCTACCTCTGAATAGCAGCACGGGTCGGGCTGAAGCTGTTTTTTGAGCTTAAACTCAAAAACATCGCCACTTTCGGGCAGAGAGCAAGTGAGCAGCACGTCTTCTCGACGGGCGTGCCGTCGCTCGCGCAGGGCAGGGGCGCCCCCTGTGCGCTCGAGGGTTCTGACGACAATCTCGCCTCCCCGGAAGAACACATGAGGGCCATCCGCAT
>JBEQAD010000322.1:0-3349 GCA_041640515.1 Saprospiraceae bacterium | reverse complement strand
CAGCGACCGACCTATCCGGGTTGTGCACGGCGCGGGACACGGCGGTGGTGACGCTGCAGGATTCGATCGACATCACTGCTCAAGTCTCTGTTTCGCTATTGTGCAACAGCTTGATAGCGGTGTTTGAAAACACCAGTGGCTATCCGGGTCGGTGGGACTTCGGCGATGGCACCGGAAGCACGCTGAATTTGGTTCAGCATGAATACACCGCACCTGGCCTCTATCCGGTTACCTTTATCAGCACGGAGTTGTGCGTCAAGCCCTTTGCGACCTTGCTGGAGGTTAAATTCGACAGTTTCACCGTGAATGCTCCCGACCGCACGGTGTGTGGCTATTCCGCAGAGTTGACAGCGACAACGAACCTGCCGAGCAAACTGGTTTGGTACGACCTGCAGGGCAACCTTGTAGACCCCAGCGGGGTGGAGGAGGGCACTTACATCGTGATAGCGACCGACCTTTCGGGGCGCTGCACCGCTACCGACACCGTGAAAGTGCGCACCATTGTGGTGGAGGTAACTGCGGAAGTCATCGGCAAAGACACCTTGTGTCGCAATGACACTACGTCGCTACTAGCTACAGTGGTGGGCAATGCTTCTCACTACACGTACTCCTGGGCACCGGCGGGTACGCTCATTGGGGCAAATACGCCCAATCCGCTGGCCGTGCCCAATGGCCCGCAAACGTACACAGTGACGGTTGTCGCCGATGACCTTTGCATAGATACCGCCTCCGTACAGGTGTATTTCATCGAGTACGTCTGCCGCGACCCGTACGTCTTCGTACCCAGTGCCTTTACGCCTAACGGCGACGGCAACAACGACTACTTCCGCGTGCGCGGAGCGGATATTACCGAAATCTACTTCATTGTGTACACGCGCTGGGGAGAAGAGGTTTACCGCACCGAAGACCCTAACCACACCGGCTGGGATGGCACCTTCCGCGGCAAACCTTGCGCCCCTGACGCTTACGGCTGGTACTTGCGCGTGCGCTGCGGCAACGGGCAGTGGTTCGAAAACAAAGGCAGTGTCACGCTCCTGCGCTGACCCGTGCGGCGAGGGCGCGAAACCACAACGCTCCGCAGCGCGGCGAAGGGAGAGTACGCTGCGGCCTGCCGGGGCATGAACCCACTCCCAGAGAGAACTGCTCTCGCGGGGAGCTCCTGAGGTTTTTCGCCGCAACTTTTCGCGCGCGCCACTTTTACTGTGGCTTCCCCTGCGCGCAGACGGCATTTATTTCTTCTGCCTTACTTTTGGGTAGAAATATTTCCTTGCACTTTTGCCTTGTGAAAACCATCCGCATCTTTCTCGCATCTTCTTCGGAGCTCAAGCCCGAACGCACTGCCTTTGAGCAAAACTTGAACAGGCAGAATAAGCGATGGAAAGAGAGAGGCATTTTTCTGGAACTCGTCCACTGGGAAGACCACGATGCCGCCGTGCACCTCGATGGAAAACAGGCGCACTACAACCGCTCGCTGGAGGGCTGCGACATTCTGGTCGTCTTCTACTGGACTAAGGTAGGCCGCTATACCCGCGAGGAATTTGAAACCGGATGGAAGCAATATGAAGAAAAAGGTTCGCCCAAAATCTATGTGTACCAAAAAACGGCGCCATTTTATCCAGACAAGAAGGAAGATTCCGACAGTCTTTTTGACTTCCAGAAACGCCTCAAAGAGATAGGGCATTTTCCAACGCTTGTAGAAAACGCCGACGCTTTTCTGAGGCACTTTAACGAGCAACTGGACCACTACCTTTCTAGCGGCGCGGCGTCGGCTCCTTCGAATGACCCTCCACCACAACTCACTCCCTACGTTCCTATCCGCCCTGAGACCGATTGTCTGGGCCGCGAGGCTGACCTGGAGCGCCTGGACGACGCCATGGCCCAATCTGTGCGCCCGGTAGTGGTGTGGGCCATGGGCGGGACGGGGAAGACCACTTTGGTCAAAGCGTGGCTTCAGCGGAAGAAAGACCGCTACAAGCACTGGGCCTGGATAGAAATAGCCCGTCAAGACGCCCAAACAGGCCAGGTGGCTAGAGGGGTGGACGCCATAGCCTGGCACCCTCAGCTGGCCGATAGCCTGGGCCTTCGCCTGGAGGATGTCAAAGAGTCGGAGGTACGCTTCCGGCAGATAATGCAGGCCCTGCGCCGGTTGGACGGTCCCAACCTGCTGGTAATAGACAACGCCGGCGACGATGTAGCTGCCTCCTCCGTCCTTGGGCAACTGCCCCTGCCTCCCCAGTGGCACGTGCTGCTCACTTCGCGCAGTCAGCTCAACGGCTGTGACATGGTGCGTTTAGACCAACTGAAGCCCGAAGACGCCGCTGCGCTGTTTCGAAGCCACTACAAAGGGAAATGCGCCGATGCCGAAGTGGATGCCTTGCTGCGGGAAGTGCAATACCACGCCCTGACCGTGGAACTCGTCGCCAAAACCCTGCGAGAACACCTCGGAAGGCTAAGCCTGTCCGAGATGACCGAGAAGCTGCGCCGCCGACAGTTAAATGACCCAGATTTACAGCGCCGCATCCATACCAACCACAGCAAGGAAGACGTCGAGGTGTACGAGCACCTGTTGGTGACCTTTCACTGCACCGCCTTGAGCGAAGCCGAGCGCCTGCTCCTGGCCCAGATGGCCGCCCTGCCTGCCGGTGGCGCTTACCGCGTCGAAGACTTGGAAGAATGGTTCAAGATCGAGCCCGCCGAGCGCAGGACCCTGCACGAAACCCTCCGCACCTTGGAGCGCAAGGGCTGGCTGAACAGCAGTGAAAATGAAGATGGCTTCTTCTTCAGCCTGCACCGCATGGTGCAACAGGCCGCTCTGTACCAACTCCGCCCCGGTGAGGCGGCGCTGCAGCCGCTGCTGGAGACGTTTGCCCAAAAGATGGCCTTCGACCTAGGGGCCAATTTTCCCCAGCTGTTCCGCTGGATACCGTTCGGCGAGCATATACTGGACGTCCTGCCAGAAAAAGAGCGCAAGGGCAAAGCCGCAAGTGTCCTGATGAACAACCTGGGGGGAGTGCTGAAAGAAGCTGGCCAATACGCTCGGGCTAGGGACTTGCTCGAGTCGTCGCTGGCGTCGGCTGAGCAGCACTTTGGCTCAGGTCATCCTGAAGTGGCGGCTATTCAATCCAACCTGGGTATGGTTTATCAGGCTTTGGGAGACTACGCTCGGGCTAGGGACTTGCTCGAGTTGGCGTTGGCGTCGGATGTACAGCATTTTGGCGTGAGACATCCTACCGTGGCGGTTCGTCAGAACAACCTGGCTTTGGTTTATCAGGCTTTGGGAGACTACGCTCGGGCTAGGGACTTGCTCGAGTTGGCGTTGGCGTCGGCTGAGCAGCACTTTGGCTTGGGT
>JBEQAD010000321.1:0-3377 GCA_041640515.1 Saprospiraceae bacterium | reverse complement strand
CATCTCGCTCGTGATCGCTCCCGAGGGCGCCTCGCTCGACTACACCGACGGCTTCGCCTTACAAAGACGGGCCTTACTTAGCGTTTACCCTGTTCACGCTGCTCAATGCGTTAGTTTTTATGCAGTTCGTGTGGACGGTACCGCTCTTTTTCAAGAAAGAGTACATGTGGAGCGAGCAAACCATTGGGCTGGTTACTGCGCTTAATGGCCTGTTGGTTTTTGTGGTGGAAATGCCCATGATTTACAAGATTGAAGGCCGCAGGTCGCGTTTGCAATTTGTGCGCCGCGGGTTGCTGCTCTATTTGACCGCATTTTCCATTTTGTTGTTGCCGCTGAGTCCTTCATGGGCAGCGCTGATGTTCATTTTGGCTATTTCATTTGGTGAGATGCTCGTCATGCCGTTCAGTACCAATTTTGCTTTCGCTTATGCCTCCAAGGGCAGTGCGGGCAGCTACATGGCGCTGTACAGCATTGCCTACTCAGTAGCAAACATTATAGCGCCGCTGTTTGGCACCCAGGTTATCTCTCGGTGGGGGTTCTCTGTGCTGTGGACACTGGTTAGCATTTTGGCCTTACTGAGTATGTTAGGCTTCTGGCTTCTGGAAAAGAAGACAGAGCCACAGACACCTACTCTCGATTTGAAAACGAGTGCATAGAGGCAGAGGGCGTGCCTCATCACCTGAGCGCTGCGCGCGCTTCGGCCCGCTGCCGCATCTCTGCAGCCTTTTTGTTCTCACCCATGGCGCTGTACACGTCTGCCAAGGCGCGCAAAAGACGCTCGTCTTCGGCCAGTGTGTCCAACAGGAGTTCCAAAACGGCAGCAGCATTGGGCAGGTCTTTCTTCTCCCTGAAGAAGTAATCGTAGGCTAACCGATATACAAACTCATTGATTTTCTTTGGTTCCCCGCTGCCGTTGGCCAAGTACTTCATGTATTCGTTAAAGAAAGGCCTGAAGTTGGCATTGTTGGGTATTTGCTCCATGAGCATGCGAAAATTCTGCAAAAGGGTGTCCAGTTGCTTGTTTTGCTCATAGCGAGCAGCGGCAATGGCGCCTTTCATGATCAGGGCAGAGCCGTATTTAGGGTTAATCTCTAGAGAGCGGTTAATGTGGTATTCCATCGTGTCCACCCACCGCGCTTTTTCCGTTGGGTTTTTGCTTTTTTGGTAAAAGTTTTCGTATATAGCTGTTGTATAGAAGCAATGCGATCGAGCGCTATTAGGCGACGCGCGTACTGCTGCGGTATTGAGCGCAACAGCGTCTTTCCATACGGGCACGCGCTTTACCGTCAAAAAGCCAAATATACCTACGGCGAATGCAGCCACGCCCACCCCTAAGAGGTAGGGGCGCTGGGGCTGCTCGCGGAGCCATCCGGGAAGTTTCTGAGTTAAAAACCAACCCACCAATAAAGCAAAAGCCACCGAAGGCATGTAGGCAAAACGCTCATTCATAAACGTGCCCACAGACACGAACAAATTGGAAACGATGCTCAGCGTCAACAGCCAATACACGATAGCGTATGCCGGCACCTGGCGGCGTTTCAGGTTGAAGAAACTCCATGCGCCCAGGCCTACATAAAGCGCTAAAGAAAGCAGGGGGCGCCAGTCGGACCAGTTGACTTTGGGCACGTGGTAGGGATAGTAATCGTGTGTCAGTGGGTGCGGCCAAAAGAGCAGCTTCACGTACCAGCCCAGCGTCAGGAAGATAGTGGCAAGCTTCTCGCCGCGCGTCATCTCGATGAAGGGGTTGTTCATCAAGTCCTTAATCGCCCTGCCATGGTCCAGCATAAAGCCCAGGGCGGCATAGCGTATCACAATGAAGACCACTGCTGCCAGCACTAATGGCCACGCGGAGCGCAGTACATGGCTCATAGGTAGGCGAGTGAAAAACCACACCGTCAGCGGAATGACGGCCACAAACGTCAGTGCGTTCTCTTTGGAAAGCATGCCCAGCAGGAGCAGCAACCCTGAAAGCCAGTACCATGCCTTACTCTTCGTATCAAAATACTTTAGGCTCGCATACAGCGCTCCCAGACTGCACAACAGCGCCAGAATCTCGTCGCGACCTTTAATGTTAGCCACTACCTCCGTGTGTATGGGGTGTGCAATGAAAATGAGCGACCCTACGAGGGCCGTGCTGAAATACCAAACACCTGTGCCGCCTAAGGGAAACAGCCCCACTAGCAGCCGATACAGCCATACGCCCGTAAGGCCATAAAGCAGCACGTTGATGAAATGACTAATATTGGGGTGATTCTCTCCAAAAATGGCGACTTCCATAGCAAAAGTGGCCAGCGATAGCGGCCTATAACGCCCGCCTTCCAACAACAGAAGGCTTTCCTTATTCTGGAAGTAACCCATGAAGCTGTCGTAAGCAAAGATGTTAGGAATGCCTCTCAGTCCTTCCTTTACGTAGGCATTCTTCCAGAAAACCATTTCATCATCTAGGATGTATCCGTAGGTTACCGTCACGCCATATAGGATAAAGGCGACAACCAGGATGAGCAGCGCTCCCATCCAATGATGCGCCCAAAAGTTGGGGCCTAAGGTAGATGTGCGCGAAAAAGTAGCTTGGTTGTTGGCGGCCTTGGTAGTAGCCGATTTAGCCCTTACAGGTTTTTTCGGCGAAACAGGCTGAGCTTTTCCCTTGTTTTTGGCCATAGTGTGCGCATTTTCGAAAAGAGGTGGGCAAATATCGAAAGATTTGAGCCTTCCCATCGAACACGTAGCGCGTTGCATCTTTGTGCCGCTTTTTTAAGAAAAAAAACGAACGCTCTTGAAACGCTCACATCAGGTCCTGTTGCTCATTTCGCTCGTATTGGTGCTCGACCAGGCGCTGAAGTTTTACATTAAAACCACGTTTTGCTACAACCAGGATGTGCCTATTCTGGGGTTGGACTGGGCGCGGCTGCATTTTGTAGAAAATGAGGGTATGGCCTTCGGCATCACTTTCGGCTGGGAATATGGCAAGCTGCTTTTAAGTCTTTTCCGCATTCTCATGGTGGCTGCACTTATTTGGTATTTGCGCATGCTCCTTTCCATGCAAGCGCCGCGCGGTTTTCTTTTTAGTGTAGGCCTTATCACGGCGGGAGCCATCGGCAACATTATTGACAGCGCTTTTTACGGCCTCATCTTCACTGAGTCGCCTTATCACGATTGTGTCCCTGCTCGACTGGTGCCGCCCGGCCAGGGTTATGGTGCGTTTTTGCATGGCAAGGTGGTGGATATGTTCTATTTCCCTATCGCGTGGCTCCGCATGCCTGAGTGGCTGCCTACGATTGGTGGCCAGGAGTGGCTGTTCTTCAGCCCCATCTTCAACGTCGCTGATGCGTCCATCACCGTTGGTGTGGTCATCATTCTCCTCTTCCAACGTCGGTTCT
>JBEQAD010000320.1:0-3384 GCA_041640515.1 Saprospiraceae bacterium | reverse complement strand
CTAGCTCAGTTGGGCGGTTGAAACATTTCGCGCCCTCATCGTTTGGCGTGACTGTGTCCAGTTAGGGTTTTTGTTTGGAAACGCGGGTAAAATACGCGTATAGCTGCTCACACTCCAGCAGATTGCCGCATCTTTACACCTCGAAAGAGGTATAGTCATCTCTTGGCGGAAGCATGAATCGGCACACAGTAGACTGGATAGATAGCCGGTTGACGGCTGAGGTAGCTCCTGCCTGCACGTTGTGGGTTGTAGTGGGCTGCGACAGCGCCGCCTATCTGGTCACGGATGGGCGTGGTGAAGTGTTGGCCGCAGTGCTTCGCGAGTACTCAGAACCAGGTGCTCCTTTCTGGCGCATCGGGCCTCACGTGCAACGGCTGATGGAGTCCTCGCCAGTGTGGCATCTGCCTTTTGGGCAACGCCAGGGCTTTCTGTTTCATCCCTATGTTACGTTGGTCCCGAGGCGACTTTTTCAGCATGGCGACTTGTCGGGCTATTTTCGGTTGTTATTGGAGCCAGGCGACTATGTCTATGCTTGCGAAGAGCTCATGCCTTGGGAGGCCTACCTCATCTCAGCAACGGAGCGCGCTCACGCGCGGTTTTATCAGAGCCTGTTCCCTGGAGCGCGGCTGCGGCACGCTGCTGTTCCCCTGTTGTTAGCCGCGCGCGAAGTGGCTGGACATCAGGAACACACGGTCTTGATTAATGTTCGCCATCGGTTAGCCCAGGTGGTGGTTCTCGAGCGGCAGAATCTCCTCTTTTACAACACCTTCTCTTACACGGACGCCAATGATCTGTTGTACTACGTTCTGTTAGCCTACGACCAGTTTCGGTTGTCACCTGGCGAGATAACCCTGTGGCTGGCGGGTAACATCACCGCAGAGTCGGAGCTCTACCGCAGGCTCCATGCCTACGTGCGCGATGTTCGATTTGTTGCGCCATCGGCACAGTGGCGATTGCCTCAGGAAGCGCTGGGGGTGCTTCCTATTCATTGCTATTTTGAACTCATGAGCCTATCTGCTGTCTGAACGCCTGTGCGCATCATTGGAGGAAAATTCAAGGGTCGGCGCTTTGAGCCGCCAGCAGCCCATTGGCCAACGCGCCCCACCACCGATTTTGCCAGAGAGGCACTATTCAACATTCTGACCCATCGCATAGACTTTGAGGCGGTCAAAATGCTCGACCTCTTCGGTGGTACCGGCAGTCATTGCTATGAGTTTATTTCGCGTGGTTGCACCGATGCCACCTACGTAGACAAGTTTCCTGGCTGCGTGCGCTTTGTACGCCACATGGCGGCTCAACTGGGCATCGAGGCGTACCTGAGAATCTACCAGATGGATGTGTTTCGCTTCATTGAATTTGCAGCGGAACAGTACGACTACATCTTTGCTGGCCCGCCTTATGCTTTGCCCGCCCTCGAAACCCTGCCCGAACGAATATTCCAGGCCAACCTCCTGAAGCCTGGCGGCCTGTTTGTACTGGAGCACAATCCCCAACGCGATTTTTCCGGCCGCCCTCACCTAATAGAAGTGCGCCACTATGGCCAAACGTACTTCTCCTTTTTCGCTCCGACATAGGAGCCTTATTCTCGGCAGATAAGCCGGATTTTAGGGGTAGCTATTTGGTTGCTGTAGTGCCCGGCACGGTCTCGGATGCGAATGTAGTAGAAGACACTGTCTTGCTTAACAGGCACATTTTCACAGGACAATTTGAAGCCTGTCAGTGGGTCGGTGTAAATGCAGCAGGTGGTAGGCAGCAGGATGGAAATTTCCCCTGAAATGCCGTTACCTGCTCCTTGTTGGTCTATGTAGGGCAGTCGATAGGGCGGTTTGGCGAAAGAGTCGCGGCCATCCGTAATAAAGATGCTCGGCTCATCGCTCTGGAAGCCGAGGTCACCGTCGCCGTCAGTGAAACCAATAGTGATCAGGATGCTATCTTGGCCCAGGGGAGTCTGTCGCATAGTATTCTTCGATAGGCTGATAAATTCAATCACCGGCTCAATGGGATAATCTGGCGGCTGCACGCAGCGCCACCATGTCCACCCAAAGGCCAACAGCAGCACCGCTATACCCATTATCTTGTTCATAGTCTTTTATTTTGCCAACAAAAAAACGCTATTCTGTGTCTTTTCGAACACCCCGCCGGGCGGAATTATTGCTCCGATTGGCTCAATTAAGCGCGGAGTCTTGGGAAGCGCTCGCCCTGGACATTTTCCGCTACCAGGCGGCTCACAACGCCGTCTATGCGCGCTTTCTGCAATTGCTCGGGCGCCAGGCAGCACACGTTTCCACGCTCGAAGATATCCCTTTTTTACCCATCGGTCTATTCAAACGCTATTTGTTGAAAAGTGGCCATTGGCGGCCTCAGGACGTATTCATCAGTAGCGGCACCACCGGACAACAACCCTCGCGCCATGCTGTTCGCGATCGCTCTTTTTACCTGGAAAATGCTCGACGTGGCTTTGCTCAATATTACGGCGACCCTTCTCAATGGTGTTTACTGGCGCTGTTACCCTCGTATTTAGAGCGAAAAGGCTCATCGCTGGTCGCCATGGCCGAGCATTTCATTCGGCTGTCGCCATATTCGGAGAGTGGCTTTTTCCTGCGAGATGACGAAGCGTTGGTGCGCACTTTGCAGCGTTGCCAGCAGCAGCAACTACCTGTGCTTTTGTTGGGAGTCAGTTTTGCTCTCTTAGATTTTGCTGAGCGCCACCCCATGCCGCTGCCAGGTGTTGTTGTCATGGAGACGGGTGGCATGAAAGGGCGGCGCAAAGAGATAACGCGCGAGGCCCTGCACGAGGTGTTGTGCCGCGCTTTTCAGCTGTCGGGCGTGCACTCAGAGTACGGCATGACAGAGCTGTTCTCACAGGCCTACAGCCAACCGCACCCTGGTCGCGCGGCGCGTTTTTCACCAGCCATTACCCTGCGTGCTGCTGCTACAGAGGTGTACGATCCTCTCTGTCGGCTCGAGCCAGGTCGCGTCGGGGTACTGTGTTTCATGGATTTAGCTAACATAGACACCTGCAGCTTTATCGCCACCGAGGACGTCGGGCGCGTGCATGCCGATGGCACTTTCGAGGTGCTCGGCCGCCTGGACGCCGCCGAGTGGCGCGGCTGCAATCTCTTGGTAGAGTAACTACAGTAACGCGCTTATGCTTATTGGGCTCATGTCGGATACCCATGGCGTTCTAGATGAGCGCCTTTTTGAATACTTCGCCGCCTGTGACGAAGTCTGGCACGCTGGCGATTTTGGCTCTATTGCTGTGGTGGAGCGACTGCGGGCATTCAAGCCGCTGCGCGGAGTGTATGGCAACATTGACGACGCGCGCGTACGCGCTGAAATGCCGGAAGACTTGCGCTTTGTCTGTGCTGATGTCCCTGTTTTTAT
>JBEQAD010000319.1:0-3398 GCA_041640515.1 Saprospiraceae bacterium | reverse complement strand
GACGCTCTTCCGATCTTGTACCCTTTTCCGTGCCAGCCCGGCAAACGTTCATCTCGCCGCCTATCCCGCTCAAAGACTACACCTTGGCTTCTGACAGCAACCGCTTAGAGTTCCGATACGAGGCCTACTTGCCCAACGGCACGCGTATTAAAATTGACGATATTCTGCCTGGTATTGCCGGCATAGGTATCCTCATCCAAGGCTTCACTGCGGCTTACATGGAAGGCTATTGGGGGTATTCGGAATATCCCCTCACCCTGGATACTATCGATATCGACATCAACCAAACGAACCTCAAGGGCAACGTCAAAGTGAAAAATCCGAAGGTAACTATGACCATTACCAACTCGTGGGGCTTTCCTACGCGAGGCGTGGTCAAATACCTGAGTTTCATCGGGCGCGATGGCAAAGAGTATCCGCTCAAGAGCAGCGTCTTTTTTGGCGATAGCATCGACTTCAATTACCCTTCTTGGGCCGCCGGCGAAATTGGCCAGACAAAGGAAACTCACGTAGTGCTGGACAGCACTAATTCGAATATTGCCGAGATATTCAACGCCCAACCAGTGCGCCTCATTTATGAGGTGGCCGGCATCTCTAATGCCCGTAAAGACCCTTCCATCGTCGGCTTTTTGACCGACAAGAGCACCATCGCCCTGCGCATGAAAGTAGAGCTCTTACTCGAAGGCTCAGCGCAGGATTTTGGTGCAGAACAGACCTTAGGAGTCAACTTCGGCGAGTTTGCCGACTTTGACACAAGCCGTATCGAGGCGGTTGAGTTCAAAATTGTAACTGAAAACAACACGCCTATCGGCGCAGCCCTTCAGCTCTACTTTCTGGACGACGACGGACGAGTGCTCGACTCGCTGTTCACTGGTCCGCCACCGCTCGTCATTAAGGCCCCCTCCGTCAATGCCGACGGCATTACCACCTCGACCGCGCGGGCGGAGACCTTTGCTCCTATGGATGTGGCGCGTTTTAGCCGAGTGCGCCAGGCAAAGTCCATGCTTCTGCGTGCAGCCTTCACCACAGCACAGAACGGCCAAGTGCCGGTTAAACTCCTAGCCACCCAAGGCATTGCTTTGCGCATGGGCCTAAAGGTGCGGACTCGTCTGGGCGGCAAACCCTGACGCTTCGAGTAGCACCGCCATTGTCCTTTTTTTCCAATACTGACCTCATTTTTTATGGAAAATACCCTATCTTTTTCCCATATCCGGTGGATGGTGGCTATTGCAGCGGCTTTAATCGCTGTCCGCAGTGCCGCGCAACAGGAGCTCATGCTTTACCAAACGTCGGACTTGTGGCATGCCCACGCGGCCAATCCCGCCTTATTCCCCAAGGATAAGCGGTTGTTTGTCGGCGGCCCCACCATAGGGCTCGACGCCACCCATTCGGGCAACATCGCCTACAACGACCTACTGCGCCGAGAGGATGGGCGCACGATATTAGACTTGGGCGGCGCCATCGGCAAGCTGGAACTGGAAAACACGCTCCGCTTAGACCAGCGCAACGAACGCCTCCTCCTCGGCGCTCGACTTGGCGGCTGGTACCTCTCTGCCGGCTGGAGCCAGCGCACCACCGCCACAGCCACCTATCCACGCGCCCTGGCGGAGCTGCTCTGGTATGGCAATGGCCCTTATGTAGGCCAGGTGCTGGACATAGGCCCTGCCATCAGCACTGTACGCTGGGAAGAACTGAGCGCAGGCTTAGCCCGCAACATTGGTCAAAACCTGCGCCTCGGTATACGCCTCAAATATCTCTCGGGAACAGCTATGCTCCTCTCCGATGCGGAGCGCTAACGCATACGGGTGTACACCGAACCCGATGTGTATCAGCTCTCGCTGCAGACCGACTACGCGTTCTACTCCTCGAGCCTCATCGGCGCTGTGGATACCTCCGGCTTTGGCTACGACCTGTCGTTCAATGCGCTACGCAATCGCTTAGGTCAGAATTCGGGCGTGGGCTTAGACGCCGGTCTCCAGCTGCAACTCGGCGAACGGCTCAGCCTCAGTGTTAGCGCGCTCGACCTCGGCGGACGCATCGCTTGGCGGAAAAACACGGCTTACTTCCTAAGTCAAGGTACGTTCAACTACAACGGCGTTTTCTTGCCTGGCACAGACATTTTAAACGGCACAGTGGATAGCCTCGACTTTGGCGCTGCTTTGGATAGCCTCAACGATGTGTTGAACTTCCAAAAAACGGATGCCGAGCTGACCACTTCCCTACCCGCCCGCTACTATGCTGCGGTACAATGGCAGTTGTTGAAAAACTGGCGCATCGGCGCTGTCGTGCACCATCAACGCGACGAGCGCCGCCAAAACACTGCCGTGGGTTTTAGCGGCCACTGGATGCCCATCTCCTGGCTTACGGTGGGCGCCATGTACAGCATTAATGACCGCTCAGCCACCAACGTAGGCTTGAGCGCCACTGTTCGAATAGGGCCGCTGCAAGCGTTTGCACTTTCTGACAACGCTCTCAACGCCGTAACGCCTTATCGCTCTGCAGCCGTTAACTTCCGCTTGGGCGCTGCATTAGTGTTTTAAACAAGCACCCGTTGGATAGGAAGAAAGCCGATAGGGCGACCTCATTCGGGCGCCGCTCTTTTACCATGCCCGCTCGAAGCGATAATTCTGGAAGCGCAAAATGTGTACGTAGGTATTCTCCAGGTAATCGTAATGGCTGGCTAAACGCTCGGTAGGTGCTGGCCCTTCGGCAGGCACACGAGCAAAGCGGTATGAGCCGCGCAAGCCGCTAAAAATGGCTTCGGCAGGTAGGCGCTGAGGAAAGCTCAGCCCGTAACGCTGAAGCCATTGCCCTGTGAGCATCAAGACGTCGTAGCCATTGAAAGCGTCCTCATCAGGCACTGTCCCGTAAGTATCGAAAAAGACCTGTTGAAAAGCGCGCAGAGCATCATTATCAGGGTCCAAATACGCCGCCGAAGAGATGTGCACGTTCAGTTCGGCAAAGTACTCCGGCTCGATGCTCTCAAACTGGCGCCACTGGGGCATCCCATACACCGCCACCGAGCGTCCTTTGCGCACAGCGCTGAGTTTGCGGAAGAAAGCCATGACAAAATCCTGGCTACTCCACGTAGGCAGCACGAACACGGCCGTCTGGCCTGGCCGAAAACAGGGCTCTAAATCAATCTTATCGAAGTAGTTGCCCTCATCAGGAGTAAAAATTTCGCTAAAACGCCGCCCATCGGTGGGCTGGAAGAAAGCCGTGCGTTCCGCTTCGCGACGGCGCAAGAGGATGCTGACGGTCTCAGGACGGTAGCGGGCTAAAATATGCTGGACGATGGCAGCGCCATGGGCGCGCAAAGAAGGCATCATCTGGATAAAGTCTGGGTTCTGGCGCGTTAAGCCCATCGTTGGGCTTTCTGGAGAGAGGAGTATCTGACG
>JBEQAD010000318.1:0-3415 GCA_041640515.1 Saprospiraceae bacterium | reverse complement strand
ACAGAGCCATCCGTCAGAGGAGTACCCGCGCGTACGAAGTCACCTTCTTGTACTAAAATGTGTTTGGCCACAGGAATGGAGTACTTGCGCCGCTGGCCGTCTTTAGCTTCTATGATGCATTCGCGGTTGTTGCGCTTGATAGGGCCAAACGATACAATACCGTCAATTTCAGCCACGATAGCCTGGTTGGACGGCGTGCGGGCTTCAAATAATTCAGTTACACGCGGCAAACCGCCGGTGATATCGGCAATTTTGCCCATTTTTCGAGGTATCTTCACCAACTGGCCGCCAGCCTTGATTTCTTCACCGTCGTCCACCACAACGTAGGCGCCCACGGGAAGGGTGTAGTTCTTTAGCTCTTCTCCTGTCTTTGGATCAATAATGCTAATAGTCGGAATCTTGCGACGGCTCTTACTTTCGATGATAACTTTTTCTGCAAATCCGGTCTGGTCGTCGCGTTCTACACGATAAGTAACACCGTCTTCTAAGTTGTGGTATTTGACGATACCTGCGAATTCGCTGACAATGGTGGCATTGAAGGGGTCCCAAGAGCAGATGCGCGCTCCTTTCTCTACTTCCTGTCCTTCTTTCACATAGAGGATGGAGCCGTAAGGAATATAGCTTTGAGAAAATACGCGCCCGGTTTTGGGGTCCACAATGCGCACTTCGCCCGTGCGAGAAATGACTACTTCTATGGGCTGGCCTGTAACGTCATCAGTGGAAGCCACGGTGCGGATAGAGTCAAACTCTAACACACCGGCGTAGCGGGCTACAATTTCATTCTCCGCCTTACCCACCATAGCCGTACCACCGGTGTGGAAGGTGCGGAGAGTCAACTGCGTACCCGGTTCACCGATGGACTGTGCTGCGATGATGCCCACGGCATCGCCAATCTCAGCGATGCGCCCAGTAGCCAGGTTTCTGCCGTAGCACTTGGCGCATACCCCCCGACGGCTCTCGCACGTGAGCACAGAGCGGATCGTAACCGACTCTATTCCAGCAGCATCTATGGCCTTGGCCAGCTTGTCTGTAATGTACTCACCCGCAGCTACCAGGAGCTCCTCCGTTTCAGGGTGAAAGACATCGTACAGACTAAAGCGGCCTTTTATCCGCTCAGATAAAGGCTGGATAATTTTGTCGCCCTCGCGCAGGGCAGTGGTATCAATACCGCGTAGTGTGTGGCAGTCTTCTTCGCGTACCACCACATCCTGAGCGACGTCCACCAGGCGGCGAGTGAGGTAACCAGCGTCTGCTGTTTTCAGCGCTGTGTCGGCCAGACCTTTACGCGCACCGTGTGTCGAGATAAAGTACTCTTGCACCGATAGCCCTTCCAGGAAGTTAGACAGGATGGGGTTTTCGATAATAGCGCCACCCGTGTCGCCCGATTTGCGCGGCTTAGCCATCAGGCCTCGCAGACCACACAGCTGTTTGATTTGCTGTTTGGAACCACGCGCTCCGGAGTCAAGCATCATAAACACTGAGTTAAAGCCCTGTTTGTGTTGGGCCAGCTCTTGCATCAGGCGATCAGTGATGCGGTTGTCGGCATAAGTCCATTTGTCGATGATCTGGTTATAGCGCTCGTTGTAGGTGATAAGGCCCATGTTGTAGTTTTCCCATACCTCATCCACCTCTTGCTGAGCAGCTTCCAACACCGTTTTTTTGATTTCTGGCACAATCAAATCGCCAAGGTTAAACGACAGGCCAGCTTTGAAAGCCCAGCCGAAGCCGAGTTCCTTGATGCCATCCAGAAATTCAGCGGTCTGCTTCAAGTCCGTGCGTTGTAGAATATCCGCAATGATGCCCTTAAGGTTGCGCTTTGTCAGCAGCTCATTGATAAAGGGTACATTGCGCGGGACTATCTGGTTAAACAGCACGCGGCCAACCGTTGTCTTTATGCGGCGCATGACAAGCTGGCCATTTTCTTCTACTGGCACTCGGCATTCGATGGACGCATGAAGGTCCACTTGCCCTTCATTGTAGGCAATTTGTACCTCTTCGGCCGAATAGAAGCGCCTGCCTTCGCCCCTCACAGGATTCTCAGGGATAGACTTGCGCTCTTTTGTCAAGTAATATAACCCCAAGACCATGTCTTGTGAGGGTAACGTAATAGGTGAGCCGTCTTGCGGGTTGAGCATGTTATGGCTCGACAGCATGAGCACCTGCGCCTCTAAAATAGCTGCGTGACTAAGCGGCACGTGTACGGCCATCTGGTCACCGTCGAAGTCGGCATTGAACGCCGCACAGACCAGAGGATGCAGCTGGATCGCCGACCCTTCGATCAGCTTCACTTCAAACGCCTGGATACCCAGACGGTGCAGTGTTGGCGCTCGGTTGAGTAGGACAAGGTGGCCTCGAAGGATGTTTTCCAAGATTTCCCATATGACCTGATCCTTGCGGTCAACCAGTTTTTTGGCCGACTTAACCGTTTTCACCACGCCACGCTCGATGAGTTTGCGAATGATGAATGGTTTAAACAGCTCGGCAGCCATAGCTTTGGGCAGGCCGCACTCGTGGAGTTTGAGAGTGGGGCCAACCACAATAACGGAGCGGCCGGAATAGTCCACGCGCTTACCCAACAAGTTCTGGCGGAAGCGACCTTGTTTGCCCTTGAGGATGTCGGACAGCGACTTGAGCGCGCGCCCACCTTCGGCCTTGACTGCATTCGACTTGCGCGAGTTGTCGAAGAGCGAGTCCACGGCTTCCTGCAACATGCGCTTCTCGTTGCGCAGAATTACCTCTGGTGCTTTAATCTCGAGCAGGCGCTTCAAGCGGTTGTTGCGAATGATAACTCGGCGATACAGGTCGTTGAGGTCCGAGGAGGCAAATCGCCCACCATCCAAGGGTACCAAAGGGCGCAACTCCGGCGGGATGACCGGCAAGTAGTGGATAATCATCCACTCTGGGCGTTGGCCTTTTTCCAAACCGTCGCGGAAAGCCTCTACGACGCGCAGGCGCTTGTTGGCTTCTGTTTTCTTTTGCTGGCTAGTCTCGGAATTAGCTTCCTGGCGAAGTTCAGCGGCGACTACTTCGAGGTCGAGAGTCCGCAGCAAGATTTCGATGGCCTCCGCACCCATTTTAGCTACGAACTTATCGGGGTGAGAGTCGTCCAGTTGTTGGTTCTCCTTGGGAAGCGTCTCCAGAATTTCTAAGTACTCTTCCTCCGTAAGCAGATCCATCTTGGCTATGCCATCGTTAGCCTTCACTCCTGGGTTAATGACTACATAGCGCTCATAGTAGATGATAGACTCCAGCTTCTTGGAAGCCAAGCCGAGAAGATATCCGATTTTATTAGGCAAGCTCTTGAAAAACCAGATGTGTACCACCGGCACTACCAACCGGATGTGGCCCATGCGTTCCCGACGCACTTTCTTTTCTGTTACCTCGACGCCGCAGCGATCGCACACGATACCTTTAT
>JBEQAD010000317.1:0-3472 GCA_041640515.1 Saprospiraceae bacterium | reverse complement strand
GTAACCACCGACACGCCCGGGTTGCCGCTAAGAAAGCCAACGAGCCAGCAGTGATAGCGGTTATCGGCACCATACCAGCAGAGCCGAGGCACCAGCGTCTTCCAGCGCTGAGTGTGCTCGGCCCAATGTTTTTGCGCCTGCTCTAAGCGGACGAGTTGCTGTCGGACCTGCGCCCGATCGGTTTCCTCTGGCAATGCCGACCCGTAGACGCGTAAGGTATCCAGCCAGCGACCAGCCTCTTCGGGCGTGCGGGCGAAGCGCAAGGCCACCAGTGCAAAAGAGGCTCCCTTGTCGGCGTATGGCCGCAACGCTCCTTCCGCAACAGAAACTGCATCCCAGTACGCCTGAACAGCAGGCCAGTTGCCCGATTCTTGGGCTAAAGCTAGCAAGTGCTCGCGCACCGACAGCGGCAGGATGCGGTGTAGCGTGTCGGGTAGAGCCATGCTGTGCAGGGCAAAATAGAACAATGGCTTGTCCAGCCCTATTTGTCGCGCTCGAGCTAAATAGGCTGCGGGTTGATCGTCGTAGTCGTAAGGAATGGGGTCGCCGCCTGAACGATGACTCAGGGAAAACGTCGCCACGGAAACGAGCAGCAACGTTCCTAGAGCGAACAACAAGCGGCGAAGCAGGTAGAGCAGCATTTGCATAAAGTAAAAGGCTGACCCTCCTCTTCTGCAAGGCCATCAGGCGTAACTGCGCCGACTGTCCAGTTTGAGGAGTACACCAATCATCAGAGTGAAGCCAATGAGTGAGGAGCCGCCGTAACTGATAAATGGTAACGGTATGCCAATGATCGGAAACAAGCCCATAGTCATGCCTATGTTAATGACAACATGCACGAAGATTACTCCAGCCACTCCGTAAGCATAAATACGCGAGAAATTAGAGCGTTGTCGCTCAGCAATTTGAGTAATGCGGTAGAGCATCACAAAGAACAACCCTATGACACCCAGTGCGCCCATAAAACCATGCTCTTCACCTATAGTACAAAAGATGAAGTCTGTGCTTTGCTCCGGCACGAACTTTAGTTTAGTCATGTTACCCTCGAAGAGGCCTTTGCCCCACAGCCCGCCTGAGCCAATAGCCATTTTAGAGTGCAGCAGGTTGTATGCTGAGCCTCGGGCATCGGCAGCGGCTTCCGATGGGTTGAGCCACAGTCGAATGCGTTGCTGCTGATGCGCTGGCAAGACGGTATAAGCATATCGAGCTACAAAGACCAGACCGCACGCCAGCACCGTAGTCAGCGCAATCAGTTGTAGACGGCGCTGTATAATAAGATTTCGCTTCCAATAGTGCTTGAGGAAAACCACCAACCAAAAAGCCAACACCAGCAGTGAAGCGCCCCACTGAGCCACACCTTCCAGCGATAACGACGCGCTTGCCTTCAAAAACCAGGATTGCACCCAAAGCCAATGCACCAGATCGCTCCATGCATAAGCTAAAGCAGCTACAATGGCCAACGCTATCCACCATGGCCTTTTCATTTCATGTTCCCAACCAACGCGCACAGTACTTATCAACAACAACACTGCCGATACATCTGTGGGCGCATACATCAAGCCCAGGATAGCCATTAGAGCAGAACTAAACGCTAATACGTACCACTCACCAGGAAGCCCTTCGCGGTACAGCACTAACAAAAACGAAAAAAATACCAGAGCTGAACCAGTGTCTTTTTGCAACAGGATGATAGCCGCTGGTACCAAAAACAATGCAAAAGCAATCAAGCGCGATCGTGTATTGCGCAGCGTAACCCCCATGCCGCTCAGATAACTGGCCATGGCCAGGCAGGTAGTAAACTTGACAATCTCCGAAGGCTGAAAAGAAAAGCCGCCAAATTGGTACCACGCATTGGCACCGTTGATCTCTCGGCCAAAGACAAGCGTGCCCACCAGCAATACTAGCGACAATAGGTACATTGGAAATGCCAACGCTCGCCAGAAAGTCCAGTCCGATATTTGAATAACAAACAGTAATACGGTGCACACTACAATGAAGAATAACTGTTTGCCCGCATTATTGCCCAAATCGAACAGCGGCGCGGTGTAGGCCGCACCCGCCGAGTAGATCATCAGCCATCCAATAGCGACTAATGCCACGTAACACGTCAGCAGGATGTGGTCAACGTCTCTGATGGATGTCGCCGTATCGCGAAAGCCGCCCCGTACGCTCATGCAATTAAGTAAGAATACAGCAGCAAAGATAGAAGCTAGGAACCGAACCACGTGGCCAGGCGACTTAAGTCTACATTGCCGCCCGAAAGAATAATCCCTACTCGCTTACCGGCGAATACGTCGGAGCGTTGGAGCACGGCCGCCAGCGGCACTGCGCCACTGGGTTCAACGACGATCTTCATGCGCTCGTAAATCAAACGCAAGGCAACTAATATATCCGCATCACTAACGGTGAAGATATCTCGAACATGCTGACGGATGATGTGAAGCGTACGCTCGCTCAGGGTAGTCAATAAGCCGTCGGCAATGGTCTGAAGGTAAGGTGCTTTCTCTACCTTGCCCGAGCGCAGACTCAAGACGGCATCGGCTGCTCCCTCAGGTTCGCCAGCGTACACGCGCCCCTCCGGCAACCAGTAGTGTGCGCTCAGACTTGTACCCGACAACAGGCCACCGCCGCCGACAGGCGCAATAAGGGCGTCCAAATTCGGCACATCTTCGAGTAGCTCCTTTGCACAGGTGGCCTGCCCACAGATAACGCGGTCGTCGTCGTAAGGATGGATAAACTCCGCTCCTGTGCGGGCAACGATATCCTGCAGCGCTGCCTCCCGCGCTGCCTGGTTGGGCGCGCAAAAAGTAATCTCCCCACCGTAGCCGCGCACAGCATTTACCTTGACCTCGGGCGAGTTCTCTGGCATGACGATGTAGGCTTTTACGCCCAATTGCCGCGCGGCGTAGGCTACAGCCTGCGCATGATTGCCCGACGAGTGCGTAGCTAACCCCCGGCGCGCCACTTCTGGCGGCAGGCTTAGCGCCGCGTTCATAGCACCTCGAATTTTGAAGGCGCCTATTTTCTGAAAGTTCTCGCATTTAAAAAACAGCGAGCAACCGGCCAGCGCATCCATGCTGCGGCACGTTAGCACAGGTGTGCGATGGATATAGGGGGCCACCCGGCTATGGGCCGCTTCAATATCGTTTCGGCAAAGAGGAGTATGCGAAGTCATTAGCGCGTAGCAGCAAAACGGATCGGGTAATCGGCCTGCACACGTCCGCAGCGGATGTCTTCCAGCCTGCGCTGGATAAGTCGTTTTTTAAGCGGCTTGAGTCGCTCGACAAACAGAACGCCCTGGATGTGGTCGTATTCATGCTGGATGACGCGCGCATTGACACCCGTGAAAGTTTCTTCAAACATCTCAAAGTGTTCGTCCTGATAGCGCAAGCGAATAATGGGAGGACGCTCTACCTCTCCTCGAATATTGGGAATGCTCAGACAGCCCTCCTCAAACGACCACAGCGGACCT
>JBEQAD010000316.1:0-3490 GCA_041640515.1 Saprospiraceae bacterium | reverse complement strand
CTACTTGCGGTGCAGCCAGCCCGACGCCATCGGCGTGGTACATTGTTTCCCACATGTTGGCCAGCAGTTCAGACAGGCCCGGATAGTCTGGGCTAATGGGTTCGGCTACTTTTTTCAGCACGGGCTGACCGTAGGCGTATATAGGCAGAATCATGGTATTTCCCAGTAGTGTTCTTGCATGAATTGTTCGAGAATAAGGGCAGCGGCGATTTTGTCCACCAGGGCTTTGTCGCGTCGCTTTTGCTTTTTGGCGCCGCTTTGTAAAATGATACGCTTGGCCTCGTTCGACGTGTAGCGCTCATCTTGCCGGAAAACGGGTTTGTCCGGGAATTGTTTGCGCAGTCGCTGGGCAAAAGCATCGGCTTGCTCGGCTATTTGGGCCGGATTGCCGTCGGGGTAAAGCGGCAAGCCGACGACAAAGCACTCTACTGGCTCATCGGCGCAATATTTCTTCAGGAAAGGCAAAACCTCTGATGTAGGCAGAGTCGTCAGCCCGCTGGCAATAATCTTCAGCGGATCGGTCACGGCAATCCCGGTGCGTTTCAATCCAAAGTCAATGGCGATGACACGGCCCATAGCCTCCTATCACTCTGTTGGCGGTGGTATCGAAAACATTTCCGACAGCCCCGGTGCGTAGGGTTCGAATTGTTTGAGCAACTCCTCTACTAAAGCGCTGTCTTGCATGGATTGGGCAATGGTTATCAGCGTCTGGACGGTACTAAGAGCGAAACGAGAGTCCGTCTCGTAACCCTTTTTAATGTGTTCAGGCTGAGCATTAATGAAGCGCAGTATGTGCTCTTGCGTGCGAGCGATAGCGCGTACTTTATCGGCAGCCTTTTCTTTTTGGCCTGTTCGAGCGTATATGTCTGCCATATAAGCCGACAATTGATCGTACTGGAAATTACACTCTGGGAAGACCTCGAAGTAGCGATCGGCCAAGGCTTCCGCCTTGTCTCTTTTGCCCTCCAGGACCAAGTTGCGCGCCAGTCGAATCATGGACACCCGCATCGTTTGAAGGCTGGGCATGTAGGCGCGGTTGATGTAGGTGCACTTCTTGTCAAAGTTGCCCCACCGCCACTTGTTCATGATGTTGTCGTAGGCAATGTCCGTAGCCACGCGGCCGCTACCAATGATGCTGCCATAGGCGCCACCTTCGCCGCGCGACTTAATGGGCACCAGGCGCAGCGACAACCCTTCCAGCTGCAGATAATCGTTTAGCCCTAAAATTTTGTCATCGCGCACCGTAACAGCCCAGTAGATCGGGCGCTTGTGCAGATTGGCCGCGATAATGTTGAGGATGGCCAAGTCGTCCTTGATGAGATAGGAGCGATCGCCCAGGCTGAAGCGAATGGTATCCACTACGTTACTCGAGTCGCTGGGACTAATTAGTCCATTAGCCATCATGGCCTGCTTATCTATCGGTATGAAGACGTTATTTGTCGGCACGTAGGAGTCGAAGTCGCGCCCACCTTGCGCGGGCACTGGATGATTCTCACCGATAAATTTGAGCAAGTCAACAAGCGTCATTGATGGGTTTTCGTTGCGCGGATTGAAGAACGGCACCTGCACGCGCTTGTAGCCGCGCAATTGTTCCTGCGGAATAATCATGTCAATGGGCGGAGAGTCGTTCACTTTGCGGCGCAGCTGGGCAATGTACCAGTCTACCGCAATAAGCGACAAGTTGACTACACGCACATCGGTGCGAATGCCTTCCACCTCCTGACAGTACCAAAGCGGATAAGTATCGTTGTCGCCGTAGGTGAAAATGATGGCATTCGGAGCACACGAGTTGAGGAAGTTGCTGGCATAATCGCGCGCAGCATAATGCCCAGCACGGCTGTGATCATCCCAGTTTTGCGTAACCAAGAGCAGCGGAGCGGACAGCGAAACACCCAACGCCCCAACGGCCGCCAGAGGCGAAGGCCGCTTCAGCAGGCTACTCAAGCGCTCAAACAGCGCCGCTACAGCCAGGCCAATCCAAATGGCGAAAGTGAAAATGGAACCCACCAACACGTAGTCGCGCTCGCGAGGCTCGTTGGGCGGTTGATTGGAGTACACAATAATACCTAAACCAGTGATTAAAAACAGCACCATGAGCCCAGCAAAATCGCGTGGGCGCTTTGTCGACTGGAACAGTAGCCCAATAATGCCCAAAATGAGCGGAATAAAATAGTAGGTGTTGCGAGCCGGGTTATTTTTCATGAAATCGGGCATATCCCGGACACTACCTATGCGATTCTTATCCAAAAAGTCAATGCCACTGATCCAATGACCTGCCGTAGGGTCCCAGGAGTACAACCCTTGTTCACCGTTCTGACGACCTACGAAATTCCACAAGAAATAGCGCAGGTACATCCAGTTGACTTGGTAACGGAAGAAAAACTTAATATTGTCCAGAAACGTCGGCTCGCCCGTAGGTTTTTCAATCCATTGCCGATACAGCTGAGGCCGCCCTTGTGAGTAGTCGCCCATGCGCGGAAAAAGCGTTTGGGTGCCTGGAGCATACTCGTAGTCCATTTTCTCATCTACGACTTCGTAACGGTTGCCCACGCGGCCGTAGCGAGGAGCGCTCTTGATGCCAATGGGACGCGAGTCGAAATGCGGGCCGCGCAGCAAAGGCCGTTCCCCGTACTGTTCGCGGTTGAGGTAAGGCAGTAGGCGCATGGCGTCGGAGGGCTCGTTCATGTTAATGGGCGGATTGGCATTGGCACGCAACACGACCATGCCATAGGCCATGTAGGCAATGACTACCACTCCAAACATGACCACCAGACGCTGCAGCAGGCTGTTGCCCGTGCGATGCGCATAGCGCAGGCCCCACCACAAGATTCCACCAAATAAAAGTGCCACTGGGATAAGCCCCGAGTGAAACGGCAAACCCAACGTGTTGACCAACATGCGGTCAAACGCTGCCCATAGCGCCGGAATACCTGCAATGATAAACTTTTGGATGACGTAGATGAATACTACCCCTACAAAAGCAGCTACCAGGGCGCCCCGAAGCGTAGGTCGGTCTTTCTTTTTGAAATAATAGAACAACGCCAATGCCGGCAGCGTCAACAGGCTAAGCAGATGCACTCCAATGGAAAGCGCAATGCTGTAGAAGGCAAAGACAAGCCACCTGTCAGCCTCCGCCGTGTCTGGCAACTGGTACCACTTAAGCGTGGCCCACAGCGTCAAGCAGGTAAAAAAGGTAGACATGGCATACACCTCTCCTTCCACTGCCGAGAACCACACCGATGTGGCAAAAGCCGTACACAAGCCCGCGACAACACCAGAACCCAGGATGGCTATTGTCTGCCCGCTGGTCGGCTCGCCTTCTCGCCCTACCAGCGCCAGCCGTGCTAAGATGGTCGTGCTCCAAGCAATAAACATTGCGGCAAAAGCGGTGCATAGCGCCGAGAGTAAATTCACGGCATAGGCAATGTCCGATGGATTGTCTGAAACCGTTTCGGCTACCCAGGCAAACAACCGCCCAACCAGCAGAAAT
>JBEQAD010000315.1:0-3516 GCA_041640515.1 Saprospiraceae bacterium | reverse complement strand
TCTCACGTCAAGCACCTACCCTACGAGGAGGCGCTCTTGAAAGCCCTGGAGGAAGTCTTCGACGACAAGGGCGACATCCGGCCCGACGCTTCGCCCGAGCTGGTGCGCATTAGACGCGAACAACAAAACAAAATGCGCGAGCTCGACACTCGCTTCCGACAATTGGTGGCTGAGTACCGCAATAAGGGCTGGCTGTCCGATGCGCCCGAAAGCATCCGAAATGGGCGCCGCGTGCTGGCCGTGCCCAGCGAACACCGCCGCAAAATTCGCGGCATTATGCATGACGAAAGCGACACTGGCCGCACAGTGTTTATAGAACCGGAGCCCATTATTGAGATTAACAACGACCTCTTCGACTTGGAAGCCGAAGAGCGCCGCGAGATCTTCCGCATCCTGCGCCAACTTAGCCAACGCATCCGCCCTTATGCCGACTTGCTCGGCCTCTATCAGGAGATCCTGGTGCGGCTGGAAGTCATCCAGGCCAAAGCCCAATTGGCCTTGGAAATGCGGGCAAACATGCCCATATTGCGCCCAAAACCCATCATTAGTATCCGCAAAGGCTATCACCCGTTGCTTTTTTTGAAAAACAAGGCGGTAGGCAAAAAAACCGTCCCCTTCGATTTGCGCCTGCACCCTGAAAACCATATCCTCGTCTTGTCCGGCCCTAATGCTGGGGGCAAGTCCGTGGCTATGAAATCGGTGGGCTTGCTCCAGCTCATGGTACAGAGTGGCCTGTTGGTGCCTGTACATGAGACGAGCGAGCTGGGCATTTTTGAGCAAGTTTTTGCCGATATCGGCGACCAGCAAAGTCTGGATGACGGCCTGAGCACCTACTCCTCCCGCTTGCAAAACGCGCGCACGTTCATCCAGCACGCCACACCCAACACCTTGGTACTCATCGACGAGATGGGCAGCGGCACCGACCCCAAGCCCGGCGGCGCCATTGCCGAGGCCATTCTACAGGAGCTCTACCGCAAAGGGGTATATGCTGTCATTACCACTCACTACTCCAACCTCAAAGTGTTTGCTTTTCGCCACGAAGGCATCCTGAACGGCTGCATGCACTTCGACAAGGACACCCTCTCGCCTACGTATGAGCTCAAAATAGGGCGTCCAGGCAGCAGCTACGCCTTTGAAATTGCAGCCAAAAGTGGCCTGCCCAAGCGCGTCATTGACTACGCCCGCAAGCGTACCGGCAGCGAGACCGCTGTGGACGACTTGCTGATTGAACTGCAGCGCGAAAAACAAGAATTGGAAGAACTCCTGCGCAACCTGCGCGAGCGAGAGCAAAACCTCGACCGCCTCATCAAGACCTACGACAGCATGCACCACGACCTGGAGTTAAAGCGCAAGCGCCTCAAACTCGACCAAAAAGAGTTCGAGCTCCGCGTCAGCGCCCAGGCCAGCCGCGAGGTGGACAAAATCGTGCGCGAATTGCGCGAAGAGCGAAACCTCGAGCGCGCCCAACAAATAGCCCAGCAATTGCGCTTGTCTCGCGCCGAAACCGCCAACCAGATTGACGACATCCACGCCGAAGTCGTCCAATTGGAAGAAAAAAAGCCCTCCGCGGTGCCCCGAGCCTTCCAAGTGGGCGACTATGCTCGCCTGCGCGCAGGGGGGGCCACTGGCCGCATCGAATCCATTAAAGGCAGCAAAGTCCATTTGGTCATGGGTGGCATTACTGTCAAAGCGGATGTGCGCGACCTGCTGCCCGTGGCGGCCCCTGCCTCGTCACCTGCTTCTGGTGTGTCCGCCGACATTCAGAAGACGGCCGCCTTTGAAAACAAAATTGACATCCGCGGCATGACGCCCGACGAGGCCATGCGCGTGCTGGAAAAATTTGTAGACAACGCCCTGCTGGCCAACGCTACCACACTCCGCATCCTGCACGGCAAAGGCGTAGGGGTTTTGCGCCGCGTCGTGAAAGAAAAACTCCGCGAGTATGGCCGCCACATCACCCGCACCTACCACCCTGAGCCCGAACTCGGTGGCGATGGCGTAACCATTGTCGAGTTGGCCTAAAGTGCTTCAATAGCGCTGTGCTTTGAAGTGGACGGCCCCTCAGCTGTCGGCGGGCTTGCGCGCGCGCAGCGAGAAAATCATGGGCAGCATGTTCTCTAAGCCTCGAATACGGTAATGGCCATCAGCGTCTTGCACTGTGTTAGGAAAGCACGGAAACGGCGAGTAGGGATATTCGTGAAAAAATTCCAGCTGCAGGCCGCGCTGCAGTAGCGGGTTGATAATTTCGCTCAAACTGTGATTCCAAGAGTAGTCTATGCCTGACAACGCCGAGGAACGGTCAGCATAGGTACTCGTCAGGGCACTCTCGATGACGCCGGCATTGTGATAAGGGTATTTGAGATGTTGCATCTCTTCATCGAGTATCCAAACCACAGGATGAAACTCAGCGATATAGAAGAAGCCCCCTGGCTTCAGAAAGTGGGTTACTACATCTGCCCAAAGCTCCAAGTCGGGTAGCCAACCTAAGACGCCATATGAAGTGAAGACAATATCAAAGCGGTCGCTGAGATGCTGCGGTAAGTCGTACACCGAGCAGCAAACAAAAGACGCTGGCAGCGACAGTTCCTCCGCCAATCGGCGCGCCTCAGCGATGGCTGGTTCTGAGAAATCACAGCCTGTGACCTGCGCCCCCAAGCGCGCCCACGATAGCGTATCCTGCCCGAAGTGGCACTGCAAGTGCAACAACGACTGGCCGCGTACATCGCCCACCTCGCGCAATTCAATATCCGTCAAGCTAACGCCGCCTTCTCGCTTCCACGTCTCTACATCGTAGAAAGCAGAGCGCAAGTGCACGGGCAAGCGCATATCCCAGGAACGGCGGTTCTGCTCAAAGTATTCTGACCAACTTGCTGTAAGTGCCATAGGGCTCCCAAATAGTAACTACGACACAAGAAAGGAACGCAAAGGTAAAGCCCAGACGATGTAACACCTCGCATTAAGAGGCGAACCTCTCGCTGCGGCCAAAGTTAATCGAGTTTTTTGTGTGCTTGAGGAGCGACGCCCTCAAGTGGTTTGCTTTTTGCTCTTCGTTGCGAGCCCCTCTTTCTTTTAGAAACATGCCTTTATATCGTTCTGCCTTACCTTGCACAGCGAAAACAAATCTTCTAACCTATGCCTCTCTCTCGACTTCTGATGGCTGTGTTGCTGGTTGTCTTTCCTATTTTTAACTTTAGTCTTGCAGCCCAGAATACCCCCATCTGGTCGTTGGAGGAACAGCTCACTGGCGCCAGCGGCGTGCCGCGTATCGAGTTGCTTATCGCACTGACGGACGCCTATCTCGCCAATGGCCAAACCGAGAAGGCCCTCAAGGCGAGCGAAGACGCCGAGCGTCTAAGCAACCGGCTTAGCCAACCAGAGTGGCGCGCAATAGCCCTCAACCGCATCGGGCGCGCACGCGTACAGGGCAATAAGCGACGCTCTGGTGCACCGTTCGAGCAAAGCCTCCGCGTATTGCGCCAAAACAACATCGTCAACATGGCCCTACAGCTGGACAAC
>JBEQAD010000314.1:0-3526 GCA_041640515.1 Saprospiraceae bacterium | reverse complement strand
CGCTGAGTCGGTATTTGAAATTGGCTGCGTAGCCTTACCAGCAGCTATTGCCGGCCCAGGGGCGTCGCCTTTCAATATGATACAAGGCGTGCGCGGTGTACCCAATTTGGGCTGGGGCTTCAACCGCCCCTCCGACGATCTGGTGTCTTCCTATGAACCCGGCGACCCGCGCCGGGAGGCCACCGTTATCTACGTGGGCGAAATCCTGCCCGATGGCTCTACCATCGTCCAGGACAACCCCGAAATTGTAGGCGAGCGCTACAATCAGAAAGCCTGGGTGCCCGCACACCCCGGCCTTCAAGACAACGGACCAGGCAATATCCGCATACTCCGCTACGCCGACGTGTTGCTTATAGCCGCCGAAGCGCTCAATGAAAACGGCAAACCTGCCCAAGCGCTGCTGTATCTTAACCAGGTGCGCAAGCGCGCCCGCGGCACAAACAACTTCATCTTGCCCGATGTAACGACCACCGACAAGGCACAACTGCGCGAGCGCATCTACCGCGAACGCCGTGCCGAACTGGCTATGGAACAGCACCGATGGTTCGACCTCCTGCGCTGGGGCCGCGCTGCCTCTGTTATGCAAGCACTCGGAAAGCAGTTCTTCGTACCAGGCAAACACGAGCTACTCCCGATCCCCCAGAGCGAAATTGACCTCACGGAGGGCAAGTTGCGGCAAAATCCAGGGTACTGACGCCTTCAGGCGCTGCAGCTTTTAGCATCGATAGCCACCGCGTCAGCTTGCAGCAGCGTACCTTTGCCCAACATTTGAGGTTCATGTTGTTGACAAACTGTACTCCCAGCGAAGGCGATATCATTCCCTTCGCTGGGAGTTAAAAATCTATCAGGATGGATACGGGCGCGAGAAACTCGGCACTAAATGGCCAGATGACGTATCTCCGAATAGGTCGGCCACAGGCTGAAAGGGTACCAATGGCCAGCATGCCTCCGTGGAGAACACCAACCCACCTTTTAGACCTGACTTATTCCGACATGCACTCAGCAGACGTTATCTTGACTACAACCCCACGATGGAATGCACCTCCGCCTCCTCGTGCCTCAAACGGCGCCGGCCAATTCATCGCTGTGTAGAATGCGAGGAAAGAGCTGCCCCCTATCAGAAGCGTTCTCTAGCCAATGGTTAAGAGCACAACTATTTCAAGACAACTGCCACAAACTTTTATCTGTATGAGAACTCATCACAAAATAATAAATGGAGACAGTAGGTCAATGACTGAGTTAGCCGATAACTCCGTGCATTTGATTATTACCTCTCCACCCTACTGGCAGCTAAAAGATTACGGCGCAGACAGCCAAATCGGTTTCAACGATAGCTATGAGGATTATATCAATAACCTGAACTTGGTCTGGAAAGAGTGCTATCGCGTCCTGCACCCCGGCTGTAGACTAAGTGTGAATATCGGTGACCAATTCGCTCGAGCAGTTTATTATGGCCGCTATAAGGTCATTCCCATTCACGAGGAAATAATCAGATTTTGTGAAAACGTCGGATTTGACTACATGGGAGCCATTATTTGGCAAAAAGTTACCACATCAAACACAACAGGGGGAGGAGTCCAAATGGGCTCGTACCCTTATCCAAGGGGTGGAATTGTGAAACTGGATTATGAATTCATATCGATATTCAAAAAACTGGGCGAAGCCCCAAAGCCCACCAAAGAACAGAAAGAGCTTTCCAAGATGACTCCGGAAGAATGGAACTCTTTTTTCGCCGGTCATTGGAATTTTTCGGGAATAAAGCAAGATGGCCATATAGCCATGTTTCCAGAAGAACTGCCAAGACGGCTTATCAAGATGTTTTCATTTGTAGGAGATACCGTCCTCGATCCATTTGCAGGGAGCGGCACTACTTTGTTAGCTGCCAGGAATTTAGGGCGAAATTCCGTTGGATATGAAATCAATCCCGAGTTTATGCCAATAATAAAAGAGAAATTAGGCGTGCAGCAACAAGACCTTCACGGAACCACCTACGAGTTTGTTGTTCAACCGCCCCTGCGTATAGACTTTCAAAAGGAAATTGAAAAACTACCGTACATTTTTAAGGACCCACACCATCTGGACAAGAAGATTGACGTAAAACAGCTCCAGTTTGGCTCTAGGATAGATAAGACCGATACCCAAAAACGCGAAGATTTCTTTACAGTGAAAGAGGTTATCAGCCCCGAAAAAGTGCGTTTGAACAACAACGTTGTGGTTAGGCTACTTGGCGTAAAAGAAAAACCTGCAGTAAACGGACGTGCTATCTCTTTTTTAACGGAGAAAACAAAAGGGAAGAGGGTTTTTTTAAGGTACGACAACATCAAATACGACAGTGAGAACAACCTGCTTTGCTATTTATATCTGGAAAACAAAACATTCATTAACGCACACCTGATTAAAAACGGGTTGGCATTGGTGGACGATACCATAGAATTTCGGCGCAAAGAGAAATTCAAAAAACTATTGAAAAATCAATAGTCAATGAAAACCATAGAGTTATCAAACCTCGAAATCTTGTCGCTGCTGGAAGCAAAAGCACCCTCTCACCCAAAATATGTGACACAACTCCTGAATCTAGCAAACCAAAATGCCTAAGCAACGAGACCAGCCGTCGTTGGGAAGATGAGCGACCTTATTAAAGAGTTCAAAGGCCACAAACTAAAAGGCTGGGAAGAGTGGTATCTAAGCAAGCATCCGGAGGCTATCTCCCTGGCTACCAACAAGATTTTTGAAATGGTTACCCATTTAAGGGAAGCCATGACGCAAATTGACATAGAAATGGTGGAGCGCTGGGTAAGAGACCTTGTCATAGTGAAAACGTTTGTTGGAATGAAGTTTCAAGAGGCCATTTTAAAAAACGTTGCCAGTTATTTCAACACCAGTTATAGGGTTGCGTCTCCTGAAGAAGAGTCGCAAGGCATAGACGGCTTTATCGGGGATAAAGCTGTAAGTATAAAGCCATCAACATATAAAACTAAGAAATCACTTTCAGAGACTATTGAGGCGCACATTATATTTTATGAAAAAACAAAACGCGGAATTATAATCAGTTTCGAGGAGAATTTTTAAGCGCACACTAAAAGCAGTAGGCTATCATCGAGAGCATCCCATTTGGGCCAAGCGTCGGATGTTTGCATTGGTGGGCTAGTATACCTAATCCTCGCCCGCCGTTTTTTACCTATGTCCACCGACATCTTTTTGATAGAGAGCGGGTTAATAGTAATCATTACGGCGGTTCAATTGACAGCCTGGTTGGTTATATACCGCCGCGTGGCCTACTACTACCACCCTACAGAGGCACTACCGTTTGAGCGTTGGCCTTCGTTAACGGTGATTGTATGCGCGCGCAACGAAGCGGAAAACTTGCAGCGCCACCTTCCTCACATTCTCGAGCAAGACTATCCGCACTACGATGTGCTGGTGGTGGACGATGACTCGCGCGATTCAACTTCTCAAGTGTTAAGTACCTTGCAGGCGCGCTATTCTCACCTGCATGTGCTTCGGGTAGCTCCCAAGACCTTGCCGG
>JBEQAD010000313.1:0-3603 GCA_041640515.1 Saprospiraceae bacterium | reverse complement strand
CGAAAACCAGCTACAGGTATGGCTTACCAAGCACAGCGTGATTTCCCCCAGATTGCCTTCAGCACTGCCTGGATGGTGGGCGATGCCCCTACCGATATGGCTTTTGGCGCTGCTTTGGGTATGCAAACTGCTCTTGTTTTAGGCAACAACGACGAAAGCGCAGATGGCGATAGGCCAAGCGATAACGTTACCCAGAGGTTTGCGTCACTGTGGGATTTTGCCTGCCATTTCTCGCCATAGGCCATCCGTTTGTGGAAGCGGTGCGCGTATGGATAAGGGTTGGTGTGTAGCGGGGTGTTCCAAGGTGAGGCGCCAAGCGTGCAAGTGAATGGAGCGGTCGCGATTGGCTCGCCGAGCTCCGTAGCGGACATCGCCTTTGATTGGGCACCCTATGGCGGCTAATTGGGCGCGTATTTGATGATGTCGGCCTGTAGTGGGTTGCACCAGGAGAAAGCTGTACCGCTCGCCTTTGCCAAGGAGCCGGTAGTGTAGCGCCGCTCTGACGGCGTTGGGCTGAGCGCTAAAATGGACGTAAGCGCGGTGGGTTTTTGGGTTTTGGGTAAGAAAATGCACGAGTTCGCCCTCTTCTTCGGGCGGAGCGCCTTCTACAGCAGCGAGGTATTCTTTCTTCACACGTCCTTCGCGAAACAGCTGCTGGACATAGGCCATGGCCTGTCGAGTCTTGGCCAACACAACAAGGCCGCTCACAGGACGGTCGAGGCGATTAACCAGGTGTAGGGTGGCGGCAGCCCCCCGGGGCTTCGTCAGCCATTTTAGCAGCGATAGGTCGCCCGTGGGGTCGGGCTGAGTAGGCATGCCTGCAGGTTTGTTTGTAACCAGCAGGTGCTCGTCTTCGAAGCAAATGTGCGGCTCTAGGGCGGTCATGGTTGTTGGCGAACGTAGGGCGAATGGCGCAGCCAAAAACGCCATTCCCAAGCAGCGCACTCTCCCGCATAGGCAACGCCAATGCGGGGACCTGAGGCAATGTCGGTGGAGGCTATACGCGCGCCATGGTCCTCTATCCACATAGGCGAGTGGGCGTCTGTCAGCCGTTGGCCGCTTTGGCTGGTGTGGAAGCCGAGGGCTTGCGCCAGGGCGCCAGGGCCGGTGGTTAGGGCAATTTTTTGGTGCGATGTCAGGAGGGTAGGCGCAGGGTAGCGACGCCGGTTGCACATGAGCGCTAAGCCTTCCAGGGGTTCAATGGCCCGCACCAGCACGGCGTGCGCCTGACCGGCAGGGCCAGTAACCACGTTAAAAAGGTGGTGTAGGCCGTAGCACAGATATATGTAGGCGCAGCCACCGGGGCGAAACATGACCTCAGTGCGCGAAGTACGGCGGTCGCCGTACGCATGGCAAGCCTTGTCGTCGGGCGCGCGGTAGGCTTCCACTTCGGTGATGATGCCGGCCGTCCGCTGGCCGTCGAAGCAAGTAACAAGCACCTTGCCCAATAACTCGCGCGCAACACATAGCACATCATCGCGCAAATAAAAATCGGGCGTCAAGCGTGTTGCTGAGGCTATCGAGTAATTCATGGTTGTTTTTAAGAGGTAGCAGAAAGTTTTTGCCAATGTTGTTCCCAACGCCACGCATCGGCGAGAGCGTCGTGCAGCGTGCGGCGAGCCGTCCAGCCCAGGTGCTCCTGAGCTTTAGAGGCGTCGGCATACACGGCGGGCACATCGCCAGGACGACGCGGCCCAATGCGGTAGCGCAACGGCTGACCGCTGACTTCTTCGAAAGTGCGGACCACCTCAAGGACGCTGGCGCCCCGCCCCGTGCCAATATTAAATACATCGTAGTGGGTGGCCAAGGCGCCTAGCCGCCGCAAGTTATTCAATGCAGAAACGTGCGCTTCAGCCAAGTCCATTACGTGGATGTAGTCGCGAATGCACGTCCCATCGGGCGTAGGGTAATCGTCGCCGAAGACAATCAGCTCAGGACGAAGCCCTATGGCAGTTTGCGTGATATAGGGCACCAAGTTGTTGGGCACACCTATGGGCAACTCGCCAATAAGAGCAGACGAGTGCGCACCGATAGGGTTGAAATAACGGAGGGAGATGACGCGCAGCGGCTTGCCAGCAGTCACCGCATCGCGCAGCATTTCTTCGCCAATTTGCTTGGTGTTGCCGTAGGGCGACAGCGCTGGCAGCACAGGTGAGCTCTCCGTAACGGGCAGGTGGTCGGGTGTGCCATACACCGTGCAGGAAGACGAAAAGATCAGGTCGTGAACGCCTACCTCGAGCATGACCTCGAGTAAGGTAAGGAGAGCGTCCAGGTTGTTTCGATAATAGCGCAGCGGCTCCTGCACGCTTTCTCCTACAGCTTTAAAAGCCGCAAAGTGAACTACCCCCTGAATATGCTCGCGCTCTATGACGTCGAACAGGGCGGCCTTATCTGTGCAGTCGGCCACGTAGCAGGGCACGTCGGTGCCCAGAATTTCCCGGAGTCCGTCCAGTATGCTTTGATGAGAGTTGGAAAAGTTGTCGTACACCACCGGCCGATAGCCTGCTGCTGCCAAAGCTATCACCGTATGACTGCCGATAAAGCCGGCACCTCCTGTAACCAATACCGATACGGACATTATGCGGCAAAATTCACAACTTTATGGAATTGGCAGGTATCGAAAGCGAAGACCTTCCAAATAGGCTGCTTGGGCAGGGAAATCTCCGAGTGCCATGCAGCAAAAACTGCCTCGTTGCCCACCTTCACGCCGCGCTGTTGTTAAAGCGATAATCAGAAGCATCTCCTCGCGTTCCTTTGCTGTCCATTCAAGAAGCATAAGAGACTATTACTTATTCCATGAGAACATTCTTTGCGACCTGCCTTTTACTTGCCGGGCTTTTGCCTGCAGTGGCCGTAATGGCCCAATCTCCCAGTCGCATCACCATAAGAGGTACGGTAACTATTGACAGCACAGGAGAGGCCGCCGCTATGGCCACGGTAATGTTACTCCATCCGGCCGACTCCACGCTACAGACCTTTACGCGCTGCAATGAGCAAGGCTCCTTTGTTTTTAAAGGCGTGCGCAATGCAGCCTATTTGCTCAAAATTTCCTACGTGGGCTATTTGCCCTACCAACAATATCTATTGCCGGCAGAGGTAGAAGTGTTAGATGTAGGAGCCCTGGTGCTCAAGCCCATTCAGCGCGAGCTGATGGAGGTCGTTATCCGCACGGCCAAGGCGCCGCTGTTCATCCGAGGTGACACTATTGAATACGATGCTACGATGTTCAAAGTGCCGCCCGGTTCTACGGTAGAAGACTTGTTGCGTCGGCTGCCCGGTATCGAGGTGGACGACGCGGGCAACATCAAAGCCCAAGGTCGCGACGTGCGGCGCGTGTACGTGGACGGCAAAGTATTCTTCGGCAACGATCCCAAACTCGCTACTAAAAACCTCGGTGCTGAGGTGGTCTATAAAATTCAAGTGTTTGATGAAAAATCAGAAATGGCGCGCATCGTAGGAGTGGACGACGGCAAGCAGGAACGCGTCATGAACTTAGAGCTCAAGGAAGAATACAAAAAAGGTGCCTTTGGCAAGGCGGTACTTGCTGGCGGCTCCGACGAGCGCTGGGCAAGCCGAGCCAGCTACAACCGCTTTGACGAAAAG
>JBEQAD010000312.1:0-3629 GCA_041640515.1 Saprospiraceae bacterium | reverse complement strand
AGCAACGCAGCAGCAGCCTGTTTTGATTTTGCCAATGTAGAGATGAAACGAAAAAGCCTCTTTCGAACCTCCTCATCCATCGGCATTAGGGATAAATGCGACCCAACCGCAGCCAGCAGCCCTTTGTCAAGATTTCCAGAAGATTTCCAACGCATTTCCAAAAGTGCAGAGAAGCGCGCTCAAACCTTTGTCTGTCTTGATAGAGGCAAGATCACATAGAAAATGGCCCTCTTCTAATAGAAACAAGTCACTTTCTATCATTAACAACCAACATTGCTATGTACGCCCACACATGCTTTTTCTTCTTGTGCTTACTCTTCTCGGGGTGTTCTCAGCCCCCTTCAGCCTTTAACTCTGACCCGATAAAAGCTAAGAGCGGAAAGACGTTCGAAATCAAGTTAGAGTCACAAATAGCCACAGGTTATCGCTGGCGACTCCAGCAGCCCATAGACTCTACCTATTTGCAATTGGTAGAAACCCGCTACGAACCAGCAAAAAAGGATGTAGACGGCAGCCTGGATACAGAAATCTGGGTGTTCAAGGCATTGCGACCGGGCAAGACAGCTATCCATCTTCTCTACAACCCTGCTTGGCAAGAGCAGACGGCTGCCGATGCTAAGATGCGAACCATCCAAGTTATCATCGAATAAACAACCATTATCTCTCAAAAAAGTAATGATTATGCCACAATTTCATCCTCTTCAATGCCATTGCCAGGGCATTCGTGTATTGGCAACAGCACTCCTGGTGTGGGGGGCTCTGATCTTGCCTGCGGGTGCGCAGCCAGACTTAAAGGTACTGCCTAACCTTCCCGAAGTTTACAAAGTACGAGAAGCACAAGCACCCGCTGCTATACAGCAGCGCTTGCAGCAGACCCGCCTAGAAATCCAGCGAGAGAAACTTCTCTACAATGTGGGCTTCACGTCCGTTTCTGCCCTTGATATCAAAGACATTACAGGAGAGGCAGAAATTCCTGCAGCAGAAGTTCAAAAGCTGAAAGCGCGTTTCAGCACGAAAGCCTTTGAAGGAGCGATAAATGATGACGACCAGGACGGCGCCCCAGTAAGCTGCATCGCCAACATGACCACTTACGATGCACGCACGAGTGGCTTGGTAACGCCCATACGCAACCAGGGTATATGCGGCTCTTGCTGGGCTTTTGGCGCAGTAGCCGCTTATGAGTCCAGCTACTTAAAAATGAATGGAGTCGCGCCCGGCACAGTGGATGCCTCTGAACAACATGCTCTTAACTGCTCAGGTGGAGGCAATTGCGGAGGAGGTTTTGCTTATAAGGTATTCGATTGGATGATCGCGGGAAGCCGCAATCTTTGTACAGAAGCTCAGTATTCTTATACAGCTAGTGATAGAGCCTGCTCTCCTACCACTTGCCCTTCGCCTTACTATGCAGAAGCCTGGGGTATCGTGAGACCAGATAGGGATATATCAAAGATTGCTTCTGTCGCAGACATCAAGCAAGCCATCTGTAAATATGGTGCTGTGTCGGCGAGTTGTCAAGTAACACCGAAGTTTCAGGACTACACCAATGGGGTATTCTTCGATTTTGCGAGCAATCCCGACAATCCGCAGACGAACCACGCCGTGCTTATTGTGGGCTGGTGCGATGTGCGTCAAGCCTGGCTCATCAAGAACTCGTGGGGTACAGGCTGGGGCGAAAGCGGCTACATGTGGATCAAATACAACTCGAATAACATTGGCCGGCGAGCCTGCTGGGTGAAAGCTAGACGAGGCGGTGCTCAAGTAATCCTCAATGGCTATTACAAGTGCAACGATGGCGGCCACTACTATGTGCGCACAGTAGGAAATAAGGTTTATTGGTTTGGTGAACACCCCAACGGTACTTTTGCCAATGTTTTCTTGGGCACTCTCTCAGGCAGCCAGGTAACGGGTAATTTTTACGACGTACCCAAAGGCGCTAATACAGGTAGCGGAGCGCTTACCATCGAAATTCGAGAAAATGGCAATAGCTTTGTCAAAACCACCGGCCCTTCTTTCGGCGGCTCTTCATGGACTAAAGCCACCCTACCTTCCTCTGGTCTGCCTGGCTCCGGTCCGGGGCGGTATGGCGCTACAACAATAAGTGACGTTAGCGGCCGATGGACCTGTAACGATGGGGGTATATACTATCTTCGCCAAATAGGAAATATCATAGTGTGGTTTGGCGAAGCAAACAACACTAATGGCAAGCCAGGCTTTGCCAATGTGGCTATAGGCACGCGCAGTGGCAATAACATCACTCTGCAATGGGCGGACGTACCCAAGTGCGGCCTATCCGGCAGTGGGTCTTTGCAGCTTTCTGTGGCTAATCCCAACACCATTAATAAAACCTCCGGGGCGGGCTTCGGCGGCAGTCAGTGGAGGCGCTAATGCCCTGCGCTGAATCATATTTAGCATCTAATCACTACCAACAATCATACCGCTCGCTGGACGCGCCTAACTGTGACGCCTAAGCAGCACCAACTGACCTCAGTAGTGAACGCACTGCTGAGGTCAGTTGCTTTTTAACGCCTAAATTTCTCAGCGCTGTAAGAACGCCCAGCAGCTGAGTGACACAATAATTTGCTTCTGATAAGATTTCCAGAAGATCTCCAACGCAGTTCCAAAAGTGCAGGGAAGAGTGCTCACATCTTTGTGCATCTTTATCACCTTTTTCTTCACCCAATAAACAAAGGAAATAATGCAAAAGCACGTGCTCTTTTTTGTCCTTGCCTTAGCTATCGCTATGGCACCACCTCTCTCCACATGGGCGCAGAACGCCGGCACCAAGCCAGAGCTCGCCATGTATCGCTACAACAGCGGTAAAACCGTGTCGCCGCTTCCCGTGGTGCAGGGCGACATACTGGGCACCATCCAGTGGCGCGGCTTAGTAACGTACGGCGATATCCGTTCAGGCGCTACTATCCGCTCGGAGATTACGCAACCCGTAGCTCCGGGCGTACTCCAAGCCAACATGATCTTCCAGACAAGCACCGCCACAGGGCTGATAGACCGCATGATCATCACCGAAACAGGTCTGGTAGGTATCGGCACCAACACGCCGCAGTTCAACCTACATACCGTAGGCAATACGCACACGACAGGGCGCTTCCACGGGCGCATCCATTTCGACGTTGGCCAGCCGACGGGGTTGCCCAACACGTACAGCGACGAGGCATACTTCGAGCGCAAAAACCGCGCTGCCCTGGGGGGCTACTACCCAATGCGTACCCCGATGGCGGCATCCTGAGCCTGGCACCCGGCGGTAATAGCTTGCGCCGACAGCTGTTTGTCGGCGGTACCGACGGCCTATGGACACGCTCGCAAGACCCCGGCGGTGCCAACAGCTGGGCGGCTTGGGAAAAGATGCTCACCAGCACCGACATCAGCGGGCGCCCTAACTTGGTCGCGCGCTTCTTGCCTCCAGGACCTACATCCAGCGCTTTGGGAGAAGGGCAAATTTTTGACAACGGATCTAATGTAGTTATCGGAGGTATTGCACCGGCCCTGGCCGCGGCTACCCCAGCATTTGACCCAATCAACATCCTGACCGTTAACGGTAACGCACGTGTCACAGGCAGCACACAAGTGGATGGCAACGTGCAGTCGAATAGCCTTAACGTAGCCACAAGCGC
>JBEQAD010000311.1:0-3631 GCA_041640515.1 Saprospiraceae bacterium | reverse complement strand
CGCTCTAGGATGTGTTGGTGCCCCAGGTGGACACCGTCGAAAGAGCCAATAGTCACTACGGCATTCGACAGCGGAGGCAGCGTTTCGAGATTAGAAAAGACCTGCATGGCAGCGGCAAAGATAGACGAGGTATATCATCGGGATAAGATGCCCAAAGCAAGAGCTGTTAGCAAGGCGGCACTAAGAGTAAGGATACCAATTCTTCCATTCCTGGCGCAGTTTATCGCGGGCACGGATTTCGGCAGCGTTGTCGGCGGGCTGGTAGAAACAGGTGCCTTTAAGTTCAGGAGGTAAGTAGTCTTGCTGTACAAAGTGACCTGGGTAGTCATGGCTGTATTGATAGCCCGCTCCATACCGGAGCTCGCGCATGAGGTGAGCAGGTGCATTGCGCAGATGTAGTGGCACGGGAAAGGTTTTGCCGGCACGCACGGCCTCTATGGCCTTATCGATGGCGACGTAGGCCGAATTACTCTTGGGAGAGCAGGCCAAATACACTGCACATTCTGACAGCACAATGCGCGCCTCGGGCATGCCAAGGGCACGCACGGCATCCATCGTGGCTGTGGCCAGCAGCAGGGCATTGGGATTAGCCAAACCGATGTCCTCTGCAGCCAGGATGATGAGCCGGCGCGCAATAAACTCAATGTCCTCTCCTCCCTCCAGCATGCGAGCCAACCAGTATACGGCGGCGTTGGGATCGCTGCCTCGTATGCTTTTGATGAAAGCCGAGACAACGTCGTAGTGTTGTTCGCCACCCTTATCGTACAGGGCAATATTTTGCTGAATTTTCTCACGCACGTAGGCGTTAGTGAGGCGAACAGGTTGATCGCCAACCGCTGAGGTGACTATCAATTCCAGGGCGTTGAGCAAGCGTCGCGCATCGCCGCCCGAGTACAGCAGTAAGGCTTCGGTTTCTTCCAGGACTACCTCGGTGTTCCTAAGCACCTCGTCTTGCTGTAAGGCACGACGCACCAGCAGCTCCAGCTGGTCGCGGTGCAAAGGGTGCAACACGTACACCTGGCACCGCGAAAGTAAGGCCGGAATAATTTCGAAAGAAGGGTTCTCCGTGGTGGCCCCGATAAGGGTTACTGTACCTTTTTCTACTGCCCCCAGTAGAGCATCTTGTTGGCTTTTAGAGAAGCGGTGAATTTCATCAATAAACAGAATCGCGCCTTTTGCCTGAAAGAGGGTGGTCTTTTCGGCATTTTCGATAGCCTCTCGGATGTCTTTAACACCCGCATGGATGGCTGAGAGTTGATAAAATGGCTTTTTCAGTTGTTGAGCAATGAGCCGTGCGAGTGTGGTTTTGCCTACGCCAGGCGGCCCCCACAGAATAAACGAAGGTATTTTTCCAACCTCAATTGCTTGTCGCAAGACGGCCCCTTCTCCAACCAAATGTTCTTGACCTACGAATTCGGAGAGGTCTCTTGGGCGCATACGTTCGGCCAATGGCGTCATGGCTGGTGTCGTTGGATAAAGGAGGGTTATTCGTCGGCAAAGATGAACACCTGGCGCACACCAGGGCGGGCATAACCGCGGTACATTCCTTCCGAGTTGAACGGCATGGCGATGTTGCCTTGCCTATCTACGGCTATCAACCCGCCCTCACCGCCTTTGGCTGCCAGTTTCTTTATGGCGGCGTGAGTTGCTTCCTTTAAGGGAGCACCGCCGTAGACCATGCGCGCCCACACGTCATGGGCTGCCACATAGCGGATAAAGTACTCACCGTGCCCAGTGCACGACACCGCACAGGCCTCGTTGGAAGCATAGGTGCCCGCGCCGATGACGGGCGAGTCGCCCAGGCGATTCCAGCGCTTGTTTGTCATTCCACCTGTTGAGGTAGCCGCCGCCAGATTGCCTTGCCGATCTAATGCCACCGCGCCTACAGTGCCAAATTTGTAGTCCGGATTTTCACCTGTGTTCTGACTGCCCGTCTTGCCTTTATGGAGCACTTGCTGAAAAGCATCCCACCGCTCCTGCGTGAAAAACCAGGATGGGCTGACGGTATCCAGGCCATTTTCCATGGCAAAGCGCTCAGCACCCTGGCCGACCAAAAAAACGTGCGGCGATTTCTCCATGACGGCACGGGCAAGGCGAATGGGATTTTTCACCACAGACACTCCACCCACAGCCCCTGCTGTCTCTTTAAGGCCATCCATAATGCTCGCATCCAGCTCATTACGGCCTTCGTGCGCGAATACAGCGCCCCGCCCCGCATTAAACAGCGGGCAATCCTCCAACCATGCCACCGTTTCTGTTACGGCATCCAGCGCCGAACCGCCGCTGCTCAAGATAGCCTCTCCTACGCGCAAGGCAGAATCCAGCGCTGACCGATAACGCGCTTCTCGCTCCGGCGTCATGGCCGCGCGCGAAAGAGTACCCGCACCACCATGAATAACCAGCACATAATCGGAACCCGCCGTGGCCACTGGTTTTCCCTGGTGAGAAGTACATTGAACAGCTATACTGACGATGAGCAGGTATATAAAAATGCGTAGCATAAGCATAACAGGCTTGCAGGCTAAAATTAGGTGGGCGAAAGTAGCCCATTTCGCTCATACTGCTGCAAAAGTGCCTGAAGCAGCACCGCGCGCTTTACTTAAGCAAATCCCGCACGTCAGGGTCATCGTCCAAATTGCCCAGGCCACTGCCGGCCAGAAAGTCTTTGAATGTCCAGCGGTTGAGGATAAACTCTTTGTTGAGCACTTCAAATTCGGCCAGGCCGTGCAACACCAATTCCATGAACACCGGCACATCTGCCGCGGGTACTTTGGCGCCTTCCGCTACATTGCGCAGCCCAGCCACGCGGTCTAAGTTTTGCACAAACTCACGGTCCTTTTGGCTGTGCAACAAATCCACTGTATTGCCACCGGCAAACCACGCCCGGATGACGCCGTAGGGGTCCTTCTCCTGGCCCCGCCGCAATTTAGTGGGGTTAGGAAAATACTGGAGGAACATCTTCTTGATGGCTTGTCCAATGAGGCGAAGAGCCACCGTGTGTGGTCCTTCTTGCTCGCCTTCGTATACCATCTCTACCTTGCCAATGATGGCTGGAATAACCCCCCATAGGTCTGTGATGCGCGCCGTCGTTGAGGAATCTCCATTGAGCAGCATGCGGCGCTCGGCCGTAGAATACAAATTTTCGTAAGCGGCGATGGTCAATCGCGCACTGACGCCGCTGCTTTTGTCCACGTACTCGCTATCGCGAGCGGCAAAAGCAATTTCCTCGATGAGATCCTTGAGCAGCTCCGGCACCCGCACGGCTTCGCGCTGAGCAGTATCAATGCGCGCCTCTTGCTCGGTGATGCGCCGGCCGATTTCGATGGACGTCGGGTAATGCGTAGTTATTTGGCTTTCTATGCGATCTTTAAGTGGTGTGATGATACTGCCGCGGTTGGTGTAGTCTTCTGGATTGGCGGTGAAAACAAACATGAGGTCCAACGGCAAGCGCAATTTGAAGCCACGGATTTGCATATCGCCCTCCTGCAGCACATTGAACAAGGCCACCTGAATGCGCGGCTGTAAGTCGGGCAATTCATTGATAACAAAGAGGCAGCGATGCGCTCGCGGGATAAGGCCGAAGTGAATGACGCGCTCGTCGGAATAGGGCAAACGCAGGTTAGCCGCTTTG
>JBEQAD010000310.1:0-3672 GCA_041640515.1 Saprospiraceae bacterium | reverse complement strand
AGACTGACAGCCTCTATGCCGAATTCGACAAAAAGAACAACAATGCCGCCGCCGCGGTGGAAAAGTTGCGCAACGCGTTCGTCAAGCTAATTACCAGCGAGAACGCGGAGAAGGCCATCGAGGCTGTGGCAAAGGCGGTGACTGACCTCATCAACATAATTGACGAGGGTATAGGGTTTATTAGTAAGGCCTCGGGCGAGATGTTGACCCTCGGCACTGTCTTCCTCGCCTTCACAAAACCAGGCCTTGCCGCGAGCCAGGCCATCAGCACCTTTGCCACAGCGTCGCGCACGGCTACCGCCGCCACCATCGCGCAGACCGTAGCCACCCAAGCCCAGGCCGTAGCTACGCGAGCGCTGGCAGCCGCACAGGCGGCGCTGCCTTTGATTGCTCTGGCGGCAGGCGTCTATGCTATCGTCAAGGCTTTCGAGACTTACAACGAAAGCCTCAGCGCGTCGGCCAAAGCCTCTCGAGCCGTAGCTGACGCCCAGAATGAAATAGCTAAGAGCACGGCAGAAGAGGTGCGCGTTATCAATGCATCCTTTGCCACCTTAAAGAACGCCTCCGCAACCGCCGAAGAGCGGGCAAAGGCTATACAGCAGCTCAATGACAAGTACCCGGATTACCTGCGCAACATAAATTTGGACATACAGAGCACGGAGCAGCTCACCAGGCTACAGCGTGCGCTGACGGAGGAGGTTATCCGGCAGGCGGCCGAGCGCGCCAAGGCGAGGGCGCAGGAAAAGGTGGCCGAGCGCATTGTCGAGCAGCGCCTTGAAATCGAGCGCCTCGAGACATCTGTCGCCAAGCTCACCGCTGGCGCTGCCACTGCTGGCAACGTGTTTGCCTCTTCCATCAAAAGTGTTGACGCCTCCAGCGCTGCTGCCAACCTGGACAGGGCGCGGGCTAAACTGGCCGAGCTGGAGAAGGAGCTCGAGCTCACGGGCAAAAAGTTTGACGAGGCTTTTAAACTCAAAAGGCCTGAGCCGCTCGTCATCGACATTGTCGTGCCTGACAAGGGCAAGGCCAAGGAAGAGGTGAGCGAGGTGCTGGAGGAGGTTGGCGAGGCCGAGAAAGAGGCTAAGAAGACGAAAGCCGTCGACATTGAGGCCATCGAACGGCGTCAAGCTGAGCGCATCGCTGAGATACGTCGCTCGCTACGGGCGTTGGAGCTGACGGAGCAGGAAGGGTTCACGCGCCAGATGGCCGAGTTGGATGAGGAGCGCATCGCGGCGCAAGAGCGCGCGGCCAAGAGGCTGGCCGAATTAAGGGAGGGCTTAGAGAAGCGCCTTGGCCGGCGCGTCAAGGTGGGCGACGTTGGCGACGTGCGCAAGCTGCCCGACGCCCTTCCTGCCGACGTGAGCGAGGCCGACCTTATAGAACAGGAGCGCGAGGCTGCCCTGAAGGCCGTGGAGCGGAAGCGACAGGCGCTGCTGGCCGCCAGGGCCAAGGCGGCGGAGGAGCAAGCAGCCGCGGTGGAGGCTCTTGCCCTCCGCATCGCTCAAATTGAGGCCGAAACCGAAGCCGACAGCGCCAGCGATGCGCTGAAGAGGCTCAAGGCCCAGTTCGCCGAGCGGCGGCGGGCCATCGTCGCCGAGTTTGATAAAGAAGAGAAAGCCCTCAAAGCCAAGCAGCGGCAAGGTCTTATCTCGCAAGCCCAATTTGCTGAGGCCAGCGAGGCGTTGGCAAAGCAAAAAGCCGACGCCCTTGTCAACCTCCAGCGCGACTATGCCGAGCGCGTGAAGGACATTGCCAATCAAGCCGCCGCCGCGCGAATTGAGGCCATTAAAGCCGAAGAGCGCGCCGCCCTCAACGCCATCGAAACCAAGCGGCGCGACGAGCTGCGCACGGCAGCGCCGGAGGCCAGGCCTCTTATTGACAAAAAGGCCGCCGCCGAAGCCGCCGCTGTGCGGTTAAAGTTTGCCAAGCAAATCGCCGACGCCGAGCGCGAAGGCGCTGCTGCCGCCACTGAAGCCGTTGACCAACTCGACGCCACTCGCCAAGAGGCGCACGAGCGGGAGCTGAAGAGGATAGAGCAGGAGGCACAAGCCCGCGAAGACGCCTATCGGAAGCTCGCCGACATCGCTTTGAATGCGGCATCGACGCTGCTGGATATACAGCGCGAGACTATCGCCAAAGAGACCGACGAGCGCTTGGCAGCTATAGATGCTGAATATGAGAAGAGGAAACAGGTTTATGCTAACAACGCGAAGCTACAAAAGAAGCTCGAGGAGGAGGTGGCACAAAAGAAGGAAGCCGTCGAGCGTGACGCTGCGCGCAAGCGGCAGGCTATTGCTATCATTGAGGCCACGATAAACACCGCCGTTGCCGTTGCCCGTGTAGCGTACAACCCTATTCTTGCCGCCGCCACCGCTCTTCTCGGCGCTCTCCAGGTGGCGCTCATTAAGTCCAAAAAGCTGGCAGAAGGTGGATACGTGGAGGAAAAAGCCTACCGCGCCCTGCCCGACGTGAGCAAGGGCGGATTTGTCAAGCGGGCAGGCCATGTCGACGAGACAGGCCACGCGATTGGCGGCAAGCTGCCTGCCCGCAGAGCGGTAGTGCACGAGGGTGAGTACGTAGCGCCGAAGTGGATGGTCGCAAAGTGGCCCTCCCTCTTTGACACGCTCGAGCGCGCCCGGCTGTCGCAGCGTCCGCCCGCGGTTAAGCTGTTCGCCTCCGGCGGCTTCGCCGCGGCATCTAAACCTATGGCTGTCGCCATGTACGCCGACGGTGGATTCACCGCTGCCGGCGCTCGCGCGGCGGCGCCGCCACCGCTGCAGGTGGTGGTAGACAGTGAGGCCAAGTTCAACGAGGAGCAGATAGAGGCTATCGCAACTACCATTGCCCAGCGCAGCGCCGCAGAGCTGCGCACGGCGCTGGCAGAAGGCCTCGACGACGCTAACCGCAGGCTGGAAAGGTTGGAATACATGAGCAAAAAGGAAAAGGTATAGCATGCTAACGATAATCACGCAACCCAACACAACAGACCCGCTCTCCATCAGTGACTGCATGATTTGGAAGCTCGGCGTCCCTGCAGCGCTGACGACGCTTACGCCAGGCAGCGCCGCAGTGATGGAGTTCACCTTTGCCGCCAGCCCAGCGTCGGTACCTTCTGGCACGGCATTCAAACTGTACGGCATCCCGATGACGGTAAACAACACGACGGACTTCACTTCGACGTCGTTCAAGGTGGTGGCCGGCAATGCAGCGGATACAATAACCAATTTCGTGTCCATGCTGCAGGCTAACTACCTGCTGGCCTCTGTCGCCACCATCAGCGCCAACTACACAACGCGCAAAGTGACGGTGGCGTGGCAGGCCTGCGGCGAGCAGCTCAAATTCGGAAGTGAAGACAACGACGTATCATTGCTAACGCCAGGTGTCATCAGCTCCAGCGCCATCACCAACGGCGTCAACCCGGTGTACCGCGACGACTTCAGGGTGGTGCTTAGGCTTTATCGTAACGACATCGACGGCGGCAACAGCGGTTACGTTACCGCATACGAAGCCTATACGCCCGAGCTAACTTGTGCCGGCGATGGCACAGTGGAGTTTGATGCCATGCCGACGGTGGTCAAGCTGCTGGCTACGCCTATGCCTATACTTGACGGCTCACCACCCGAAGCCGCGACGTACAATTCGCAGTTCCAATACTACAGTCTAAATTTTGGC
>JBEQAD010000309.1:0-3681 GCA_041640515.1 Saprospiraceae bacterium | reverse complement strand
ACGCAATTCTCGGCGCAGCAGGCGATCGAGGCGATGACGGCTCTCGCGAAAGGCGGCGTCTCGGTCACCGCCATCATGGGCGACGCGACGGACGCAACGCTCAATCTCGCTGCTGCAGCGGGCGTCGATCTTGCAGCAGCGGCGGGACTTGTTGCGAAGCAGCTCGGCATCCAGTCGCTGACGCACATCAAAGTTGTTCATCGGCAGCTTCTCTCCGCAGAAATCATAGTCCTTATCCAGATTTATGGAGCGAATACTCTGAGGTGGAGCCGGAAAGCCGCTACCCTCATTTCTCTTGAAGCCAAATAGAAAAATGGCCATCAAGGCCAACGCCAAAAGCGCGTTCAGGATGAGCAGAGTGCGGTTAGCCATAGGAAAGAATGAGTCAGGGTTGAACGGTTGCTTGAATAGGGCGCTTGTATACTGGCACCGTGGAGCACGGTTCGCCAAATAGGATGCTTTGTGCAATAGGCTGTAAGCGACGGGTGATTTCCACGTAAGCAGCAGGCGGCACAGGGCGGTTGCTGCAACCTTTAATCACTAAACGCCGCCCTTCGTAGGGAGTAATGTCGAGAGCTGCGATTTTTTTCAAGAAAGCCGCCTCAACGAACGCTTCTGGCACGCCCTGAAATACGTCGCGTGCATACGGAGCAGCATAGGCCGTTACCAGCATATACGCCCATAAAGGAATGATGGCATCGGCTGAGCAGAACACTGCTATGTTTTTTCCGCTATATTGTGCCCAGTCGTGTCCTTTGAGTGCCTCGCGAAAATCCTTTTCTTTAAGGATGAGGCCCATAAAAAGGTAGTCTTTCAGGTCGAAAGGCACTATCTCTCCTTCAGGATAAAAGGTTTCCAGGTCAATGGTTATCAGTCCGCTTTGGGCAACGCGATTGACTAAAGTAGGTTCCATGACGGGCTAATTGGTATGGTGAAGGTGAGCGTTTGACACTGACTCTTCAGCGTCGGGTGTTGAGCCAACGGTGTTTTCAATTTCTCGAAAGTCTTTGGGACGAGGTAGATCGGCTAGGCTTTTAAGCCCTAAGTAGTCCATGAATTTTTCTGACGTGGTGTAGAGCAACGGACGCCCTGGCCCTTCGCTGCGTCCACTAACTACAACAAGCTCTTTTTCCAAAAGTTTTTGCAAGGCATAGTCGCAATTGACGCCCCGGATGGCCTCCACTTCGCTCTTCGTAACAGGTTGTTTGTAAGCAATAATAGCCAGGGTTTCCAGCGCCGCTTGCGATAAGCGGCGGCGAGATGTCTGACGTAAGTATGCAGAGACGGTGTTGTGATAGGCGCCTTTGGTCAAGAATTGAAAACCGCCGGCAATTTCAACCAGCTCAAAAGCATATTCAGGCGTCTGATATCGCGCCTGCAGCTGGGCAATAGCTGCCTGTACCGCCGCTATCGTCACCTCTGTCTGAAAAACCTCTGCCAGTGTAGCTCGTATGTCTTCAGCCGAAAGAGGTTGAGGCGCGACAAAAATTAGTGCTTCAATGTGTTGTTTGATGACGTCCATACATAGGCAAAGATAGTGTAAACTTGGTTCAAACGGTGTATAGCTAAAGCCTTCAGGCCTACGGTGCGCTTACCACTTATACCAGATGCTTCCCTGCACCCACCAGGTGTCGTAGAAATCGGGGCGGAACACTTCTTGGCGACTAACCCCCAGGCGGAGAGTCCACCACTCGGTCTCCCGTTCTAATGCCACGCCGAAACGCCAAAGCCCTGGCACCGCATAGGCCGACGTGGATTGGGTGCTCGTAAGTACGATGACTTTTTTGGGTGGCGATCCAGGGAGAGTATCGACAAACGTATAATTGTAAATTGCGGGCGCTACTTGTCCCCACGTGCACGCTGCGTGAACAGAAGGCCGCAGCCAGAAGCGCAGTGGAACTCGATAACGCAGGCCGGCACTCAGGAAGTGCAGCCGCTGATTGCCTACCACGTCGTGCAGCGGATATGGCACTGGAGGCTTACCCAACACGATTTTATACGCTTGAGGCGGCTTTTCTCGGTAGAAAGCCGAAGGCAAATATTGGGTATGGCGGACATCATAGGAAACCCACTCGGCGCTGCCCGTCAGCCAAAGCTGCCCAAGCAGGCGATACTCGGCGCCTAGGCCAGCACCCTGCAACAGGGAAATGCCTGGCCGAGGCGCAGACACGCCAATGTTGCCTTGAAGCCCTACCCATAAACGGCTCTCGCGGTGCCGCGACAAGGGCGCCAACCACTGGGGAGCAGGCGATATATGGACAAAGGAACGCAGCGGCAGCATTTTCACTGAAGGAGCTAATCTCGACAGTGGCTCCGGAGTAGAAACGGGCACAGGCGCCTCTTCGCCAGGAGTGTCGGCTCTGATGGCTCCTTCCTCTGGCGTGGCTAATGGCAAAGGTGGAGGGAGAAGCGAAGCAGACGGCGCGCTTTCCGCCGTATTGGTCTGACTCCAACGCGGAGCGGCGCGCTGCAGCGCGATGGTTGTTTGCGGAGCCCGGAGCAGTAGCGCTTGAGTGAGCGAGTCGGCGCGGAGCGCAGCAGCCGATAGAGTAGTTTCTGCCGCAGAAAGCTGGGCCGTGAGCCTTCTATTTTCTTTGTAAAACACAAAAACCTGCCAGCTTAGGGCTGCCAGTAGGAGGAGCAGCACCCCTGAAGCTGTTTGCCAGTATAGGGCTGTGCGCCGAGCAGCCGCGGCCTCCAAACGGTAGTGTAAGGCACGCCAATTGGCCTCCCTGCCAGAGAAGGAGCCTTCCTCACCTAGTCGTTCCGCTAAATACTTACTGAAGTCACGCATAGCTACTTTCTGAATTCAAAGTCATCGGAGAAAAGAGCGCGTAGGTGTTGTCGAGCACGAGACAAGTTGGATTTGGATGTACCTGGGCTGATGTTGAGCAGCTGAGCAATTTCTTCGTGCGTAAAACCATCTACAACAAAGAGATTGAAGACTGTGCGATAAGCGGGCGGCAGCCGGTCGAGCGCAGCCAGGATTTGTTCGCGCGTGAGGTCTTCTATGATGCCGCTTTCCACTTCCACGTCGTAGCGCTGGCCCAGAGACTCATGAGGCTGTGTTTGTAGTGCGCTTCGCAGGCGATCAATGGCCGTATTGATGACGATGCGCCGCAGCCAAAAGCGAAAAGATAGGGTTTCTTCATACAAGTTGATTTTCGTAAAAATTTTGAAAAAGGCGTCATTGACAACTTCCTCTGCGGTCTCGAGGTTGCCTACGTAGCGGTAGGCGATGCTCATAGCATAGTTGTAAAAGATAGCGTGAATCTGGTATTGCGCTGTTCGCTTTTGTTGCCTGCATTCGCGCAGCAGCCGATGCAGCTCGCTATCCTCATCGCTGTGTTTATGTGCCATTACGTTGTACTGGGTCGAGTCGTTGCACTGCTGTAGTGAGGGTTCCAGAGCAAAGCGCCACAAGGATAGGATATCTATGCTGTATTGCGTCAAAATGGATAGCCGATAGCTATGTTGAGGTTGCCAATTTCTCTGAAGTCGCCACCGCTCCAGTCTACCCAATGGCCTTCGATAGATGTAGTGTAAGGCCGTCGAAGTTTCAGGCCCAGGTCGACGCGAAAGACAAAATAGTCGAAGTCAAGTCTTAAACCAAAGCCCGTGCCGAGAGCGATGTTTCGATAAGAATTCCAGGCTAGATGAGCTTTGGGCCGTTCAGGGTCG
>JBEQAD010000308.1:0-3687 GCA_041640515.1 Saprospiraceae bacterium | reverse complement strand
ATGCCTCGTGGAATATTTTTGAGCTCGACGCGGCCTCTCACAATGGGGTTGACCACATTCGCGCCCTTGTCGAGCAGGTGCGTATTCCGCCTCAGCGCGGGCAATACAAGGTGTACATCATTGACGAAGTGCACATGCTCTCTCAAGGAGCTTTCAATGCCTTTTTGAAAACCCTTGAGGAACCACCGCCTTACGCTGTGTTTATCCTGGCCACCACAGAGAAGCACAAAATTCTCCCAACCATTTTGTCGCGCTGTCAAGTATTCGATTTTCGGCGGATCGAGGTGGGCGATATGGTGGAGCATCTGGCCAAAATTTGCCGGCTGGAGGGTATCCAAGCCGACCCGGAGGCGCTGCGCATCATTGCTCAGAAAGCTGACGGTGCGCTACGCGACGCCCTTTCTATTTTTGACCGCATCAGCAGCGCCGCCGCTGGCGAACCTATTCGCTATCAGACGGTGCTGGAGAACCTTAACATCCTTGACTACGACTACTATTTCCAAATCACGGATGCCCTCATGGCAGAAGATGCGCCCAGCGTCTTGAGGCTGTTCGACGAGATCCTGCGCCAGGGCTTTGAACCTGAAATCTTCCTTATTGGCTTAGCCGAACACCTTCGCAACCTGTTGGTGGGCCGCGACCCGGCCACGCTGCCGCTGCTTGAGGTAGGCGAAAACCTCCGGGAGCGCTACCAGCAACAGGCCCAGCTGGCATCCCTTTCTTTCTTGCTTACAGCCCTTAGCCTGGCCAACGAGTGCGATGTCCATCTCAAGACGGCTCGCCACAAGCGGTTGCACGTTGAGATAGCTCTGCTTAAAATGTGCTACATTTTACGGGCCGTCCCGACAGCGGCCTTTTCGGCAGAAAAAAAAACGGTTGACTCCACCTCGCTAGCTCAGCATCCTGCTGCTTCTCCTTTGGCCGCAACGCCTGCGCCTAAACGCCCCTCGCCGGCGCCTCCGGTCGTTAGCTCGTCTCCAGCTGCACACGTTGCTCAGCACTCCTTGCCGCCCTCTACGGCCACGGAACTGGGGCCAGAAGCCCTGCGCGCTCTGCGAACCGATATCCGACTAGGGCGTAAGCGCCTGGAGGAAATTCCGCTGCGCCTGGAAGACTTCGACACCGCTCACGCTGAAGAGGCGACTCTGCTGGCAGGCTTGCAAAGCCGATTGTCGCTGGAAAATGTGCAGGCTGAGTGGCAGGCCTTCGCTGAAAGCACCCCTTCGCCCTCCCTGCGCCAAGCCATGGCAGCGGCTGAGTTGAAGCTGGCAGGTGAAACGATTGTGGTGACCGTTGGGCTGGGAGTTCATCGCAGCCTCATTCAGGAGGAGGTCAACCACTTGCGTGATGTCATTCGCAAAAACCTACATGCTCCAAACGCCAACCTACAGGTGGTGCTTGATGAAAAAAGGGCGACTTCTTCAGAACCTGCGAAGGCGCGACGCATCCTCACGGATAAGGAAAAACTAGACCAAATGATTCAAGCCAACCCGGCCGTACTCGACCTGATTAGGCGCTTCAATCTGAAAATAGATGAGTAGGGCGCACCGTAACCGTGCGGGGCTTGGCCCACCTCCTCCATTTATTCGTGCGGGTTGAGATCGCTGATTTTCTCCGGCTCGTAGCCGTAGCGTTTCTCTTTGTAGCGTGCCAATTGCCGGCGCAGTGTATCCATCGAGGCGTTGATGGCCGACTCGAACGTGACGCTGCTCTTCCTATCCACCAACCAGCCCCCTGGAACGTGCATCTGTACCTCTGCTACCTTGTTAGCCCTGCTTCCCTTACTCTCCTCTATCAAGCGCACATCAATACCTTCAATTCGATGATATATTTTGTGTAATCGCTGAATCTTAGTATAAATGTATTTAACTAACCGCTCGTCTGCTTGGCAGTGCAGAGTTCTCACGTTAATGTTCATAAGAAATAAAAATTTTAGTGGTTAAAAAACGAAATTAACCTGCGTATGTTTTGGTATACTCTTCTTTGCCTGTTGTATCCTTCTTTTTAGAGGCAACATTACAATGTGTGTAAATATCTTGCAAATATTTCCCTTATCTTTTTTAACGCCCTATAAATGCGAATCATTGGTTTTTTGAAGCTAAGAAAAAGCAGCGTTGCCAATGGAACGAATAAAGGAGCCGGCCTGCGTATTTCAACTTCAAGAAAGTTTGCAGTTTTGCTAAAAAGTAGCCAAAGCGTAAAAAAAGATGGATTCTACCGCAACGAACACGCTGGGTGTTGCCCTGGAGGCCCTTTTTGAGAGCCAGCGCCAACACCAGTATGTTATGGCTCGCACTACGGCACGCGAGCGCAAGGCCCGATTGCGCGCCCTGCACGCAGCCCTTGTCCGGCATCGCCAAGCCATCCGAGAGGCTATGTGGGCTGATTTTAGAAAGTCGCCCGTGGAAACAGACGTCACGGAAATAGCCGCTATTACGGGTGAAATTCGCCATGCTCTGCGACACTTGTCGGGGTGGATGGCTCCTCGCCGCACGGGAGTGCGACTGCCGCTCATTGGCTCCACTGCTTGGATACACTACGAGCCTAAGGGCGTTTGTCTCATCATAGGGCCATGGAATTATCCCTTCAATCTTTGTTTTATTCCGCTGGTATCGGCCATTGCGGCGGGCAACTGCGCCATCATCAAGCCTTCTGAGCATGCGCCTCACAGCGCCCGACTTATCCGCTCTATCGTCAACGAGTGCTTCCCAGAGAAGGAAGTGGCCGTGGTGGAGGGAGAGGTGGCTGTTGCCCAGGCGTTGCTTCAGCTGCCGTTTGATCACATCTTCTTTACGGGTAGCCCTGAGGTGGGTAAAATCGTCATGGCGGCGGCAGCCCAGCACCTGTCGTCCGTGACATTAGAACTGGGTGGAAAGAGCCCCGTAGTGGTGGATGAAACGGCGGACATAGAGCGGGCGGCCTCGCGCATTGCCTGGATGAAAGGTATGAATGCTGGCCAGATTTGCATTGCTCCTGACTATGTTTTGGTACACGAGTCTGTACATGACGCGCTGGCTGAGCGGATAGGTCACTATTTCGAGCGCTATTACGGGGCTTCGCCGGAAGCTCGGCAACAGTCGCCGGATTATCCGCGGCTTATTCACGACCGCCATTTTTCCATGGTCAGAGGGCTGCTCGACGATGCTGTTCAGCGCGGGGCGGTAGTGCATTTTGGCGGTCGCTCGGTGGCTGAGGAACGCTACATAGAACCGACGGTACTTAGCTCTGTGCCCGATGATGCAGCCCTGTGGAGCACTGAAATTTTCGGGCCCCTGTTGCCGCTGCGCTCGTATCGGGCACTCGAGGATGCGATTGCTTACATTAACGCGCATCCCAAGCCGCTGGCCTTGTATATCTTCAGCCGCCAACGCGACCATTGGCAACGCGTGTTGAATGAAACGCGCAGCGGAGGGGTATGCATTAATGAGATAGGTCTGCAATTCATCAATCCCGAGTTGCCCTTTGGCGGCCAGAACCACAGCGGCATTGGGCGCTACCATGGGGTGTGGGGCTTTTGGGAATTTAGCCATGCGCGTGCGGTAGCGCGTCAGCATAGCCCTTGGCCCACAACCAATCTCTTTTTGCCACCCTACCGCTCCGCTCTGATGAGGTTGGCCGTCAACTGGTTAGTGCGGTGGCTGTAAAGAGGGCCTTTGCATCTCACCTAGCCTTAATCTGGCTTTTGTA
>JBEQAD010000307.1:0-3689 GCA_041640515.1 Saprospiraceae bacterium | reverse complement strand
TGGCGGCAAGCGCTCCTCGTATCCAATCGAGTTGTGCTTTACCTAGCACAGTACAGGGGCAAGTCTTGCAGTTGTTGGGCGTGCGGTAGTAGCGGTTGTCCAACAGGAAAAAATCCACATCGGCATATTGAAATTGCGTTGTGCAGCCCTTATAGCCGGGCAAGCCAAAGGTGGGGTTGCCCCAAAAGGCCTGAAAGGCTTCCCAAGCAATGTCTTTATTTATCCAGGTGCCATCGCTGTCGTTAGGGCCGTAGTCGTGGTCATCCCAAATGGCGTAGTGGTGAGTAGCGGCCAGCAAGCGCTGCAACTCCGGGAGCGAGCGGTCGTGGGTGTGCCGATGGAAAATGCCGGTACGGGTATACCAGTCTGCCTCCCTTAGATAGATGTTATCGCCCAACCAGAGCATGAGTTCGGGCCTTTGTTGGGCAATGGCGTCGAAGATAGCGTAATTGCTACCGTAAGGGCGTCCGGGGCGGTCGTAGCGCGGCTCATTGACGTAAGCGCAGCTGCCTGCAGCCACAGTGAATGCCGGCGGGTCAGCGCGCCAACGCCACAGCGGCTGCGTCTTGAACTCGGTCGGATAGGGTAGGCGCACTGGCTCCTTATTAATGTACAGCTGATAAATGTATGTACGCCCAGGCTCTACGCGATCGGCTATGCATTTAGCCGTAAAAGCCGTGAGCTTTGCTGTAGTCACTGGGTCGGTGAGAAAACGCTCCTGCGGATTTTCCTTGTCCCAATATTCAAAGAAAACCACCGCCTCCTGCGTGGTTTGTACCCACAAGAGCACTTCTTTCATTTCTACATAGCCTAACATAGGGCCGGACTTGAGCAGCGAATGCTGAGAGAACAATAGCTGCGCAGAAACCAACCCAAGCGCCACCAGGGCGACAGCGCGATGCAAAGAAAAGATGGAGCACATAGCCAATGAGGGAAAGTGATGGATACATGAATGCGCATCAAAGGGTAAGCAAGGGTAAGCGCGCCTTTCGACGGGCGAAGATAGAGCGATGGCTTAGGCAAATTTGCATTAAATCCATATGAACGCTGCTCTGGTAACGGCAGAAGAGGCCTTGGAGAAAGTAGACAGGAAGTGAGTGCGACCTGGCTTGCGTTTTTCGGCCCATCTCGCCTGCAGTTAAGGTTTTATGGCGGAAGTTTGCACCTCGTCAAGCCGTTGGCTTTCACTGCGGCGTTTGGTGTATCGTTTGGAAAAGTTAGGTTTAAACAAAAATAGCTATGAAAAAGAAAACTGCGTTCACTGTGTCCAAGTCTCTTCGCGCTGGGGCTCTGCTCTACATAGCTCTACTGGCTTTTAGTGCCCTGCCCCTAATTGCCCAAAAAGAGGCGAAAAAATGGGATGTCTCTGCCCCGGAGGGACTGCCGCTACAAGAGGTCTCCTTTGTGGTTTCGGAGGGCACCTGGATGAATGTGGACGTCAGCCCTGACGGGCGCACCCTCGTGTTTGACTTGTTGGGCGACATTTATACCTTGCCCATAGCCGGCGGAGAAGCCCGCTGCCTGCGCGCCGGTCTTGCCTGGGAAGTGCAACCGCGCTTTTCCCCCGACGGCAGGCAGATCTTATTCACCTCCGACGCTGGTGGTGGCGACAACATCTGGGTGATGAATGCCGACGGTTCTGATGCACGCCAAGTAACTAAGGAGACCTTCCGCCTGCTCAACAACCCAGCCTGGATGCCTGACGGCCAGTACTTCGTGGCGCGCAAGCACTTCACCAGCACGCGCTCCTTGGGTGCCGGCGAAATATGGCTTTACCACCTCTCCGGCGGTGAAGGCGTCCAGCTGACGAAACGAAAAAACGATCAGCAAGACGTAAACGAACCCTCTGTAAGCCCTGACGGCCGCTACGTTTACTTCAGCGAAGACCTCTACGAAGGGGGCTATTTTCAATATAATAAAAATCCTCTTAAGCAGATATTCGCCGTTCGCCGTTACGACCGTCAAACAGGCAAAGTGGAGACTGTTACCGGTGGCTCTGGCGGTGCTTGTCGTCCCCAGATTAGCCCCGATGGCCAATGGTTAGCTTTTGTGCGCCGGGTGGATGTCAAATCCGTGCTCTTCTTGCGTGAATTGTCCAGCGGCAAAGAATACCCCCTCTATGACCAGCTCGACAAAGACCAGCAAGAAGCCTGGACTATCTTTGGCGTTTATCCCGGCTTTGCCTGGATGCCCATTTCACCCGGTAGCCCTGCGCGCAGTCTTGTCATCTGGGCCGGAGGAAAAATCCGTCGCCTCGATTTCGATGTAGAACGCCTGGCAGACCGCAAGGCAGTGACCGTACGCGACATTCCCTTCCGCTGCACCGTTAACACGCGCGTAGCGGAAACGGTGCGCTTCAAAAATCCCGTCTTTGAGCCGGAATTCCCTGCCCGCGCTATCCGCCACGCCATCACCAGCCCCGATGGGCGCACCTTAGTTTTTAATGCCGCCGGCAAATTGTACCGCAAGGCACTGCCCGATGGCGTGCCTGAGCCGCTCGTGAAAGCCCCCTACGGTCGCTGCCTTTTCATAGATGCAGAGGCCGACAACTTAGAGATGTTGGAGTTTGAGCCAGACTTCTCGCCCGATGGGCAAAAAGTACTCTTTGTCACGTGGAATGACGTCTATGGCGGCGCCCTCTGGCAGGTGAATCTTGCCGACGGTCGTCCGCAACAAGTACCCGTGCGCGGCGGCATCTTTCGCACGCCGCGCTATTCGCCCGATGGTAAGCGCATAGTGTTCCGCTTCCAGCAGGGCGACGACGAGCTGGGTATCTCTAAGGTCGAAAAGCCGGGCATCTATTATGTTGACCTCGACCACCCCAGCCAGCCGCACTTTGTCAGCGAGGAAGGTGAAAACCCGCGCTTTAGCCACACCGGTGAGCGCATCTATGTGCAGACGGGCGGCTATCTCTTTGGCCCTTTAGACAAAAAGTTCATCTCCTTCGACCTTAATGGACAAGACCGACGCGAACTATTCAAAAGTAAGTACGTCAATCAGTGGGTTCCCTCACCCGATGGGCAATGGCTGGCTTTTACCGAATTGCACAAAGCTTATGTGTGTGCCTGGCCCCCTGCAGGTCAAACGCTCGACTTGAGCGCCGATACCAAAGCTTTTCCGGTGAGCCTCATCTCTACCGATGCAGGGTACTCTTTACACTGGAGCACCGACAGCAAAAAGGTACACTACACATTAGGCGATGAGTACTTCACCATAGACCTGGCCGAGCGCTTTGCCTTCCTGCCTGGCGCGCCAGATAGCCTGCCGCCCATACCTAGTACAGGCAAAAAGATTGGGCTCAGGCTTCGGGCAGATTATCCCCAAGGATTTATTGTCTTCGAAAATGCCCGCATCATTCCCATGGAGGGCGAGCGCGTTATAGAAAACGGTGTCCTCATGGTCGAAAATAACCGCATCGCCTTCGTAGGCACGGCAGCAGAGCTGCGGCGAAACAGCAGTTTGATGGCTAAATGGCGCGCTCCCGGTGTGTACCGGATGGATTGCCGCGGTAAAACCATCTTGCCTGGCTTTGTCGATGTGCACGCGCATTCAGGTAACTTCCGCTATGGCCTTAACCCACAAAAGCAGTGGGAATATTATGCCAACTTGGCCTATGGCGTCACCACCATGCACGACCCGTCGGTCAACTCAGAAATGGCCTTCTCCAATGCTGAAATGTTGCGTACCGG
>JBEQAD010000306.1:0-3697 GCA_041640515.1 Saprospiraceae bacterium | reverse complement strand
TTGCCCTGGACGCCTGAAAGTGGAGAGGACGAAAGCTGCGCTGCCTTAGGGCATGAGGCGGAGGCGTGCTGCCAAGCACCTGCAGAGCCCGCAGGAGCAATGCCGACGGCTTCCTGCTGCGAGGCTGCTGAGGTGCGCACTTGTTGTGGTCAATCGGCTGAAGTGGGTCTGGCCCCAGAACAACTTCCCTGCACAAGCAAGACGGTAAAAATTTACCAACTCAAGCTCGACCTCTACGCCCCCCTGTCGTGGGACAAGCTGCCCGACTTACCGCTGTGGGCCGATGAAGTGCCGCACTTCTGGAAGTGTGTTTGCCCTACGTTGTGCTGGCGTAAGCCCTCTAACAAAGCACCACCGGCAGCGCTGCCGCCGCCTCTCTCGGGGCGAGAAATCTGCATTCGCTACGAAGTTTTCCGTTGTTAGAAAGCCGTTGTTTCTCTTGATCTGAGCGCTTCAGGAAAGCCCTGAAGTGCCTTTGGCATTTTTTTAACAAAAAAAATTCGCTATGAAACAACGGCATATTGTCATCATAAGTCTACTGGCCCTATCGGGGTCGGATACCTTAGTTTTTTCTCAAAAAACCACCCTTTATGGCATTGTAACCAACGAGCAGTCCGAAATCCTCATCGGCGCTACTGTTCGTTGGGCCGACACCACCCTCGGCACTGCCACAGACTCCCTGGGGCGGTTCTGGTTGCCACGGCGCTCGCAAGAAGCCACGCTGCTCATTCAGTATCCCGGCTATACATCGGCGCAGGTTCAAGTTCTTCCTGAAGAAGACAGCCTGTGGATTGAAGTGCAGGGCGTGCGACAATTGCAAGAGGTAATTATTCGAGAACACCGCTTCGACACACGCGTCTCGACAATAGACCCGCGCAATGTAGAGCGCATCGAACGCAACGAGTTGCGCAAAGCACCATGTTGCAATCTATCGGAAAGCTTCGAGACCAATGGCTCCGCGGATGTTACCTATTCCAACGCCTTGACAGGCGTGAAGGAAATTCAGCTGTTGGGTCTGCGCGGCATTTACAGTCAGTTCCTATTGGAAAACCGCCCTACCCTACAGGGCATTGCCACTCCATACGCTTTTGAATACCTGCCGGGCAGTTGGCTCAGTGGCATCCAGTTAGCCAAAGGCAGCAGTACCGTAAAGAACGGCTTCGCTGGCATTACAGGCCAAATAAACACTGAATTAGTGAAACCGACACAGGACAAACCTCTGTTTGTCAATATTTTCACGTCTACAGAAGGGCGAGGTGAGTGGAACATGCACCTTAATCGGCGCGGACAAGGACGGTGGTCGCACGGGCTGCTAACCCATGCTAATGCAGTAAAGAACCGCTGGGACATGAACCGAGACAATTTTTATGACTCGCCCAACCGCCACCAGCTGAATGGGCTGTACCGCATCTTCTATGAAAGCCCGCAGATGTGTGCCCAGCTGAACGTGCAGGCCCTAACAGACTATCGCCGCGGCGGACAAATAAGGCCTTTAGAGGGAGTGCCTGGGCTGTTTGGTATTGAAGTGCGCAATGACCGCCTTGAAGTGTGGGGTAAGCTAGGACGGGAAGGAATCGACGGGCGCCCCTATCGCCAATTGGGCAATATGGTGTCGGCCTCGTGGCATCGCACCACGGGCACCTTTGGCCCCAATCGCTATGCTGCCGAGCAGCGCTCGGCCTACTGGCAGACGCTTTACCAATCCATCATAGGGACGACTGACCACCAGATTGTCTTAGCACCTTCGGTGATGTACGACGACATTCGCGAGCGAGTGAACGAGCAAGACCTGAGCCGCACCGAATGGGCTCCTGGTGCTATGGTTGAGTACACGTATAGCCGACCTAACTTGCGTATGGGCATCCCGGACCTTGTTGTTGTAATGGGCGGGCGCGTAGATTGGAACAGCCGCTTCGGTTGGTTCGTCACCCCGCGCATGAGCGTCAAATACAACTTCCGTCCAGAGACGGTAGTGCGCTTGTCGGCAGGCCGAGGCTATCGCTCGCCAAATTTGGTGGCCGAAAATATTAGTCTATTAGCCAGTAATCGCCCTTTGCTCTTTGCTGCCCATTTGCGCCACGAGGAAGCTTGGAATTACGGCCTGAATGCCGCCCACGAGTTCACTCTAGCTGGTCGGAAAGCCAGCTTGAGCATGGACCTTTATCGAACAGACTTTGTCCGTCAAATTGTTGTAGACGTGGATAAATCGCCAACAGAGGTGTCCTTTTACTATGCGCCAGGGCAGGCGTATTCTAACAGCCTGCTGGTTGTAGGGCAATACACGCCGCTGGCAGGTTTTGACATGCGATTGGCATACAAATGGACGGACACACGCAGCACCTTTAGCGATGGGGTGCTGCGGTTGCTGCCTTTGGTGGCTCAGCATCGGGGGTTGGTTACGCTTGATTACACCACGCCCAGCAAGAAGTGGATGTTTAACACACGCGTGCAAATCGTAGGACCGCAGCGCCTTCCCGACAATACCCAAATTCCGCACGAGTTGGTTCACGATTTTCCGGCCATCACTCCAACTTACGCACTTTGGGCTGCCCAGATTACGCGCACCTGGCGACGCATAGAGGTGTATGCCGGCGGTGAGAATCTGACAAGTTTCCAGCAACACCACGCCATCATTTCAGCCAACGACCCTACCAGCCCGTTCTTCAACGGCTCGCAAATCTGGGCGCCCATTATGGGCCCTATTGCCTATGTAGGCATCCGCTTCGCGCCCGATGGGCTTTGAAGCATTGCTCCCAAACAGCAGCGGCGTCCTTGCTTTTTCGGCAGGGCAGCCGCTGCTGTTTTAAAAGCCTATGCGCTTTTTGGGAGCAGAGAGCTCGCGCTGCAAAGCAGCCATCCGAATGGCGGTTATTGCTGCCTCTACGCCCTTGTTGCCGTGCTTGCCGCCAGCACGGTCGAGGGCCTGTTGTTCGTTGTCGGGCGTCAGGACGCCAAAAATGAACGCTTTGCCCGCCGCGAGGCTGAGGTTGGTCAGTCCTTGGGCGACGGCCTGGCTGATGTACTCGTTGTGGTTGGTTTCGCCCTTGATGACGCAACCCAGGCAAATAACGACGTCCGGGTTTCTCTGACCATGCAAAAGGCGAGCGCCCGCCGGTAATTCGAATGAACCAGGCACCTGTACCGTATGAATATTTTCGGGGCGAGCGCCATGCTTAAGCAGGGTATCGTAACAACCTTCGTACAACGAGTGGGTAATGTGCGCATTCCACTCCGCCACCACAATGCCAAAAGTCATTTCAGCAGCATCGGGTACGGAGGAAGAGTCGGAGTTAGAGAGGTTTTGCAGCGCAGAAGCCATAAAAAAATATGTTACTGAGTTATCAGTCGGCGGAAGCGATAGGCTACGCCGCCGATGTCTTGGGCAGCTTTGCCCTCGGGCGATGGACTGGGCGTAAGATGGTAAAACGTCAGAGTGTCTTGGTTGGGGCTGTAGCGAAAGGCAAAGCGCTTTTCAACGCCGGGCTTATCCGACTTGGCCAGAATGATGATATCGGCAGGTTCCTTCGTTGTAAAACAGTCGGGCGTTACACAGACGCGATACATGTCGAACTCCTTCCACTTCAGGATACTACCGCCGGGCGTAAAAAGCAGAGAGTCGCGAGTATTGCCCTTTCCTATGGGTAGCATTAAACCGTTAAAGAGATTGTGCTGCAGGGCGACCATAAACGCACCAAAG
>JBEQAD010000305.1:0-3701 GCA_041640515.1 Saprospiraceae bacterium | reverse complement strand
TGGGCGGAGAGGTAGCGCTCAGTAGCTGTGTTGAGGTTGACTTTTATATAGATGTACGTTTACAGGCGAAGCCAGGGTTTTATTTGCTGAAAAATGCTGTCAGTCAGGTTGAAAGTCTCCAACACCTGGTCAACCGACAAAAAACCGCCCAGCCGCTCGCGGTACTGGAGGATATTCCTCGCTCGAGCACTTCCAATGCCGGGAAGGCTCATCCACTGCTCTGCATTGGCGGTGTTGATGTCTATCGGTGCAGGCTGATAAGCGCCCTTGGAGGCGGTGCCGCCGCTATACACGGCAGGGCGGATGGATTCTGTGACGACGATGTAAGGCTCCAGCCGCGCGTAGCTCTCTTCGGAGAGGCCGTATAGCTTTTGAAAATCGCCTTTGTGGCGAAAGACACCGCCTCTTTCTCGGTATTTCAGCAGACGCTCCACCAAAGCAGGCCGTAGCCCTAGTCGCAAGAGTTCTTCCTTGGAGGCCGTGTTAGGGTCAAAGGGAAATAACTCCGCGGGCGGTTGGCGTTTCTGGTCCGTATTTCGCCGGCCAGTAATGGATTCGCCTCGGCCGATGCGCACATACGGCTGCAGCCGCTCGAAGACTTCTCTGGGCAGGGTGTAAATTTTGCCCAAGTCGTCCGCAGTGCGAAAGCGCCCGCCGCGCTCTCGGTAGCGCTGTATGGTTTGCGCCACACGCGGAGGTACACCCAGGTGCACCAGCGTCTCTACAGACGCGGTGTTAGGGTCGAAGTGGAACAACTCAGCAGTGGGCACTTCAGCTGCTGCGGCTATAGCGTCGGACACTTGCCAGCGTTGGATATGCTGCTCTATAGCAGAAAAGTCAGTCTGAGGCTGCCGATAGAAATAGCGCATCACGTAAGGCGCTGTAAGCACTATACCGATAAGGACTATCACGACCTGCAGACCTTGCCGTTCTGTCCTTGCAAAGTACAGATATTTCACCAGTGGTTTGAGCATAGCAGGAGGGATATGGTGTGAACGATAGGCGTTTAACGAGAGAGAAGGCTGTCGAAAAGGCAGGTCCTTCAGTGCTTGGCGGAGAGTACCCAGGCACCTTGCTGGCGGATGTCGTACACAGGTAGGCGTTGGGCTTCGCACTCGGCCTGCCACTGACGGCTGCGTCGAGAACCGTTGGAGGCATCTATGACGACGATTTTAGGCGCGAAATGCTGCAGGCATTCGGCCATTGTTACGCGCGGGTTGTTGTGCAGCACGAGCGCATCCACGGGAAGGGGCACTGAGGTGCGGTTGCCCAGGTGGCTCGAGTGCTCGACGACGGCAATGATTTTATCATAAAACTGCACAAAAGGCGGCTGTACAAATAGGTTTGAGCTTCGAAAAGGCTGCTCGGAATGCGCTTGAACGTACGTTGTGGGTTTCAGAAAGCCGGCTGCCATGCGGTTTGCCTCTGCAGCGAAGCGCTCGCGGCGCTCCGGAATGTCGTCTGACCAGGTGTACAGCGTCGGCCCGTCGAAGAAGTCGAATAAAAGGTGGCGCCCCACAGCGTAGAGCACCGCCTGGCGTTGGTGTAGCAGGGGCGTTTGACGCATTAGATTTTCTACAGCAACGACGAGCAAGGCCAGCGAGGCAACGAGCAGCCAGCGCCGTTGCTTGTAGAGTAGCCCTGCTGCTCCATAGGCAATGCTTATGTAGAGGAAAACAATTGCCCAGCTGCTTATCCAGATACCTTGTACTACACTGCCTGGCAGATGCTGGATAGCCCGCATGGCTTGGTTCATCGCCCACAGCCCGTAGTAAAGCCCCCAGCCCACCACTTCTGCGGCGGGAGGTATAAAGGCATGCAAAAGCAACAACAGGGCTGCGCCCCACATGTAGAGAGCACCGCCAAGTACCACCACCCAGCCGGCTAACCAAAAGTATACAGGGAACTGGTGGAAATAGTATAGCGACAAGGGCAGCGTGCCCAACTGGGCCGACACGCCAACCAGCAAAACGTCCCATGGACCCTGTAGCCAGCTCGGCAGCACGGGTGAATAGCGCAATAACACACGCCTTAGCCCTACAATGCCAGCTACGGCAGCAAACGATAGCTGAAAACCCAGGTCGAATAAGTAGTACGGGTTAGCCACCAGCAAGATGAGTGCCGTGGCCCCCAGCACGTTCCAGATGGACGCCTGTTGTTGGGTGGCCTGTCCTATCTGGAAAATAGTGAACATTAAGGCCGCCCGCATGACAGAGGGCGAGCCACCTGTAATAAGGGCAAATGTCCAAATGCCAAGTAGCACCAGCACAACATCGCCCCACCGCTTCCATATGCCGCGCCAAGGCAGACGCCTTATCAGGAAATGAAGCCCGAGATACACCAACCCTACGTGAGTGCCCGACACGGCCAGCGCGTGCATAGAGCCCGTCTGGACGTAGGTCGTGCGTAACTCCTCAGAAAGGTCTTCTTTGTAGCCCAGCAGTAGGGCTGAAGCTACGGCGTATTCGTCCTGCGTGGGAAAATAGTCGCGCAGCACTGTCAGCAGACGATCGCGCCAGGCGTAGGCGTAGCGCCACAACAGGTGGCCACCGCCGCGCTCGATAAAACCAAACGCACCATCGCGCACAAATGCCTGGTAGTGCAGGTTGCGAAAATGCAAATAGCGCTGATAGCTAAACGCATGCGGATTTTTAGGCGGTTCAACGGGAGCAGCCTGCGCTTCTACCCATATGCGATCGCCATAGCGCAGAGAGTCCGCCGAAGGCACCGGGTCGAGGAAGAGGAGGAGATACCCCTCGCAAGATTGCCAGGCGCCAGGCTGCGCCGCAGCGGCTTGAACGCGTAAAGGCACCTTCACTTTACCTCCCTTGTCGGGCGCATCGGCCACTACGCCGATGAAAGCCACCGCTGAGGGACAAACCTTGGTGAAATGGCGCGGCAAGGAGCGCTCGTCGTAGGCTCCACTATACCAATAGCCCAGCGCAGCTATCCATATACTCAAGACAGCGCCATATACCCAACGAAAGCGGAATGAATGCCTTCGCAACCCCCACCACATCCATACCGGCGCTGAGACTAATAACACTACCCACAGCTCCGCCCACGGTCTTTCGATCGCTACACCTGCGGCAATACCAGCCACAAAGGGAACCAGCAGCCGCACTAAAGGTATCTCGTGGGGGGACATGCCACCGGTTTTTGGTATAGCCAAAATTAGGTGAAAACGGGTGAAAAAAACAAGGCCAACCGTTTCTTTTTTGTAAAAACTAAGCATCAAGCTCTTCTGCTTATGCCAGGAGCATAGCAATCGACACAACGATTTTGCTCTCTTTATGCGCTATGTGGTACACTCAGGCAAAAGGCATCCCTTCCCGCTCCTTTACAAAAGCCAGAGCCGCCTCACCCTTGCGGGCGAAGCGGCTCGTTGCCAAGGAAGCGCGTTTCTGTTATTTCACCCTATTACTCAACCAATACCAGTCGTTTAGCTACGACGCGTCCACTTCCGCGCACGCTGACCGTGTAGAGTCCAGGCACAGCCCCCGCTTCGCGAAGGTGGATTGGTAGCATGAGGCCAGATACGGCATCTACGGTGCGTTCCCAGATGAGCTGCCCTGTCTCGTTATATATGGACACTGTGATGCGCTCTCCAGCGAAGCTGCCCAGCCCAATGAGCACACGGTCAGTGGTCGGGTTAGGCTGCAGCGTCAGCAGGCGGTCATCGTCCCACGGGACTGACACCT
>JBEQAD010000304.1:0-3722 GCA_041640515.1 Saprospiraceae bacterium | reverse complement strand
AGTGTCGCTCCTTACCGGCAGTGGCAGCAAGGTCAACTTCTTCGGCTTTAGCTATGACGATGCCGTTCGCTTCAATATCGCCGACTTCAGCTGGCAAAGTAGCGGCGGCGGAATGGACTTTACCCTTATTCCGGCCAATTCAAATACGGTCATCAACGGTGTGCTGACGTATTCTAGCTACGACTCGCGTATTCAAGAGGCCGACCGCAAACCGCGCACCAGCGGCATCAATGGCTTTTTCGCTGGCTTGAACTTTACCAATTTCGACCGAAACAGCGAGTTTCGCTACGGCATCGAACTCAATGGTTTTCGTACGGATTTTGCTTTCGAAAACTTTCGCGGCCTGAAAATTGAGCAGATTGAAAACACCACCGAACTGGCCTTTTTTCTGCGTTGGAAACGCAAAATTGGCCGGTTGGTCATCGAGCCAGGCTTCCGCTTTCAGTATTACCTTTCGCTCAACGACGTCTCGCCTGAGCCACGCCTAGGCCTGAAGTACAACGTTACCGACAATTTTCGCTTGAAGGCTGCTGGCGGCTGGTATTCGCAAAACCTCCTCTCGACGGTCAACGAGCGCGATGTGGTTAACCTCTTCGTAGGCTTCCTCTCCGGACCAGAGGAGACGGTGTACAAACCCGGCTCTACTACGGAGCGCATTGACCACCGCCTGCAAAAGTCGGTCCATGGCGTAGCTGGATTCGAAGTGGATATTACGAGCAATTTGGAAGTGAATATTGAAGGCTACTACAAAGATTTTACCCAGCTGCTGGCGCTCAATCGCTTCAAGACGATTCCACAAGAGCCCAACTACATCACCGAAACCGGCAAGGCCTATGGCATTGATTTCTCGGGCAAATGGGAAGCCAAGCGTTTTTACGTGTGGGGGGCCTACTCGTATGCCTTCGTAACGCGGTTTGATGGTCAGCAAGAGTACCCTCCGGTGTTCGACCGTCGGCACAACCTCAACGTCGTTACCACCTATCAAGCAGGCGCCAAAAAGGCATGGGAGTTTGGCGCGCGCTGGAACCTCGGTTCGGGCTTTCCCTTCACTCAAACCCAGGGCTTTTACTCGGTGTTTGACTTCAACAACGGCATCGGCACCGACGTGCTGACGGGCAACGGTACGCTGGGTATCCTTTACTCCGACGTGCGCAATGGAGGGCGCCTGCCTTATTACCACCGTCTCGACCTGTCGGCCAAGCGCACCATCGCCTTCTCGAAATACGTCAAAGCGGAGATAGTGGCCTCGGTAACCAACGTGTACAACCGGGCCAACATCTTCTACTTTGACCGGGTGCGCTACCAGCGCGTCAATCAGCTGCCTATTTTGCCTAGCTTGAGTATGACCGTTCAGTTTTAGGCCATGACTTCTGCCAGCGATTACAAACTCACGCAGTTTTCGCATGGAGCCGGTTGCGGCTGCAAAATTGCTCCCGAGGCGCTCGAGTGTATCCTTCGGGCGAGCGCTGAGCATGTGCCGGGCACTTTTCCGCAATTGCTCGTCGGTCATGAACTGCGCGACGACGCTGCTGCCTACGACTTGGGCGACGGCACGGCGCTCATCAGCACGACGGACTTTTTCATGCCCATCGTAGATGATGCAGAGGACTTTGGCTATATCGCCGCCGTCAATGCCATCAGCGATGTGTACGCTATGGGCGCAGTGCCGCTGATGGCCATTGCTATTTTGGGTTGGCCTGTCCATTTTCTGCCGATGGAAGTGGCCGGGTTAGTGGTGCAGGGCGGGCGGCGTGCTTGCGCAGCAGCGGGCATTCCTCTGGCGGGCGGTCATAGTGTGGACAGTCCGGAGCCGCTCTTTGGGTTGGCCGTCAGCGGGCGTGTGCGCATTGAACACCTCAAGCGCAACAGCGGTGCCCAGCCAGGCGCTCAGCTGTACCTAACCAAGCCACTCGGCGTGGGCATCCTAACCACTGCCCAGAAATACGGAATGCTTCTACCTGAACACGCCCACCTGGCTCCTCAAACTATGAAGGTGCTCAATAAAGCCGGAATGCGCTTTGGACAGCTGCCCTATGTGCAGGCGATGACAGACGTAACGGGCTTTGGCCTGTTGGGCCATCTATTGGAAATGTGTGATGCCAGCGGTGTCAGCGCCGTAATACACTTTGAGCGCGTGCCCCTGTTGGAACCGGCAATTTTGGACCGGTACATACAAAGCCGCTGTGTGCCAGCGGCTACTCAGCGCAATTGGGACAGCTATGGCCAGCACATTGCCGGTGCTGACGACGAGCGCACGCGTGCCCTGCTGGCCGACCCGCAAACAGCCGGAGGTTTACTGGTGGCCGTAGCTGCCAACAGTACCGCTGAGTTTGAGGCCGTTGCTGCCGAGGAAGGGCTGACGCTAAAGCCTTTTGGCTTTTGCATCGAGCGCCAACCACCTGTTATCACGGTGGTGTAACCCCCCGCTTAAGTTGTTTGCTTACTGCTTGCGATTGCGATACTCTTCCCACGTAGTTTTTTTGTACGCCTCTTCAGCAGCAAAGCGCAGCTCCTTAAGCATATCGGGCGCTTCTTTATAACCAGGTGAAATCATGATGCGCTCGAAGCGCTCATTGAGGTATACCATCGAAGGGTAGCCCATGTTGCCATCCAGCAGCGCATAAGCAAGGGTGTGAATGCCTCGGCCGTGCCCTGTCTCTACAAAGGTAAACACCTCGTTGTTGAAGCGAATTTCGGCGCGCTGCTCGGCATTTAGCTTCACCGGGTAAAAATGCTTGTTCAGGTAGGCGGCTACTTCCGGATTAGAGAACGTCACCTTGTCCATGCGTTTACACCAGCCGCACCAGTCGGTAAACACGTCCACAAAGACTTTTTTGGGTGTCTTCTGATGCAGCGCGACGGCTTCTTCCCACGTGTACCATTTGACAGCAGAAGTATCCTGAGCCAGTGCCGTCGTTTCCAAAAGGTTTAGCCAGCATACCCATGCCGCAGCTAGGAGAAATTTTTGCATAAAAAGTAAGTCGTTTAACGTGTGTGTATATGGGAGGCGCCCTTAGCCTATCGAAGGTAATGTGCTCTCGCGTATCCAGCGCTCATAGTCATCGTTAGCCCGTACTTCAAAGCGCAGCAAACACGGCACTTGATAAGGGTGCAAGGTGCGCAGGGCGTCTTCCAGTTCCGCTTCACGTTCGAGGCTGGTTTTTAGTATTGTCACCCATTCACCCTCCTGTTGTACAGCACTATCCCACCAGTAGACACTTTGCATAGGGAAAAGATTGGCGCAGGCCGCCAGGCGTCGCTCCACCATCTGGTCAGCAATACGGCGTGCAGTGGCTTCGTCAGGGTGAGTTACGTAAAACATCAAAAACGCCATAGTAGTTTGAAACAAAAAAGCAGAGCAAATGTCGCCCGAACTGCTGACCTAATAAGTACCTTTAGGACTGCTTTAACAAGATAATCATGAGGCGCACGAGAGAAACCAGCTTGACTGTCAAGGGCGTAGAGGTGCCCGTAAAGATTGTCTTGGAAAAGCGCCATTCCTATCGGTACGCTCTTACCCGTCGCTGTGCACTGTTGCGTTTGCCTTCCTCTGCATCCGACAAGGACGTGGGACAGCATCTGCATCGGCTGAGCCGATGGGTGGAAGAATTGGCACGGCAAAAGCCAGAGGTGTTGGTGCATTTTCGAGGACACGATTACCGCAGCGGCGATGGGCTTCTAGTGAATGAGCGCCGCTACGTACTGCAGATTCACGACGAACA
>JBEQAD010000303.1:0-3730 GCA_041640515.1 Saprospiraceae bacterium | reverse complement strand
ATGTATCGCAAGGTAGTCGAGCACGTTCGTGAATCCCGCACCCTTGCTGCCCTGCGCGATGCGCTGTTGCCCAAGCTCATCAGCGGCGCGCTGCGGGTGAAGGAGGCGGAACGATTTTTGAAGGAGCGCGGGCTATGACGGACGCTGCGATCTCTCACATTGGCTTTGCGGATGAGTCCTACTGGAACAGTGGCCGTTTTCGGGCCATTGGGCTGGTGACGCTTCCGCTGAGCGCCCTTGATGCGCATCATCGGGAGCTAACCCGGCGGCTTGAGGCGTCGAATGTTCGGGAGTTCAAGTGGCACAAACTCGACGGTGCCAAGAAGCGGTTTGCAGCTGAGAAGATGTGTGAATTTGCTATTGATGCGGCGTTCCGCTGTTCGCTTCGGGTGGACGTTCTCGTATGGGACACGCAGGACAGCCGCCACCAGATTGTGGGCAGAGACGACACCGCTAACCTGCACCGCATGTACTACCACTTGCTCCGCAACGTGCTCCAAAAGCGCTGGCCTGACAACGCGACCTGGCGACTTCACCCCGACGAGCACAACGCCATGGAGTGGCCGACGCTCAAGGCGTTTCTCGAAAAAGCAACCGAGCCTGTCAGCATCGAAGAAATACAGCCTGTCCGGTCGGCCGAAAATCCCTTGCTGATGTTGGCAGACCTTTTCGCCGGCATGGCCGTTTTCTCCAGGGACGAGTTCGAAGGGTTCAACCAATGGCAAGAGGCGCAATACCGGCTACCTTCGCTTCTCGAGGACGAGAAAAAGAAGGAAGAGATGAGGTTTTCAGGCAGGCAAAGACAGCGGTTCAGAGTGTTGCAATATTTTGACAATGAATGTAAAAATCGGAAATTTGGAGTGAGCTTGAGAAGCGAGTGCGGCCTGCGGACATTTAACCCCAACCTTCCGTTCAACTTTTGGCTATACGAGCCGCAACACCCAGAAGACAAGGCGCCTACAAAGGGATAGCGATGCCATAGCCGCCGGGCCGCGCGGAAAGCGGGCAGGGCTACCTAGGCGATATTGGCCCGTAGAGAGGCAAACCATTGGCAGCAGTGTATATTTGGCCGAAGAAACCCATGGACAACGGTAAATAACGCGGACCATCTATGGCCACCATGACTGAATCCGACGTCGAAGGCGCTGCCCTCGCCTGGCTCGCAGGGCTGGGCTATGCCGTGCTGCACGGCCCCGACATCGCGCCGGACATGCCCGCTGCCGAGCGGCGCGGCTACGGCGAGGTGGTGCTGGCGCAGCGGCTGCGCGATGCGCTGGAGTCTGACATTGCCGGGAGGGTGGTGTGGCATGTATTACCTGCATATTCCAACTAAAAACGAAAACTGGTGGTATGACACGCATTAACCGCATACCTCAACTAAAAGACGTTGGTGTCTTCCGCAACTTCAAATGGCCTAATGATCTGCCGGAGTTCAGCCAGTACAACCTTATCTATGGATGGAATGGCACCGGAAAGACCACGCTCAGCCGCGTATTTCGCGCCCTCGAATTTCGCCAACCACTGCCCAACGGAGAGGCTGTGGTACGCATTGGCGAAAGGAATATCCCATCCCAAGATTTCTCTCGGTTGCGTCTTCCCGTTCGGGTTTTCAACCGGGATTTTATTCAAGAGAACGTACCTCTGTCCAGTACAGGCGGCGTTCCGCCGATCTTCGTAGTCGGCAAGGAAAATGTCGAGAAACAAAGAGAGCTGGAGCGCCTCAAAGCAGAACACAGAACAACAGAAGCTGAGCTCAATAAAGCGCGCGACAGGGAAAATCAAGCAGATGGAAACTTCGACAAGTATTGCAGCAGCCGGGCCAAGGCTATCAAGGACAAGCTTCGCGCACCGGGAAGCGGGTACAATGACTACAACAGAAATGATTTTCGGAATGAGGCTGAGAAGATGGCGGCCGAGGGGAAAGTCGCCTCATATTATCTGAGCGACTCGGATCGCGACAAGTTCGAGGCACAGTATCGGGCCAAGGAGAGGTCAAAACTGCAGAATATGGTTTGCCGACTACCGAATCTCCAAGATTTAGGCGATAAGGTTGGGCAGCTCCTCGAAACAACGGTCGTGTCGGCAGTCATCCAATCTCTGAAAGATGACCCTACCCTTGCGGAATGGACCCGGCATGGGCTTAATCTTCACAAGAAGCATGGACCAGACAGGTGCCTCTTTTGTGAACAGCCGCTTCCCAAAAGCCGTCTCTCCGAACTGGAAGCGCACTTCAACGCTGAGTATGAGCAGTTGCTAAAAAATGTTGAGCAGCAGGTTCAGGATTTGGAACGGCTCGCAGAGGAAATGAGAAGCGTGGTGCTGCCCAACCGGGCCGAACTGCACGACGACCTCACCTCGGATTTCGACGATGCCGAGGCAGCGTTCCGAAAGGAGCTTGAGACAGCCCAAAAGGTCATAGGCGAACTCATCAACGCCCTGAACCAAAAGGGAGAGAGGGCATTCGAGGTCTTAAAACTAACCATCGCGGTACCAACTATCCGTGGGGAGGTGGTTGACCGCCTCAACGAGGTTATCTCCAGGCACAATCAGGTCTGTGACAGATTCGCCCATCACGTTAGCAATGCGCGCCGCAAAGTAGCCTTGGCCATGATTGCCGAAAACTTGGAGGAATTCGTTCAGCTCAGGGATGCGGCTCGCGAGGCCAAAGCGGCTATCAAGCGGATTGAGAATGACATTCAACAGCTGGATAGCCAAATCGCACAGATTGAACGCGACATCATAGAACACCGGAGACCTGCCGAAGAGCTTAGCGAAGACTTAAGGAAATACCTCGGGCATGATGAGCTGCAGCTGAGCGTCAAAGAGACCGGCTACACCATTAAGAGAAATGGCGAGCCAGCCAATATGTTGAGCGAAGGAGAGATAACAGCCCTTGCGCTGCTGTACTTCCTCAAATCACTTGAAGATCGAAGTTTTGACAAGGCTGAAGGCATTGTAATCCTCGACGACCCCGTGTCGAGCCTTGACGCAACCGCTCTCTACCTTGCCTTCAGTTTTATTCGGGATCGGACGAAAGACGCGGGGCAATTATTTATCCTTACGCATAACTTCACCTTTTTCCGGCAGGTGCGCAACTGGTTTCATCATCTTCCGCATCAGAGAAAAAGAGACCTTAACCAGCGGCCAGCGCGCTTCTATATGCTGAACTGCCGACAGGATAGCGGCCAGCGTTGCACTACCCTTAGGTGGCTCGACCCCCTGTTGGAGAAATACGAGTCAGAGTACCATTACCTTTTTGCCTGTGTCTATCGAAGAGCGCAGGATACGAAGGTGACGTCATTAGAAGAAAACTATAAGCTGCCAAACATGGCGAGGCGACTTCTTGAATCCTTCCTCGCCTTCCGGCGACCTGCCACTTCCGATGGACTTTCGGAAAAATTGAAAAGCGTGGATTTTGATGAGATAAAGAAGATAAGGATTATCCGGTTCCTGCATACGCATTCGCACAGCGACGCTATTGACGAGCCTGAGCACGACCTATCTCGACTTGGAGAGGCGGGCGATGTCCTAAGAGACCTTTTAGAGTTGATGGAAACTGAGGACAAGGTTCACTTCGAGGAAATGGTCAAACTCGTGAACCAACAGGAAGCAAAAGAGAGCGAGGAATGACCGAGGCCCTGACCGAATCTGCTATCAAACTGGCCGAGCCGGAAACCCTGGGCTGGGCAGTTCGCCACGGCCCCGACCTCGCCGGACATGCCCGCTGCCG
>JBEQAD010000302.1:0-3734 GCA_041640515.1 Saprospiraceae bacterium | reverse complement strand
GCACTATCGGCGATTGGGGGTGCGCAAGAGCGTGCTGGCGCCCATTGGCAGCACCGATTTTCGGCAACGCTTGGCCACTGACCTGCCGTGGTTAGACCAACCCGATGCCCTGGCTCGGTTGGAAGCACACCCGGACTTTCAGTGGTTTCCCTCGGCATGGCAGCAGAAGCTGCGTCAATTCGTGACAGAAGGCTACCTGGTTCTCGAGCAGTTCTATCCTGCCGAGGAGACCGATGCGCTCCATGCGGAGATAGATCGACTGTTAGGAGCCGGAAAGGTGGGTTTTAATTACACCGGGCGCAAGATTTTCAACATCCACGAGAAAAGCGCACTGGCTAATGAGCGCTTTTTTCGGCACCCGCAGCTGCTGCGGCTGCTGTCGTTTCTGTTAGGTAAACCTGTGGTGCCATTTCAGTCGCTTAGTTTTATCCAGGGCAGCGAGCAGCGCGCACACTCTGACTCCATTCACATGACTACCGAACCTCCAGGCTATCTCATTGCTACATGGACAGCCCTGGAGGATTGTACTGAAGAGAACGGGCCGCTGTTTTACTATCCTGGCAGTCATCGCCTGCCCTACGTGACTACGGCGGATTATCCGTCGGGCAACACCTACTTCACGTTGGGTCAACACAGCAACCGCCGCTATGAGGACTATGTGGCGGCGCTTATTGAACGGCATAGCCTGAAGAAGCAGCTGCACTTGGCGCGACGCGGAGATGTGCTCATCTGGCACGCCAACCTGTTGCACGGCGGCAGCCCTATTGCACGGCTGGGGGCTACGCGTCGGAGCATTGTGTGCCATTATTTTGCCCAAGGTGTGTTTTGTTATCACGAAATTTCACAGCGGCCGGCCATTATTAAGGAAGCCTAACTCTCACCTACACCCTATGTGGCGCCTCCCGTTCTTTTTGGGCTGTTTTTGCCTTTGGCTGGGCGGATTTTCCTCAGCCCAAGGGCAACCGGGCTTCCTGATAATGGGCAATAGCAAGAGTGTAGAAATCCCTTTCGAGTACGCTAATAACTTCATCATTCTTTCAGTGCGCTTTGGCGGGCTGTTGCCTCTAAAATTCATTTTTGACACTGGCGCCGAGCATACCATCATCACGAAACGCGAGGTAACCGACTTGCTCAACTTGCGCTACGAACGCGAGTTTCGAGTGGCAGGGTCCGACCTGCGCACGGTGCTAGTGGCCTACTTGGTGCGGCGCGTGCGCTTCGACATTCCGGGCAAAGCTTATTCAGAAGGGGAAGACATCTTGGTGTTGCAGGAAGACTTTTTGCGCTTCGAAGAATTCACAGGCGTACCGGTGCACGGCATCATAGCCGCCAACGCCTTCTCGCGCTACATTATCCAAATCAACTATGACCGGCAAGTACTTACGCTGCACGAGCGAGACGCCTTTCGGGTAAAGGAGCGCGACTTCACTAACATTCCGGTGGAGATTTACCGCAACAAGATGTACATAAACACCCAGCTGTACCCGACGCCTGAGGTGGCTGCTTCGGTGAGGTTGCTCTTGGATACGGGGGCGGGCATGCCGTTGTTGATGTTCAGCAATGCGCATCCTGCGATAAGCCCACCGCCCCGCGCATTGCCTGCCAGCATTGGTATTGGACTAGGGGGGTATCTGGAAGGTTTTACTGGGCGCATCCACCAAGTGGTTTTAGGGCAGCTCACTCAGGTCGGGGTTATTACCTACTTTCAGGAGTTGGATACGGCAATTAATCTGGAGCACTTAAACCGCCGCGATGGCCTTATCGGCAACGCTTTGTTGCATCGCTTTCACGTCATTCTGGACTATTACGGCTCCCAAATATGGCTAAAACCCGGCCGGCATTTTCGCGATGTATACGTGTATGACCGCAGCGGCTTACAAGTGTTGGCGCATGGGCCACGGCTGAGTGAGTTCATCGTGCAGCACGTATTGCCCAACTCGCCGGCCTCAGAGGCTGATATTCGCCCTGGCGACCAAATTGTGCGCATTGGAAACACACCTGCTAACTTTTATACCCTGAGCAACATCATGTCCATGCTGCAGGGCAAGCCCGGAAAGAAGATACGGCTGACCGTGCTGCGCGGGAACGAGCGGCTGAGGAAAGTCGTCGTTTTGCGCGATTTGCTCTGAATGTAAGCCTATTCCGTGCGGCCTAAGATGCCCAGCATCCAGGCGTATTCCAAGGCGCGTTCGCGCAGGCGTTCGAAGCGTCCGGAGGAGCCGCCGTGTGAGCCGCTCATATTAGTTTTGAATAGCAGGGTGTTGTGGTCGGTCTTCAAGTCGCGCAGGCGAGCTACCCATTTGGCAGGCTCAAAGTATTGCACCTGGGAATCAGCAAAAGAGGTAAGCACCAACAGGTGAGGGTAGGGGTGAGCTTTGACGTTGTCGTAGGGAGAGTACTGCTTCATGTACTCATACTCTTGGCGCACGGCTGGATTGCCCCACTCCGTGTATTCACCTGTGGTCAGCGGGATGGAGGGGTCGCTCATAGTAGTGAGCACATCGACGAAGGGCACACCGGCAATAATGCCGCGGAACTGCTCGGGCGCCATGTTGGCCACAGCGCCCATGAGTAAGCCACCAGCGGAGCGCCCCGAGGCAAAGAGCCGGTCGGCGCTGGTGTATTGCTGGGCACACAAGGCAGCAGCGACGTCTATGAAGTCGTAGAAAGTGTTCATTTTGCGGAGCATTTTGCCGTCGTCGTACCAGCCATAGCCCAATTCCACGCCGCCGCGTACATGGGCGATGGCATATACAAAGCCGCGGTCGAGCAGGCTGATGGCCTCGCGGTTGAAGGCCGGGTCGTAGGCAAAGCCATAGGAGCCGTAACCTACCAGCAGACAAGGCGCACTGCCGTTGCGCTGGAAATCTTTCCGATAAACTAGCGAAACAGGGACCTGCTTTCCGTCGCGCGCCTTGACCCAAAGGAATTGCGTCTCGTAGTTGCCCGCATCAAAGTCGCCCAGTACTGGTTCGGTCTTTTTGAGCGTCTTTTGCCGTGTTTCCATGTTATAGTCGAAAACGGAGCCCGGTGTTTTGAGCGAGCTGAAACGGTAGCGCAGTTCCTGGCTATCGTATTCAGCGTTAGCCTCTGGGCTGATGGTGTACGTCGGCTCACCAAAGTCCAGGTAGTGCTCTTGGCGGTCGTTCCAGCGGATGATGCGCAGCTGTTTCAAGCCGCCTTTGCGCTCGATGAGCACGATGTGCTCTTTGAAGACTTCCACGCCGTCTAGCAGCACATCGGGGCGATGTGGGATAACCTCCACCCATTGCTCTGGGTTGGGCTGCTGCACAGGGGCTTGCATGAGGCGAAAGTTGCGCGCATTCCAGTTGGTGCGAATAAGGAAGTGTTCCCCGTGGTGCTCAACTTCATAAAAGAAGTCCTTTTGGCGCGGTCGGAGGACGCGAAATTGCCCCAGCGGCTCGTCGGCGTTGAGGTAATGCGTTTCCACATTGTCCGTGTAGCCGAGGTTGGCGAAGATGTATTGCCCCGACTTAGACTTGGTCAGGCTGACATACAGCGTCTCGTCGGCTTCTTCCAACACAACGACGTCGCGTTTGCCGTCCGTGCCTATGCGATGCCGCCGGATTTTATCGGGGCGTAGAGTGAGAGGGTCTTTGGTTTGGTAGAACAGGTGCCGGCTGTCGTTGGCCCAAGCCGTCGGGCCAGCAATCTGGCCGCTAAAGCCATCGGGCAACAGACGCCCGCTGGTCAGGTCGAGGATGCGTCCTTCG
>JBEQAD010000301.1:0-3737 GCA_041640515.1 Saprospiraceae bacterium | reverse complement strand
AGCGGGTATAGCGCATGCGTATTCCTATCTTGCCGCGGCGAAGGTATGATGCAAACCTTGCTAAAGTAAAAGGTACGTATGCAAACGGCACAAAAGAACTTTTGGCATTGGGCACGCTGTGCCTGGATGTTGGGGCTCTTGATGGGAGCGCCTGGCTTTTGGCTAGGTGGTGAGTTGTGGGCGCAGCGCTTTCGGGCGGGTGTGCTTGTGGGGCTGAGTGCTTCCCAAATTGACGGTGACGCTTCGGCAGGTTACCACAAACTCGGTCTGCAGGGTGGCCTGCGTGGCTCGTATGCTCTGTCGTCGTTGCAAGCGGTGAGCGTAGAGCTGCTCTACACGCAGCGTGGCTGTCGCAGCGAGGCCGACGCTCCCGTGTTCTTCCGCACTACGCTACACTATGCCGAGGTGCCTCTTCAATGGCACTGGCGCATTTGGCACACCGACGGCGGGCAGTCCTTGGTGTTCAATGCGGGCATCCTTTATGGCCGTTTGTTGGGCACCACCAACGACGCCGAACTGGGCGGAGGTATTACTGCCGCTTTGCCCGATCTGCGGCGCAATAGCTTATGCGCTATCGCTGGCCTCAGCGTGTTCGTCTCAGAGCATGTTGCTTTCAACTTCCGCTATCACCATGGCATCGTTCGGCTGTATGACCCCTTTGCCAAGCCAGGTACCAACTTCGCTAACTCGCTCCTCGAACGCTTTTTAGCCTTTCAGTTCATGTATCTGTGGTAAGTCTATCGACACCTAACCATGAAAAAGTGCGCCGTTATTGACCTGGGAACCAACATTTTTCACTTACTCATCGCCCAGGCCGCTCCCACCCAACCCAACGGTTGGGCGGCTATCGGGCATAACCGTATACCCGTGCATTTGGCGGAGGAAGGCATCGAGCACATTAGCCCGGCAGCTTTTCAGCGGGGCCTGGACGCCCTGCACCAATTTTACCAGCAACTGCGCGAACAAGGAGTAACTCTGGCAGAAGTGAGGGCCTTTGGTACGGCCGCCCTGCGCACGGCTCAAAATGCTCCGGCATTTCTGCAAGCCATCGAACGCACGACCGGCATCCGTGCACAAGTCATCTCCGGTGAGCGCGAAGCCGAGCTCATCTTCAAAGGCGTGCGCCAGGCCGTACCCTTTCTCCACACCCCCGCCTTAATCATGGATATAGGCGGAGGTAGCGTGGAATTTATCCTCGCCGAAGCCGACCACGTGCGCTGGCAGCAGAGCTTCCCCATAGGCACTGCTGCGCTCTACCATCGCTTCCACAAAAGCGACCCCATCGCCCATTCAGAAATTAATGCCCTGAGGGAGCATGTGGACGCAGTGCTGGCTGACCTGTGGCAAGCCCTGCACCTCTACCCTACCCGTACCCTCATCGGTGCCGCAGGTGCCTTTGACACACTAGACGAATTGCTAAACCCGCCAGTGAGTACCACCTACACCGCCATTGAGCGCCGAGGCTTCGAGGGCCTCTACCCGCGCCTGGTGGCCTCTACCTTGGCGGAACGCTCCCAGTGGCCGGGAGTGAAGCCCGAACGCCGCTTGACCATTGTCGTAGGCATGATACTTATTCAACACCTGTTGCAGCGCGCTCACATATGCGAGATTTTTGCCTCCAAATATTCCCTAAAGGAAGGCGCAATAGCGGAGTGTTTCCAGGGCTAAATAGTCAACACTAAGTTGTGTTCAAGGGTGCCCTTACTGCGGTCGTGAGCGAAGTTCACCGACTTTACGCAGCCCAACATCGGTTTGTGTCCAGAGATGTCTTTGGATAATGGCATTTATTCCATCCGCTCAATGGTTTAGCGGCCAACGATTATCGGCCTGTATAGGGTATGCCCCTCGGTTGTGCGCGCATAAAGCCAGTATTTTCCTGGAGGCCAGTTGTGTACCGGAATTTCTATCTGCCCTGTTCCTTGATTCAATTCCAGCTGTGCGCGCGTGCGACCTTGCGCATCAAAAATCCAGAAGGCAGCATGGGAAAACTTATCGAATTGGACACAAAGCCATTCAGAAACAGGATTGGGTAAGACGACCAAGGAAGGTGGAGAAGCGCCCGATGAAGAAGGCCCGACGAAGGAGGACATCTTGTAAAGGAGAATGGCTGTCTTGAAGCAGGGAATGCAAGAAGCCTCCGAGATACTATCTGCCGCGAAAAATCCGAAAGAGTCCGTAGAGTAAGCCGCATCCCAGTAAAAATAGGAGAACTCATGGATTTGAGCCGCGTTCGTAACGGCTTGTATCCAACGGCATCGGCTGTCCGCGTCAGCAGCCACAGAAACGCCAAACTCACCCATGTTTACAGGCACTTGCCACGTCTGAGACCATTTCTTCAGCGCTGCAAACAATAAATTGATTTCCTCCGTTTCGCCCAGCAGCGGGAAGATGCGAGCAGGAAAGTACGGCGGCGAAGTCCAGCTCAAACCTTGATGGGTGAACAAATACGGATCGTAGTAGTGAAAAGTATAGATGACGTCCGGGTCGTTCAAGGGCGTAAAAGCGAGCAGTGATGCTCCACTGTTCCAGAAGTTTGCCCCTATCAGTACGCTGTGTGTGACGGCTTCATGCTGACGTATGATTTGCAATACTTCCTGAGCTATGGTCCGCCAGCGGTCATTGGATATGTTGTAGTCGGGTTCATTGTAAATCTCGAAGAAATACCGCGCTGGGTCCAGGTGGCCGTAGCGCTTGGCCAGTTGCGCCCAGACAGCCTTTAGCCGGGGCAGTTCAACGGCGTAATTGGCGTCAGTAAGCGTGTATCCGTGGTGGTTGTCAATAATGAGGCGAAAGTCCATTTCGACAGCCCACGCAATCATACTGTCTATTAGGCTAAAAGTTATGTGGTTGGTGTCGATACTGTAGGGAGGAGTAGTGCTGCCAAGTCGCTCGAAAACGACAGGCAGGCGGAAAGTCGTAAAACCGGCGTCGCGCAAGGCTTGAATTTTGCTGCGATTGTATCGGTTCACTTCCGGGTAGGCGTTGAAAGGCATGAGCCAAAAAGCCTCCAGCCAGCCGGAGATATTGACACCGATGCCCAATGCGGCAGCTCGAGCAAGGGTGACAGGCGAAGCGGGCGCGGTATTGCTTAGGTTGACCAGTTCGATGGCATCAAAGAAGACGGAGCCGCTGCCCTGTTGGGTAGAAGAAAAGATAGAGAGAAGGATTTCGCTTATGGCATTGTCTTGCACCTGCCCGTTGGCGGTAAGCGCTAACATACTCACCTCTACTACTCTGTAGTCGTCGGCATATTCGCCCAGCACTATCTGATTGCCGTATTGATTGCCCTGGCGCAACTGGATAACTAATTGTTGCCCCGGAGATAGACCGCGATAAGCAAGCCGCAAGTGAGTATAACCCGAAAAATCGCGTGCAGGACTTGCTCCCCAATTATCCATATTTAGGCCAATGCCTGCCCACCACTGCTGAAAATGGTACGTCAGGCGATAGTGCCAGTTTCCTTCAAATGGGTTATCGACATTCACCTCTTCGAGCCTCGCGCTCTCCGATGCATTGTTGGGAGCCGACCAAGTTCCTGTAATCAAGCTGGAAACGTCTTTGTACACCACAGGTTGAGCATTAGCAATGAGGGATAATCCACTACATGCCAAGAGAACGATAAAAAAAAGCTGCTTGGGCATAGAAGAACGCTTGGGAATTATTAAAAAAGGCTGTTTTTCAGCCACATTTTACAGGCGGATGTCATGGTAAAAAGCTAGGGTAAAAGTAAGCAGGAC
>JBEQAD010000300.1:0-3777 GCA_041640515.1 Saprospiraceae bacterium | reverse complement strand
TCTGGCGACTTCTACGCGGCGGATGTACACCGAGTCGGGTGTGGTGAACGGATACACGTAGAAAGTATCGTTGATGGGCACCGGAACCTCGGGAAAGTTGAAAAACCGGAAAATGTCTGAGGCTGGCTTCTCTGCGACATTGCCGCTGTAGAATAGCGTCATCGTCTGGTCGGGGTTAATGACGATGGTGTCGCTGTCCAGGGAGTCGTTTAGCACCTTAAGCACCAGGTCTTGCAGGCCAATGCTGGTGGAGAACAGCGGGAAGGCGTATTCGCCCGTTCGTTCAGCTACTTCAATTTCATCGAGAGAGAGCTTTTGGCAAGCGACTAGCGCTCCACTCAGGATGAAGGCCCATAAGAGTGGGCGGAAAGCGTTTCTGTGCGTCATAATCTGTCAGGGATGGTTAAACAAAGGTGAGAGATACAAAAAACGCTTACGGGCAGTAATCACCCTTAGGAGGTCTCGCAAGCATTTGCGTGCTTAGAAACCAAAACCTAAAGCAAACTGCCACAGAACGTTGTGGTCTCGGTCGTTGCGGAAAATTGGCTTGCCATTGTCTGTTTGGGCTTTGGCCAGGTCGCCTTTTTCGTTAGTTATATCGGCTAGGCCGTACTGAAAGCGGACGCTAAAAAAAAGCGAGCGGCTCAGGTAATACGACACACCGCCCAGCAGGCCGTAGTCGAGCGCTTGATACAATTTGCTGCTGCCTTCGGGGTAGTCGTAGTAAGCGCCCATGGTTTTGGGCATTTCCACACGGCGCGCGTCCACCTGAGCGGTTACTTTCTCATTGAAGTCACCACCGCCAATTTTATCCTTGCGGTAGTTGTGCTGGAGGTTAAACTCCAAGTCATCTACCGCATTGCCCAACGGCACTGTACGGCCATTGGTGAAAAGTAGTGACCCTTCACCAATGGACTGCACCAGCAGCCCTCCGTAAACGCCAGCGGAAAACTCGAAGTCCTTCCATCGCCCATAGGCCAACACAGGTAGGTCTATGTACGTGTTCTGGATGTTGATGAAATAACGCGACTGGCCGCGCGCTTCAGTAACGCCAGCGCTGTGCCGAAACAGCCGATACGATGGCCCTTCAAAAGTGTACTTGGCTCCACGTCGGGAGTAAATCAGCTCACCGCGCAGCCCAAGGGCGTCCGTTATCGAGTAGCCAAAGCCCAAGCCTAAAAGGAAACTCGTCGTGTTACGCCAAGTTTCCAAAGGCGTACCGTCGGAGCCTTCTTCCGAAGGACCAGCCATGCGCGCCACGTTCAGACCTACCTTAAAACTTGTCCGAAGCTGGCTCCACGCCGGGTTGAGCCCACCACACAGTACCCATAACATCACCAGGACGCTGAGTTTTTTCAAGAGAGATACTTGCTTCATCATGTTGCGTGAAACGTTCTTGCTTGCCAGCGTTAGCGCAAAGTCGCCCGAAAGCCGGCATCGGCAAAAGTAAGCCTTGTTGGCCTTTTCACAGGCAAGCGGTATACCTTTCCAGCATATCCCAGTACAAGCTAACCGACTGGGCATGGTTAGGCTGCGGATGTTGTTCCCAGAGGAGGAGGGCGATTTTGAGCCTTACGTTAGCCCGATAAGCCTTGAAATATGCTAACAGGCGCTCGTCCTCTGGGCCTTCAAGGCAAGGCCAGTGGTATGTATAGGCGCTTAAGAACGTTTCTGCTAGCGCGGCATGCCCTCGCGCTTCCAGGTCCATCATTAGAAAAGCCAGTTCGTTGAGCACGTCCAAACGGCGGAGGCGAGCATCGAATTCGATGCAGTCGAACACTACTGGGCCATTGGGCAGGAGAAAAATGTTGCGCGTGTGTAAGTCGCCGTGCCCATCTACCCAGAAACCAGCCTGTGCGCGCTCGTGAAGCCGGCGTTGGTGGGAGTCCAAGAAATGACGCACGCACTCGCGCCAGCGTTCTAATGAGGATATGGCCGTTTCGCCCAGAAGTCGCTCGGCCACGGTGGCCAGTGCAAAAAGGTCTTCGAAATCAGTTCGGTATTCTTCAGCCAAGTCAACAGGCGTTCCTGAGGCGTCCAGCACGTTCGCCCGATGGAAACGAGCCAGCCGCTCGGCCAGCGCTTCCATATCGGCCGATGTTACGGCATGCTCCGACAGGCGGCGGTCCATCTGGCATTCGGTGTCCATTCGCTGCATCCAGACCGCATAGTCAAGCAGGGGCAATCCCTGCTTAAAAGGGCCGATGCTGATCTGTCCGGCGCTGTCAGATTGTACGGCAAGCACTCCTAAATACATATCAGGCGCGAGCCGCCGATTAAGGCGTACCTCTTCCTCACAATAGTGGGCACGCCGCTCCAGCGTGCTGAAGTCGAGGAAAGACAGCTGAAGCGGCTTCTTAATCTTAAATGCGTAATCAGCGGCGAGCAATACCCAGGAGATGTGGGTCTCAACTACATCCGCAGGGCCCTTTTGACCTGGGTAGGCTGCTCGAGCGGCTATATCGCGTACTTGGTCCGTTGTCATGACTGCAGCTATAAGGCCGAGGACGCTCACAGCAAGTCTTCCAGCACTAACTGAAGGAAGAGGTGCTGCAGGATGTGCAGTGGTTTTTTCAAAGAGGCGTCGTGTACATATCGCCAGACGGCTGGTGTGTCAGTGCGGTGTTGATCGTAGCGCTGTAAAGCGTCGTAGTAATAGTCGGCAAAGCGCAGGAGCAAGTGCTCGACCCAGACGGTATCGAGGAAGCGCCCGTTGTCTATGGCTCGCACCATGCTGCTGCTCATGGTGCCGTAGCAGCGTTGGAAAAAACAGCGCCTATCGCCCTGTTTTTCCCAGGCGTCGGCCTGGCCATGCATCCGGGACGGCAGGTGTTGAAGAGCCTTCATAGCGTGTAGTGGTGTATGGTGCTGAGCAAATCTTCCATGGCCATAGCGTCGGCGTGCAGCGTTAGGTGAGGGTCCGACAGCTCCTCCCATTCGGCTTGCAGTTGCTCATACACGTCAATAGTGGCCTCGCTGTCGGGTCGGGTGCGAGCCAATCGCATGCGGGCGGTGTCGTCGCTCACACGTAAGAGCACCCATCGACACGCTGCACCGCACTCCGCTGCCACAGCGCGGAAAGGCTCGCGAGCGGCTTCTCGATGGAGCACGCTATCCACGACTACCCGGTGACCTGCCTGCAGCGCTTCTCGAATACGTCGGACCAATTCCTCGTACACACGCTGTTTGGCCGCTGCACTGTACTGCCCACGCAGGTGCAACTCTGCACGCACTTGGTCGCTGTTGAGGTGCACAGCGCCATATCGCTCAGCATAAGCCCGTGCAAGGGTGGTTTTACCCGAACCCGGCAGCCCGATAATAAGTAGTAGCATAGGCGCGGTAGCGATGCGCGGTTATTTTGCCGTTCGTTGTTAGTGAAAAATGGGTAGGTGAGGCATGTATTGCATGGCAGGCAGATGCTGCTTCGTCTACAGTGCAAAGGTGAAACAGGAAAGTCGTAAATAGAAGCGAGGTACGCGAGTTGGTCAAGGTAAGGCTTTGTTAGGACCATGTTAAACTATGGAAAGCACTGACCAGGCGGATACGTTTTTATTCCAGAAGGCGTTTTTGGGCCACAAAATCACTTTTATACAGTATGAAGAATCTCCTATTGATTGCCCTGCTCCTGTGCCTTGCTGCCGCCGCACAGGCGCAGTTCGCTTTCGGCCTGAAAGGCGGCGTACACACCCAGACTAAGCTCCCAGACGACATCACCATCGGAAACCCAGACACCACCTTCTCCTTTGGGGTAGAAGACCTGAAGTTTGGTACCCAGTT
>JBEQAD010000299.1:0-3781 GCA_041640515.1 Saprospiraceae bacterium | reverse complement strand
GAGCGTTTTCGTTTGTTATCGTTGCAGTGCGCTGAAGAGGCGTTGCGCGACTGGTATTACAACTTTATGGGGGCGGAGGCTGGGCACTATCGGCTTTTTCTCGACCTGGCCGAGCGTTACTTTGGCCAGGAGAAAACCTGGCAGCGATGGCAGGAATACCTCAACTACGAGGCTGAGGTAATGAAAAACCTGCCCGTTCGGAGCGACCGCATGCATTGACCCTCTCCTACCCTACTACACTGCTGCTCGTGCGGCGTAAAGCGCATCTAACAGGAACTTGACGCCCCAGTTCGGGTATCGCCCGCGCAGGTATGGCCCCCACCAAGGCACTGAACCCGGCAAGGCACCTCGCGTGCCTGGGTTTTGGCTCTGGCACTGGTGTTTTATTGCACAGTCGAGGGCCCAGTCTGCCCACTGGCCAAAGGCAGCATCTGATACGTCATGGGCTATGGCGCGAAAGAGGCAACTCAACTGGGCATTACCCACGGGGCTGGTAAAGGAATAGTCGCCCCTCCATCCTTCGCGATAGCGTCCAGCTATACGGCCTCGTCGCGCTATGGTTCCCCAGAGCGCGCGGCACGAGGTAAGCACTTGCTGCTGGATAGTCTTCTCTTGAAAGTATTGGGCGGCATCCCACAGCCCGTGCAGGGCATAGGCGATGGTGTGAGTAAAAGCCCAAGGGCCTGGTTTCAGTCCAGCGTTGGCCAGCGTGCCATCGGGCCGAAAGAAGCCTGCATAGTAGTGAAGTGCCCGCTGCAGTGGCTGTCGTCCTTCGGGTTGTTGCAAGCGCTCCGCCGTGCGCAAAGCCGCCGAAACGGCATAGGCGTAGTAAGCGGGCACAAAGTCAGATACATACAAACCGTGTCGCCATGCGCCGTCGGCTTCCAAGCGCGAGAGCAGCCAGGATAATCCCCTGTGTGCCGACGTGGCGGCAGCACTCTCTCGGCCTACATGCGCTGCTAAGGCAGAGAGGCCGTCGACTATCATGGCCGTATTAAATACACTTGGGCGATTTTCACCTACCATCCCCCCTGTCCAGAAACCCTCAGGCCGCTGCAGCTCTACCAACCATTGGCCGAATCGACGCGCTAACAGGAACAATACCTGGTCACTGCGCAAATGCGCCCATGCCAGCAAAGAAGGTATCAGGTAGCCCGTCGTTTCTGGATACGCTTTTGCCCATCCCCAAACGATGGAATAACTGTGTGCCGAACCTTTGCCGCCACAGGCACTGTTGCTGCGAAAAAGCCACGCCAGCGCCATATCTGCGCTGCGCTCATGGGCCGCTCGTACTAATAGACGAGTCAACGGAAGATGAAGTACATCAGCACCATTAGAGCAAGAGCTGTGCCCACAACTATCAGCAGGAATTTCCGCATTTCGTCCTGCCCTTTGGTGTTCTGACGTTGCTTGAAAAGTCGCTGTTTCGTTGCCATAATCGCGCAATTTTTAAAAAGACAAATGGTAAGCCCCCTGAGCACGCCCTGTGCCTACTGCTCTAAGACAGCCCTTGTTCCCGAAACAGGCGATTGAGCCACCGCAGCATGGCAAAAAGCACAAGCGCCGCTAAAGAGAGCAAGGCAAAGTTAACCCAAAAGAAGGCTGCTTTGTGGTCATAGCGGTCCCACATAGTGGCCAGCACGCCACTCAATTTATTGCCCATGGATGTAGCCAGCTGCCATCCGCCCATCATTAGCCCGGCAATGCGCGCCGGTGCCATTTTCGATACCATAGACAACCCCATCGGACTCAGGCACAGCTCGCCTACCGTAATGACAGCGTAAGTGCCAATAAGCCACCAAGACGACGCTTTGTATGCGCCGTTATGGCAACTGTATACCGCCGCCACCGTCACCAACGTAGAGAGCGCCGAAATGATCAGCCCCCAGCCGATTTTTGCTGGTGTCGTTGGCTCGCGACGCCTTCGCCGCAGCCAGCCAAAAAACCAAACCACCAACGGCGTCAGTATGATCACAAAAAAGGGATTGACGGACTGGAAAATCTCGGTGGACACCAGCGATATCGAGCTACCCAGCGGTGGTCGCTCTGGTTCCGCCACATTGAGGAAGTAGGGATGTATGCCTTCTGCTTTGATTATCTGCTTTGTTTGAGGGTCTTTTCTTGTGCGAAATTGAGAGTCATACACAGCATATTCGCTGCGCTCGTATTTCACCTCTTGCACCATCCCCAAAGCGCGCGCGGGCTTTTCCATCCAGGTGGGAATGGAGCGGTCGGTGTAAAACTCTGCCCAGGTTGTGAGCGCTGTGCCGTTTTGCTTAAACACCGCCCAGAAAACGATGACCACGGCGTAAATGGCCAAGAGCGCTTTAATACGCGGCTTTTCCTCTGGAGCCGCTTTTTTAAATATCCAAAGGAAAAAAGCGACTACCGGCAATGAGCCAAAAATGAAGGCATCGGTCGAGTCGGAGCCAAGTACATTGCCCGGGATATTCCAGGCCAAAAAGCCCGTGAGCAACGCTGGCAAAAGCACAGAAGAAAGCAAGGTTAGGACGCTCGCCTCCGCAGGGTTGGTCTCGCGCCGCACGTCAGCATGGCCCATAGTGCGCAGGCCGCTGATAAAGGTAACTACACCGATGAACATGCCCACCCCTGCTGCAGCAAAGGCGTAGCCCCAGCCGTAGGTATTGCGCAGGTAGGCCGCGACGAAATTGCACACCAACGCGCCGATGTTGATGCCCATATAGAAAATGTTGTAGCCGTCGTCTTTCAGGGCGCGGTACTGAGGCTCGTTGTAGAGATTGCCCAGCAGGGTGGAAATGTTGGGTTTGAAAAAGCCATTGCCCAAAATCATAACGAGGAGCGACGTGTAGAACGCCGTCATGCTGTTGGGAATCGCCAGCAGGAGATAGCCTATGCCCATGAGAGAACCGCCCAAGATGATGCTGCGCCGATAGCCCAGTATGCGGTCAGCAAGCAAACCACCAATGAAGGGCGTAACATAGACCAAGGCAATGAACGTCCCATAGATGTCGGAAGCTACCTCTCGATCAAAGCCCAAGCCACCTGTCTGAGTGTCGGTCATGTAGAGAAAGAAAATGCCGATCATGAGGTAATAGCCAAAGCGTTCCCACATCTCGGTAAAAAATAGGAAGGGCAAGGCTGCAGGGTGTCGACGCATGTGCAGAGCAGGATTTTCGCTGGGAAAGGGATAAAGGCAAGGGCAGGGGTTTCGAAGCGCTGCCCGCAAAGGTAGCCACGAAAACTTCCTAGCCAAGCAACACCCTATGGCCAGCTACGACGAGCGCTGCTCAGGGTGCTTGCAGCTCCCCAGGCGCATCGTACGCCTCTACGATCCGAATGGCCTGCACAGCCTCGCGCACGTCGTGTGCTCGCAGGAGACGCGCTCCCTGTCGCAGGGCCAACACGTGCAGAGCCGTAGTGCCGTTGAGCGCCTCTTCCGGCTTGATGCCCAACAGGCGACAAACCATAGACTTGCGCGACACGCCTACCAGCATCGGCACCTGCAGAACGGCCTCTATCGCCGACAAGTGGCGCAGCAGGGTGTAGTTGTGTGCAAGGGTTTTACCAAAGCCAAAGCCTGGATCTGCAACAATGTCAACAATGCCAAGCGCACGCAACTGGCCTATCTTCTTGATGAAAAAGTCCAGCACCTCCTCTACCACGTCGGCGTATGCTGGTGCCAGTTGCATGGTTTTGGGTGTGCCTTGAGCGTGCATAAGAATGTAAGGACAACGATACCGGGCCACGACAGGGAGCAGTGCCTCGTCCCAGCGTCCAGCGGAGATATCGTTAACCATCG
>JBEQAD010000298.1:0-3815 GCA_041640515.1 Saprospiraceae bacterium | reverse complement strand
GCTGGGCACAAGAGCGCGTCATTGATAATACTGATATTGCCGGTTGGAACAACGCTGACCGATATCCACTCATCATTACAGCCACTTGTTCGTTTGGTGGTTTCGATGACTATACCACCTTTACAGGGGGGGAGCAGGCCCTCCTCAAGCCGAACTCTGGCGCAATAGGGTTATTTACTACAGTGCGCTCTGTATTCATCAATGGCAACAATGCCCTTACGGATGCGGTGCAAAACGTCATTTTTGAGCGCGACCAACAGGGCGCCTACCATACTATCGGCGACGTTTTGAAAAAGGCCAAAAATGTACTGCCTCCTTTCATAGAAGAGAACGCCCGCCGGTTTACTCTGCTGGGCGACCCTGCCATGTACCTGGGTTTACCCGAATATCGCGTGCGCACTACGCGCCTCAACGGCAAACCCTTTAACCCCAACCAGCCTGATACACTGCGCGCACTGATGCCTGTAGCCCTGGAAGGCGAAGTAACTGACCTCCAAGGCAATCCTCTATCCGACTTTAACGGACGCGTTTTCGTTACTCTGTTCGATAAAAAGCGGAGCCTTCAGACGCTCGCTCAAGACCCCTCTAGCCCGATGTTCCCCTTTGAGGTGCAGAACAGCATCCTTTTTCGAGGCAGGGCTACAGTTACCAACGGTCGCTTTAGCCTCAGTTTCGTCATTCCTAAGGATATCAACTATGCGTTTGGCTTTGGCAAGATCAGCTATTATGCCGAAAACGGCACGCCCTTCGATGCTGCCGGAGCGGATACGTCCATCGTCGTGGGTGGTACATTTGAGGGCCTCAAAGACGACACACCACCTGTCATTCAGGTCTTCCTCAACAACGAGGACTTTGTGCTGGGTGGCATCACCAACCGAAGCCCTATCCTGCTGGTCAAGTGTACCGACGACTACGGCATGAACGTTACCGGGGCAGGCTTAGGGCATGACCTGACGGCTGTTTTAGATGACAACGTCCTGGAAACACTAGTGCTCAACGATTTCTATGAAAGCGCCCAGGACGACGCCCGCCGCGGACAAGCGCTGTACCCGCTGCGCGGCCTGGCCCCTGGGCGGCATACAGTGCGCGCCAAAGGCTGGGATGTGGCCAATAACCCGGGGGAAGGCTACACTGAGTTTATCGTCGCGGAAGACGGCAAGGCGGCATTGAAGCACGTGCTGAATTACCCCAACCCATTCAGCACCAACACCCACTTCCAGTTCGAACACAACCTGGCCGGCCAGATGCTCGATGTGCAAATCAGCATATTCACCGTATCGGGCAAACTCGTCAAAACCTTGCACCATTCCGCAGTAGCCGAAGGTTTCCGCGTAACTGATATCGCCTGGAACGGACGCGATGACTACGACGAACCGCTGGCCCGCGGCGTCTATCTCTATCGCGTGCGTGTTCGCGGCACCGACCTGAACGGACGCGCTGTTACGGCGGAAAGCGATTTTGAAAAGCTGGTCATCATCAAATAGAAACAGGCAAATGGAGGCGCGCCTTATCCTGCGCTGGGGCGGTGCAATGTGTTTGCTATTGCTCCTATCTTTAGCCAAAGCGCAATCTTCCTCTGATGAGATGCTCCCAGCTACTACGGGTAGATGGGAGAGGCCTTTGCTTCTTTTTCCCTTGGATAACCATGCTTCTCCCCAAGTGCGTCTGCAGCCGTCGGTGGTATTCAAGCCAGATCCTATGCCGCTCTTTTGTCGAATAGAACACCACTGGAGTCAGCGCGTAGGGTTACCCCTTAAATTTCGCCTCGGCTCCGTGCCCTATGTGGACTGGTTAGAGGGCAAACGGCGCTGGTATGAATGAGTATGGAAAACCTGGACATAGGACGAATAGGTGAAGACCTTGCCGCCCAATACTTGAAAGAAAAGGGCTACCAGATTGTCCGGCGAAACTTTCGCTCGGGCAAAGGCGAAGTGGATATTGTGGCGTGGTCGCCTGAGGGTTGTCTAGTGTTTGTTGAAGTGAAAACGCGCGCGCTTGATGGTTTTGGCGGGCCGGAAGAGGCTGTCAATCGCAAAAAGCAAGATCATATTGCCCGCACAGCCGGCGCCTACATGGAGGCCACAGGTTACGAGGGTGAAATTCGCTTCGATATTGTCTCCGTTCTTTTGAAGCAAGGTGAGCTGAAGGCCATACGCCACGCCGAGGATGCGTTTTTTTGAAAAGATATGCCAAGGCTAACGAGTTTTCTGCTTGTTCGAGGCCTTTTCTGCTTTTGCGGGCTGAATTCCTGTTAGTGTGCTTTTCCTTTCTCCTTGCGAGGCTCTGCGGCAGAGTCCCTGCGAAGAGAAAGGAAAAGCACACCACATCCGAGCGGTCTCAATCCACGAGGGTCAAGTCACCTTTCATGAGGATGACTTGGCCGCTGGCCAGTTCAATTTCAGCCCACCACACAAAGACCGCTGGATTCATGGGTTGGCCTCGGAAGTGGCCATCCCAACCGTACTTAGGGTTGTTAGGTTCGATGTTCTGCTGCCGGAAAATGAGGTTGCCCCAGCGGTCGTAGATCTGCAGAGAGTTGATTTTGTTGACCGTATTGGGAGCGGCAAAAATGAGGAAGACGTCGTTGCGGCCTTGTCCTTTGGTGGGGCTGATGGCATTGGGTGCCCACAAATTGGGATCAGCCACACGTACTAAAACGCGGGCGACGGCTTCGCACCCTTCTTTATTAATCACGCGCACCTGGTATTCCGTATCGGTAAAGGGCCGAACGAGGACTACATCTGGACGGTTTGTGCGGGTAATGCTTTCGATAGGCGACCAGATGATGGTGTCCACCTCGTAGTAAGGAAGGTTGATAAAAGCGCGGAGTGTGTGAGATTCGCCGAAATTGAGGCGTATCTCTGGCCCCAGATTGACCACCGGTTGGATGGGTACAGGAAAGACGAGCCATTGCTCATATTCGCAACCGTTGGCGTCTTGTACTACGAGCGAGTACTGTCCAGGCAAGAGATTGGTGAACTGGTTGGCTGCGAGGAAGGTATTTCCGCCATCGATGGAATACAGATAGGGCCCGACGCCCCCTTGCACCTCTTCAAAGCGGATGGTGCCTTTGCGCCCATCGCAGCTGGGCGGCTGAGTGAAAAGTTTCAGCCCGGCGGGGTAATTCGTGTTCTTCGTTACCACAGCGATATCCGTAGCCGTACATCCGTTCAGCGTATTGGTAACTAGGAGTGTGTAGGTGCCGGGCGCATTCACTACAGGGTTGGGTGAGGTTGCTCCCGATAGGATATTACCACCGGTGGTCGTCCATTGGTAGGTAATGTTTGGCCCCGAGGCCGAACCATTGGCGTGAAGTGTCCCTTGCTCGACAGAGCAAGTAAGTTCGAAATCACCTCCTGCTTGAGCGGCCGGTGGCTGTACGTCTTGGAGCACCTCCGCAGTGATCGTCGAAGTACAGCCGTTCTGCTCGTTGAGGATGAGCAAGGTATATGCGCCCGGTTGGTTGACTACAGGTGTGAGCGTTTGACCACCAGAAACAATGCCCGGACCTGTCCAGGTGTAGGTGTACTGATTACCCTGAGCGCTGCTAGAAGCATCGAGGATGGTTTGCTTCACCACGCAGGTGAGCAGGGTTGGCGGCGCTACGGCAATGGCGGGTTTTTGGTTGTTCACAGGTACGGTGACTTCTGCAGTAGTAGTACAGCCATTATAATTGTCGGTAACGATGACTAGGTAGCGGCCGCCAGCATTGACCACAGGAGTCGAGGTGTTGGCACCACTAACAATATTGCCGTTAGCCGTGCTCCAGGCGTAGCGGACACCCTGGCCGCTACCACTTCCGAAGGCATTGATCG
>JBEQAD010000297.1:0-3838 GCA_041640515.1 Saprospiraceae bacterium | reverse complement strand
CTCCTGCGAAAGATGATTTCCGCCAGTGCCCTGGTGCTTTATATACCATATACCCAGGAGTGCCATTTCACGGCGTTCACTGAGGCAGAGTTTCGCTGCCTTCAAATGCTGCGGTCTGATTTCTTAGCCCAACCAGCCTTTTTATGGGGGCGGCAAGGCCGTTGGGTATTGGGAGGGCCTATCATTTGCTCCGCAGTGCCTTCCAGAGCACCTGAGCAGGGTGCAGCGCCACGCGCCCGGTGCCGTCGAAGATTTGGTGCCGACAACTGGTACCCGGGGCCGCGAGGATAGCGTCAGGTGGCAAGGTGCGTACAGCAGGCAACAGCACCAGTTCCCCGATACGCATGCTTATGTCGTAGTGTTCCTGTTCGTAGCCAAAGGAACCAGCCATGCCACAACAACCAGAAGGAATCACCGACACTGTGTAGCGCTCAGGCAAACCGAGCACCCACGCACTGGTTTCCGCATTGGCCAGCGCCTTTTGGTGGCAATGCCCGTGTAGCCACACGTGGCGCGCTTCTGTAGTGAACTGCTCCGGCCCGAGGTTTCCCTTTTGGGCTTCGCGGAAGAGGAACTCTTCCAGTAACAGGGTGTGCTGGCCCAATTGCTGAGCAGCAGGGCGCATGTCTGGTGGTACCAAGCGCGGGTATTCATCGCGGAAAGAAAGGATAGCGGAGGGTTCGATGCCCACCAGTGGCGTTTGCTCGCTAACGCGGTGTTGAAAAGTGCGCACCTGTTCTTCGGCCAGCGCTCGTGCGCGCAGCAGGAGCCCCTTAGAAATGGCGGCTCGGCCGCTCTCGGGGTGCTCGACCATCTCTACTTGATAGCCGAGGCGGGCCAATAAGCGGAGGGCGGCTATGCCCACTTCGACGTCGGTATATTGGGTAAATTCGTCGCAAAACAAGTAAACCCGCCCTTTGGGAGCGGCCCCGGGCTGCAGGTCGGCGCGGTGTTGCTGCCACCAGCGGCGCAAGGTAGTGCGGTGCAGCGTAGGCAGGCTTCGCGGAGGAGCAATGCCCAGCAGGCGCTTTAGCCAGTGAGCCATCAGCGGGTTGTTTAGAAAAAAATTCGCCACGGAGGGAGCACGGGCACCCACGCGGTATATATCGGCTATGTGGGCAAAGGCGCGGGCGCGCCAGGGAACTCCGTGGGTCTGGTAGTATTGGTGGAGAAATTCGGCCTTCATAGCGGCCATATCCACATTGGACGGGCACTCCGACGCGCAGCCTTTGCAGGACAGGCACAAATCCATGACCTCGTACAACTCCTCATGGCTAAAAGGGTTAGCGCGCTGGCTACGAGTGAGAAACTCGCGCAAGGCATTGGCTCGAGCGCGGGTACTGTCCTTTTCCTCGCGGGTGGCGCGGTAGCTGGGACACATGGTGCCACCGGCAAAGTCGAGGCGGCGGCAATCGCCCGAGCCATTGCACTTCTCGACGGCGCGCAGGATGCCATCGGGAAAGTCCAGCACAGTGTCGAAGGGGCGGTCCTGTTGCCCAGCTTCATAGCGCAGCGAGGTGTTCATGGGTGGGGCATCCACGATTTTACCCGGGTTGAGGATGCCCTCTGGGTCCCACGTGCGCTTGATGTCGCGCAGCAGTTCGTAGTTTTTTTGCCCCAGGGCGATTGGGATGAACTCTGCACGCACGCGCCCGTCGCCGTGTTCGCCGCTGAGCGAGCCGCCGTACTTCTTGACCAGGCGCGCCATGGCTTCGCCAATTTCGCGCAGACGCTGGCGGTCTTCCTCTTTTTTCAAATTCAAAATAGGCCGCAGGTGGAGTTCGCCATCGCCAGCGTGGGCATAGTACACCGACTTTTGCCCAAAGCGGGCCATGAGTTCCTCAAATTCACCAATGTAAGCGGGCAGGTCAGTGACGGCTACGGCTGTATCTTCGATGCAGGGAATGCCCTTAGCTGCCCCCGGCATATTGGACAGTACCCCTAAACCAGCGTTGCGCAGTTCCCACACGCGTTTCGACTGAGGGGCCGACACGATGGGGAAGGCATACCCAAAGCCCTGCGCCCGAAAATCGGCAATGAGGGCTTGCGCCTTGCGCTGGGCCTCCTCCGGACTTTGTCCCCGAAATTCGATCATCAGCACGGCTGCCGGGTCGCCTTCGATGAAAAAGCTGTTGCGCGCCTGCTCGCGATTGGCTCGAGCGCATCCCAGAATAAGGTTATCCATGAGCTCGCAGGCCGTAGGGCAGTGTTGCACAGCCACCACTACGGCGCGCAGGCACTCTTGCATGTCGCCAAAGTGGGCACACAGTACGACGTCGTGCGGCTCAGGCAGGGGCACTGCGTTGAGCACGATTTCTGTGCTGATGGCTAACGTGCCCTCCGAACCGGCCAGCATGGCGCAAAAATTAAAGTCCGGTCCACCAGGGGTGAATACGTTGGAGCGCAGCAACAGGTCAACGGCATAGCCTGTGTTGCGGCGGCGAATTTCAGGTCGTGGGTATTCTTTCCGGATTTCAGCTTGTACCTCTGGGCGAGAGAGTACCTCGTGAATGTGCCGATAAACGCGGCCTTCCAATCCGTCCAGAAGGCATTTTTGTTGGAACTGCTCGGGCGAAACCGCGTGGAAGTGCGCTTCTGTACCATCGCTCAGCACCGTGCGCAAGGCCAGCAGATGGTCGCGCGTAGTGCCATACACCAGCGATGTGGTGCCGCAAGAGTTATTGCCTACCATACCTCCCAACATGCAGCGATTTGCCGTAGAGGTGTTGGGTGCAAAGAATAACCCGTAAGGCTTGAGAGCTAAGTTGAGCTCATCGCGGATGACACCCGGCTGTACCCGCACCCAGCGCTCTTCCGGGTTGATTTCCAAAATGCGCGTCATGTGGCGCGAGACATCTACGACAATGCCTGTGCCCACGCATTGGCCGGCCAACGAGGTGCCCGCCGAGCGCGGGATGAGCGATAGGCCGCGTTCGCGTGCGTAATGCACTAAGCGCTCAATATCTTCTGCATCGCGCGGATAAGCCACGCCGGCGGGTAGTTCGCGAAAAATGGACGCATCCGTAGCGTACAAGCGGCGGTGCAACTCATCGGTATGTATGATGGGCATTTTCATAATCAGCAAAGAGAAAACAACGAGATGGAAAATACATAGCCGCTTTTTTAGGAAGGCGTAAAGCGCTGCATCAGGGCGGCGGCCTCTTGTGGTGTGTTGGCGTTAGCCAGCACTTCAGGGCGAGGTGGGTCAAGCACGCAGGCCCCAGCGGCCATGAGGGCTTTTCGGGCACAGCGCTGGCCAGCGGTTAGGCGTTCGCGAATCGTCGGAAAGGCTGCCGGCTCCCAAATGGCAAAAAGCGGGTCGGGCGAACCATCGTCGAAGGCGGGCGCTCGGTAGGCGGTACCGCCGCTATCGGGGCACCGCTGGGTAATCAATTCGCGAAGGGCAGCCTCGTCGAGCAGAGGCATGTCGCACGCCACCACCAGCCAGGCGGCTTCGGGGTCCTCGCAAAAAGCGGAATACAGCGCCCCCAATGGACCGGCATCGGGCACCCTGTCCACCACTAGCCGGTAGCCCGTCAGGTCAGCGACCTGATCGGGGCGGCACGAAAGGTAGACTGGAATGCCCAGGCGCTCCATGAGCGCGGCGAGGTAGAGCCGCTGCGGCTGACCGTGCCAGCACATCAAACCTTTGTCCTGGCCCATGCGGGTCGAGCGTCCTCCGACCAGCACCAGCCCTTTCAAAGGCGGAAGGTGAGGCTGCAAAGAAGTGTCCATATTTTTCGCCCAAAAATAGACACAACCCTGCAGCTCTTGCCGTGATTACCGTACAACAAGCCGACGAATACCTTTTAAACAGCGCACCTACCTGGGGCACGGA
>JBEQAD010000296.1:0-3841 GCA_041640515.1 Saprospiraceae bacterium | reverse complement strand
CACCCCACTGCGCTATGCCGTGCGTGACTTTACGGGACGCCTCCTCTTAGAGGGTAATCTGGGTGTACTGCCCGCTGGGGCATTCGCCGAGCGTATCGAAGTGGGCAAGCTACCTGCAGGAACGTATCAGTTTGAGATTCGCTCCGATAACGGCATTCAGGTGCGCAAATTCATGGTACAGCGTCCTTGAATACTCCCCTGTTGTAAAAATTCCCTTCAGGCCATCCCCTCTCGGGATGGCCTGTTTTTTTTTAATACGAAGATTCGGGAAGCCCTGCCCGCGCGCTATTTTCTTATTAAAAGGCGCATTTCGTTTAGGGAAAGGTTTGTTTTGGTGTTTTTCGGCATGGTGATTGGTAAGAACTTCATACCAATATGACGGTAAGGGAGGCTACTGCTCCTAAAAGCGCTCTGAGTTTTTCAATACACACACACCGAAAATCAGAACAAATATGGGAAAACTGGACTACTATACCGAAACCCAATCTAACGGCTCTTACGCATTAGCCTTAGCCAAGGAGGCTGCTAAGCTAGCGAATGTCGGCTACCAGCACAAGCTTCGTTATGATGAGGCGGAGGCGGCTCTCACCTGGTGGCGTAGAATCATGATCAGCTCCCCGATAGTACTCCACAATGTTCTATTTGTCATTTTTTTAGTTTCTGATTTCATTTTCAGCTGGGAGATCTTCAGGGTGCTGGTAGAGTCTGCGGGGTTGGTCCTGAGCAATAATCCTTTCTGGTCCAACGCGGCCATCTTTGTCCTATGCCTGCTCATTAATGGATGGGCTGTGATGACCGCCCGCTTTATTGCTAAGGGCTGGTCGAGCGATGTGCAGGCGTGGGAGCGGTGGAACTACATTTTCATCAAAAAAACACAGGCTCCACCCTCGCTAATTGACAAATACATGGATGAGGAATTCCGACGCGCTCGTTGGCTGGCCTTTGGGTCCGGGATTTTACTTTTATTATTGGTCGCCATGACAGCATATCTTCGGCAGCAGTTAGTGACGGAGGAGGAAGACAGACAGACATTTTTAGGACAAGTGCTCCTTGTGCTGCCTGTAGCGATTATTTTAGGCGAGTTCCTCACAGGCGATTATGTGTGGTATAGTCTTCGGTGGCTGTTTATGCGCCGCCGCCGTCAGGTTGAGTATGAAAATTTCATGGCCTACAAAGAAGCTTGTAGTCGCTTAGACACCGAAGCCGTGGAGTACGCCTCCAAAGCGGAGCGACATAACGAGTCCTTCGAGGAGTCGGGCGACTTGGAGCGCTCGAAAATGCGTCACCGCCTGCGCAGCGCGCAAGACGATAACTACCTCAACCCTAACTTCGGAAAAATTGAGTTTAACATCCGCAACAGCGACCTCACGCCCGGAGCCAAAATAGCTATCTTCGGTATTCTGCCCAATGGCGCCAAAACAGGCGATTTTTGTACCGACCAAAACGGCAAGGCTGTGCTCTACTGGAATGGCGAGTGGGATCATTTGGTCTCCGTTCGCATAGAAAATCGAGATTATCTCGGGCCGTTCCAGACATACTCTGAACATTTTATTGACTTAGCAGACCCGTTAAAAGAGCGCAAACCCTGCGCGTAAAGACCAACACGACCCCGAAGCGCTCCAGACGTACTCTGACTCTTCGCCGACTTGCTCAGCCCTCGGATACTGGAGCCTGAGCTGGAGACCGATTGATCTCATGCCGAATGCCCTTGCTGTACATTTACTGAAAAAATTTCAGCTTAATGAAAGTCTATTGGCTACTCCCCTCAATAGCTGCCGGGGGCCTGCTTATGGGCTCCTTTCAACCTCTCTCTTTGCTGCAAACAGAAAAGGAACTTCCCCCTATTGCTTTAGCTATTGGGGAAGACATAAGCAGTTCTTTTCAAAGGAATTACAGCCTTACTGCAGAATACGTTCATTCTTTGTGTCGCGCTGTTGAGCAGAGTGAGCGAGGTGGCATTGTCAAGCTGTACACTGTTGGAGACCCTACACCATCGGGATTTATCACGTGCGAAATTGAAAAATTCCCTCCGAGGGTGAAGGAACCCTCACCTAATCTCAGCAGCAGCCTGAAGGAGCGCGCACAGCTGCGGCAGGAGTACCGCAAAAAATTAGAAGAATACCAAAGAGAGAGAAAGCGCATAGAGGGCGAAAACCAACGGCGAATAGATGCCTTTGTGCGCGCTGCAGATGCGATGCTCAAGAAGCGCAACTCGAGATACACCGACCTAAATGGTTTCTTTGAGAAAGCCGCCATTTTCCTGAAAAGCGACCGCGTGCGGTATTATGAAAAATGGCTTTACTGCAATACCGACGGCGTGCATGATTTAGGAAGCAACAGGTCTAATAAGTTGCGATGCGATCTACTGCCTCAGGGCGTTACTATCTATTTCACCGGCTGTAAACCTAACTTTGCTTGCTTAGATGGAAATAATCGAAAATTGCTTTCTGACCCAGGCGACTTTGTAAGCCTATTCCAAGAAAAAGTGAAACCGCCAGCGTCGAAATAAAGCGTTTAAGCAACGGTAGTCTCTTTCAGCATCGCTTATTTGGTGAAAAGATATGCGAGTAAGATGGCTCGTTTTTGTGTTTCACCTACCTTCGCCGCGACCAAGTTCTTTTGTTTTACGAGGACACTTATGCAAGGAACAGCTATTACCATTCAGCGGGGCAAACTGCAAGTACCTGACGACCCCATTATTCCTTACATCGAAGGCGACGGCACCGGTCCAGATATCTGGGCGGCGTCGGTGCGCGTCTTTGATGCGGCAGTGCAAAAAGCCTTTGGCGGAAAGAAGAAAATCGTTTGGCGAGAAGTGCTCGCTGGCGAGAAAGCCTTTCACCAGACGGGTGATTGGCTCCCTCAGGAGACATTAGACGTCATCAACCAGTATAAAGTAGCTATCAAAGGCCCTTTGACTACGCCGGTGGGGGGCGGCATCCGTTCGCTCAATGTAGCCCTGCGCCAGCAGCTCGACCTGTATGCGTGCGTGCGGCCCGTGCGCTGGTTTCGCGGTGTCCCTAGCCCCGTCAAGCAGCCCGGGCTGGTGGACATGGTCATCTTCCGTGAGAACACCGAAGACATCTACGCTGGCATCGAATACCTTCAGGGGACGCCTGAGTGTCAGAAATTGCTCGATTTCTTGCAGAACGAAATGGGTATTAAGAAAATACGTTTCCCGCAGACCTCCTCGTTGGGAGTAAAGCCGGTATCCGTAGAAGGTACAGAGCGCTTAGTGCGTGCCGCTATCGAATATGCCCTTAAGCACAAGCGCAAATCCGTTACGCTGGTACACAAAGGCAATATCATGAAATTTACGGAGGGCAAATTCAAGGACTGGGGCTACGCCTTAGCAGAACGGGAATACGGCAATTACGTCTTTACGTGGGCACAATACGAGCGTATTAAAGAAGCCCAGGGCGAGGAAATCGCTAACCGTGCCCAAAGCGAAGCCATCGCTACAGGCAAGTTGATCGTCAAGGATGTCATCGCCGATGCGTTCCTTCAACAAATTCTCCTCCGCCCCGCTGAGTACGACGTTATCGCCACCCTCAACCTCAACGGCGATTATATCTCCGACGCTTTAGCCGCACAGGTAGGCGGTATCGGCATCGCCCCGGGTGCCAACATCAACTACCTTACGGGCCACGCCATCTTTGAGGCCACTCACGGCACCGCACCCAAATACGCCGGCAAAGACATGGTTAATCCCTCTTCAGTCATCCTCTCTGGCGTTATGATGTTAGAGTATCTCGGCTGGAACAAGGCTGCTAAGCTCATTATCAAAGGCTTAGAGCGCTCCATCCGAAACAAGCGGGTCACCTACGACTTTGAGCGCCTC
>JBEQAD010000295.1:1008-3856 GCA_041640515.1 Saprospiraceae bacterium | reverse complement strand
TTCCACGCTGTCTTCGCGCGTATCCTACGCGCCGAGGCGGCTTACATTGGCTACCCCTCTACCTTTTCTATTTACGACACCGACGACACCATCAGTCTCCTGCGCGCCCTCATCAGGGAAAAGAGTCTCGACCCGCAGCAATACAACCCCAACGCCATCCGGTCGCGCATCTCGCTGGCTAAAAGCAACCTCATTACGCCAGAGCTCTACCGCGCTAACGAGCTGATGCAGGAGCAAGACCGTGCGGCTCGGCGCCCTTTTCTTGCAGATATTTACGAGCAATACGTCGCCCGGTGCCGCCGCGCTGGCGCCATGGACTTTGACGACCTGTTGCTGCAGATGCACCATCTGTTGCGCGATCACCCCGAAATAGCCGAAAAATACCGCGAGCGCTTCCGATACCTGCACGTAGATGAGTTTCAGGATACTAACTCCCTCCAGTATGCTATTTTGCACTTGCTGACTAAGTATCCAAACAGCCCTGAGAACCTTTTTGCCGTAGGCGACGACGCCCAAAGCATTTACGCCTTCCGAGGCGCTACTATTGACAACATCCTTGACTTCAGCAAAGACTTCCCCCGACTCCAGACCTTCAAACTGGAGCAGAATTACCGCAGCACGCATCACATCGTCGCTGCAGCCAATGAGCTCATCAGCCATAACCAGCGCCAGCTGAAGAAAACCATTTGGACAAGCCGCACCGACAGCTACAAAATCCGCTTACTGCGCTGCTTGACGGACGACGACGAAGCCCGCCGTGTAGCCGACCTTATTTTAGAACAAAAAAACCGCTTTCATCTCCGCAACGGCGACATAGCTATTTTGTACCGCACCAACGCCCAAAGCCGTAAGTTCGAAGAGCATTTGCGCCGCCAAAACTTGCTTTATCGCGTATTTGGCGGCCTATCGTTTTACCAGCGCAAAGAAGTTAAAGACCTGTTGGCATACCTGCGCCTGACCGTCAACCCCTACGACGAGGAGGCTTTGGTACGCATTATCAACTACCCCACACGCGGCATTAGCGACGCTACCGTAGATAAAATCCGACAGCATGCCGCTGCTCATAATTTGCCGCTGTGGGATGCCCTGATCACTGTAGAACTCCCTGAGCGAGCGCGCAAAGCGGTGCTCAATTTCCGCGCCTTGGTAACCAGTTGGCAGCGCCGCGCCCAACTGGAATCTGCCGATGTTATCGCCAAGGATATCTACTACCAATCGGGCCTGTGGGAGAGTTTGAAAAGTGACGTTGGCACCGAGGAAGGGATAGGACGTTTGGAAAATGCGAACGCGGTAATAGATGCTATCAGCGAGTTTACCCACAACGCCTTAGAGCAATTGCCCATAGCCACTGACGGGGGAGCTCCCGTCGAAGTACCTGATGCTTCCTTAGCCGCTTATTTGCAGACCGTTACCTTGCTCACCGATGCCGACTTGTCGAGCGATAGCCCCGACTACATTACGCTCATGAGCGTTCACTCAGCCAAAGGGCTAGAGTTCCGCAGCGTTTTCATTACGGGCATGGAGGAAACACTCTTCCCCTCTTATTTTGCTATGGAAAACCCTGGCGGTCTGGATGAAGAGCGACGGCTTTTTTATGTGGCCATTACCCGCGCTAAGGAGCTACTCACCCTCTCCTATGCCAATGTGCGCTACCGCAACGGGCAGCTGCGTGAGAGCAGTCCTTCGCGCTTCTTAAGCGAAATTGACCGCGAACACTACGAAAACTTAGGAGGCATTGGTTCGCGCAGAGCTGCTTCAGAACCTACGAGCGCCAGTGTGTCGGGCTATTTTAACCGTCGACCCACACCAAAGGTGTTCCCTCAACCTGAGCCGCCTGACAACTTCGTACCCTCGCCTCCAGAAGCTATTGTGCCGGGCACTCGTGTGTTTCACCTCAAGTTTGGCGAAGGCATCGTCAAGAGTGTAGATGGCGCTCGCGAAAACCGGGTGGCTACCATCGCCTTTCAGAATGACGAACTACCTGAGCGCCGCTTAGTACTGCGCTTTGCTAAACTAATGGCGCTATAAACCCGCTTCAACAAGGCTCAATCGCTCCACAAAGTCTCAATAATTTTGCCCGTGCAGCCGTTGGGGCGCATTATGTGCAGCATGGCCGATAGGGTAGGTGCAACGTCGGTTATGCTGACCGGCTGCATCGTACGGCCCGGCCTGATTTTCCAACCGTACCAGATCAGTGGCACATGCGTATCGTAAGGATACGGCGAACCATGAGTGGTGCCGCCCTCCGAAAAGTATTTATCGTCGGCATGCCAGCCTGGCTCTAAAAGGAAAAGCACATCGCCCGAGCGCTTGGGGTGTAGCCCACGCCGGATTTCCGCGATAAAAGGGTACTCCGAGGGTAACTGCATGGCTTCCTGTACCGTGAGCACATCATACACACCTGGCATGCTCCGCATGATGTCCTTTATGGCCTTTATCACCTCTTTTTCAGAAAGATTTCGACGCTTTATTAATGAGTCATTGAGCCACAGTTGCTCGTTGTGCACAGCAAGCACCCACTTGTCTGAGTTGTCCTTTCCTGCTGACCCAAAACGAGCATTAAGAGAAGAATTCAAGGCGGCTTCTAAACGCTTCCCATTGAACACGTCCACAGGCATTTTGAGGGCTTCCTTGAGATGCCTAGGGGTCTCCGCCGCGCCGTGATCAGCGGTCAAAAAGACCAACACGTTGTGTTTTCCAAAGCGCTCATCAAGAAATTTCAGCAATCGAGCAATCTCCAAGTCAAGTCTTAAGTAAATATCCTGTACCTCCTCTGCGTGAATGCCGAATTGATGGCCGCAGTAGTCAGGAGTCGAAAAACTAAGACACAACATATCCGGGTACTCAT
>JBEQAD010000295.1:0-998 GCA_041640515.1 Saprospiraceae bacterium | reverse complement strand
AAGTTCCATTTTATCTATAGCCTCTAAGGCAAAATCCATCGTAATGGTGTTGCCTCCAGGAGTAAATCGCAGCAAGCTATACCCATATTCCTTAAAAAGACTATCTCGCCAGAATTTCATATCATAAGAAAACCGGCGTGGCAATATCCTCGAGATAGGCTCATATTTGCCCGCTTTGTACGGTTCCCAGCCTTCAAAGCTTTCGGAATAGGGCTTTGGATAGAGTTTATCCCACTCCCCGTCGAGGTAACGCTGCGCTCGATTTTGTTGATTAAATGCCTTTACCCACTCAGGCAGTTGAGCCTCATAATAAGAAGAGGTGATCCAATGCCCCGTTTTATCTTCAAACCAATAGCAAGCATTGGGAAAATGTCCAGCAGGCAAAATGCTCCCGCGGTCTTTCAAGCAAACGCCCACCACTTTGGACTGCATGGCCGTAGCCAAACGCAGCTCATCGGTTATAGTACTACTCAGGAGCACTCTTGGTGAATGCAGCCCAGCATGCTCTTTGGTTTGTCCTTTAGCATTGATGGTATAGACAGAGCTGTCTTCCGTAACATAGCGCTTGCGCTTCTCTTTGCGTTCATACCATTCGTTGGCAACGATGCCGTTGAGTGAGGGTGTTGTGCCCGTGTAGATGGCTGCATGCCCGGGCGCAGTGTACGTGGGGGCGTAATTGTATAGCGTATTTTCGCACGAAAAGCCCTCGCGCAGCAGTCGCTTAAAGCCACCGTCGCTATAGTGGTCGTAATATCGGTAGAGGTAGTCGTAGCGCATTTGGTCTACGACAATGCCGACGATGAGGCGCGGGCGGTCAAGGGTACGTTGGCCATTTACAGAGACAAGCCCATAAAGGCAAAGAGTAGCTGCCCACATCCAGCGTAATTTCATAGTAGAAGTCTTGAACTTAATATAAATCAAAGGTAGTGTCCCTCTGTAAACCTGTTGTTAAATTTGAGAAATGAACAGGGCATCCAAGTGTTTAGGTTATTAAAAGT
>JBEQAD010000294.1:0-3864 GCA_041640515.1 Saprospiraceae bacterium | reverse complement strand
AAGAAGCAGTGGCAACGATTGAGACACCGACAGAAGTCGTCAGCGGGCCTACGCCTAAAAAGGCGAGTAAAAAAGAGCCGAAGCTCAATGACCTGAAAATCATCGAAGGCATCGGCCCGAAAATTGAGCAAATCTTACTGGAGGCCGGCATTGACACTTGGGAAGCCTTAGCCAATGCCTCGGTAGAGCGCTTGCGCGAAATTTTGGAAGCCGCAGGTCCGCGCTATCAGGTGCATGACCCTGCTACGTGGCCAGCGCAGGCCCGCTTTGCGGTCAATGGCCAGTGGGAGGATCTGAAAGACTACCAGGACATGCTCATTGGTGGGCGCAAACCCACGGAGTGAATCGCCCTTCTAAACAGCTGGCCGCGGTTAATTGCTCACAGGGACAATAAACCTGAGCCTTTCAGATATAGAAACAAGAGCGGTGGGGCGTTCCTCAAGGAAACCCGCCGCTCTTTTGCATTGGCAGCATCATGATCAAGCCTTTTTTTTTAGTTTTCCTGGGTGGAGGCATTGGGAGCCTTTGCCGCTATGGCGTCTGGCTACTCATTCGACCTTGGCAGATGCATTTTCCCTGGGCTACCTTTGCCGCCAATGCCATAGCCTGCTTCCTCCTTGGCTTGTTTTTGGCTTGGCAAGGCCACAACTGGCTATCGGACGAACGGCGGCTGCTCCTAATAACGGGCTTCTGTGGAGGCTTTAGCACGTACTCCACATTCACCGCAGAAAGCTGGGGCCTCTGGCAAAGCAGCCATTACTTCGCGCTGGCGGCTTATACGGCAGGCCAATTCCTCGTCTGTACTGTTTTTCTGCTACTGGGTGTGCGTTTGGGAGCCTAAACTGTATCCCTTACTTCGAAGCACGCCATTTGATGGTACACCCGACAGCTTTCGTCTCTGGGCGAGGTACTTCCTTGCCTGCCAGGAGGGCTTCAATGGCATTCTCTAGGTAGCGTTCTTTCACCTCTTCAGGATTCTCGTGATTATCGTCAATGGCGCCGATGTAACGCACCCGGAGGTCTTTGTCCAGCAGATATACATGAGGCGTGCGTGTAGCTCCGTATGCGCGGGCAATTTCCTGCGTTTCATCGTACAGATAGACAAAAGGAAAACCCTTTTGCTTCGCCCGCTCTTGCATTTTCTCGTAGCTGTCGGCCGGCTGAATGTTTTTATCATTTGGGTTAATGGCCACTACTGGGAAGCCCTTCTCCGCATATTTTTTATGCAGGGCAATGATGCGGTCTTCATAAGCCACCGCAAAAGGGCAATGATTACAGGTGAAAATGACCACATAACCTTTAGCCTTTCTTATTTTGGCCAGAGAAACCATTCTGCCGTCCACGTTTTTGAGTTTGAAATCGCGCGCAACATCACCTACGCGATAACCACTCTGTGCCCACAGCGACGCAGCGGAGAATAGGAGAAGCAGGAGTGTCAATGGAGATACTTTTTTCATATTGTACACGATTGTTGGAAATGAAAAAATTACTGTTTCAAGGCCTCCTGGACAGCTTGCTGAAGCTCGTCATAGCTGATCTGACGCTCAAAAAAGCGTTCAAATTTTGTCTTGGGCCGCACAATCAGCGTGGCGGGAATGGCTCCTGACCACTCGGGATATACGAGTTCAATCCAGTCGTTGGGCGTTTTTTCATCTAAAAACACAACGCGGCTTTTCAAGCCTTGGCGCTCCAGAAACGGCTTTAGGCGTCGCTCCACATCGCGTCGAAAGTCGGTACTGACGAGCACCACTTGCACTGGCTCGTGAGCATATTCTGTATTCAGCTTCTCAAAATGCGGCAGCTCCGCAAGACATGGAGCGCACCACGTCGCCCAAAAGCTGAGCACGTATACAGTATCCGAGGTGGTTTGGCGCCACGCTGTTAGTTGAGGAGCTTTGACAAAGAGTAGGGTATCTTGCGCTTTTAGTGAAAAAACACAACCGCTGGCCCATAGAAAAAAAAGGAATAGGGTTTTTCTCATAGCAGCGAATAAACGCGCTATCACAAAGGATTATTGGCAGAAATAGACTGGTGCACAGCGAAAAACAGCCTTTTGCAGAAATCAGCCAACAACACCGCTTCAAAACGTAATATGGGCCGCTACTTGTGCGAACAGCGTCCAGTGCCCAGAGTACCGCCAACCTGCGCGCAGGCTAACATGTGGTCCAGAACGCACGCTGCCGAGAGTCACGTCGCCAAATAGAGAGGGTTGTAAGCGTGTTTCTCGATATGGGTTTGTAGTCCGGGTCTCCGATATTATTGGCATGCCAAAAGGAGCATAATAAGCGGTTCCATCTGGTTTAGGCGACCAGCGATAAGGCTGGAGAGATGTAGTGACAATGACCTCGTCTTCTCCTTTGCTCATCCAAAGCATCAGGCTGCCTCCGAGGCCAACGCCTAAGAAGCTGTTCAAGTTGCGGCGGATCAGCACAGGCAGCTCCAGGGAAAAGGCCTGGCGGTAGCCGCTCCGGAAAAAGCGCTGCCACACCAACGTGTCAATGTCATTTTTCAACTTAGAGGTATCGCCAGGGATAGTTGTGACTATGCCTGGCAATTCGGTGCGCGTTTGAAGACCTGTGAGCAATTCTCCCTGCAGATAGGTGCGCCACGAGCGATACGGCGACAAGCTTAGACCCGCAAAATAGTAGCCCATTGGGCTAGTACTGTCCGGATGGAAGCCGTATCCCACCTTCAAGCCAGGCGAAAGCCCGGGTTTGAAACGAGTAGTGGCGAAGTTGGTAACCACAGGCTCGTTTTTATCGAAGACAATAGAAGCCTGGCTAGAGAAGGGTAATTTGGCCAAGCGGCGCTCGGTACGGAGGCGATAACGGATAAAACCCTTAGTGGAGTCCTTATCCAGACAGTCTTTCTGGCGCGTACCGGGCAAGTATATGTTTTGAAAAGTAAACACCAACCCAGCATCCGTTACTGTGGTGTCCAGGCACCCACCGGGCTGTGGAGGCTGTGTGCAGATAGGGCAGCGCGGATACCAGTCGAGCGGCTCTAAACGGCGAAGATCGAGGCTTTTAGGCGCGCTAACTGTGATTTCTATGCGTTTAGCAGGCCCTTCACCCGTATTTTGAAAGCGCACGCGATATTCCAAATCGCGGTTGCGCGCCCCTCGAAAACTCAGTCGATTATTCGATACGGCGATGGAATTGGGGTCATGAGAATTGACTATCTCGATTTCTAACGAAAAAGAATCGGCTGATACGGCTGGGTCGAAAGGTGCGAATACACCAAGCAGTTGGATGAGGGCACTGGTGTCGCGCAGCATGGTGGGCGTGCCCTGGAGGGTTACGAAAAGATTGCGTGTCTCGCCAGGACGCAATTCAGCGAAACGCCAGATTCGCTCCTCGCGGTAATCTTTGCGCGCTCTTTGCAATAGCTCGTCTACCTGGGGAGGTGGCGATACACTAACCAATGCAGCCGTATTGCCGCCGCTGCTGTTTGGCATAGCAGCCCAGGCTTCCCAGGTGAATTCTGCTGGTGCGTCAATAGCAGAATAAGCCGCCTCGGATACTTCGCTGTAATGGGTGCGCGCCTCTAGGAATTGAAAGTGGGATGTAGGGAACTTGCGCTCATTGAAGAACAGATGCAACCGCCCGCCAGTGGTGTAAGTGCTGCGATTGCGGTAGCTAATGATACAGAACAGCTCCTGGCCAGCTACGGGCTGGCGGTTGGTGCGCAAGGCGATGCTCTGCTCTGCGGCTGTAAACACGCCCACTGGGCCTGTTGGCGGAGCGCTGGTGTAAGCCGTAGCGGTCACTTTCTTTTTGGTTGGCTTCGGGGGCTTCTTATTGTCGTCGTAATGTGCCGTCCCACATAAGATAACTTCGTATTCTCCGTTTTGGGCATAAGCAT
>JBEQAD010000293.1:0-3870 GCA_041640515.1 Saprospiraceae bacterium | reverse complement strand
GCCCAGGGTGAGGAAGGGACGCCCTTGATAGGTGGGGCTGATCTCCCAGTTGTGGGCAAATTGGGGGCGAAGGCGCGGGTTACCTTTCATGTAAGTAAGCTCGTCCAGTTTGAACTCAAACGGGTTAAGGTCTTGATAGCTGGGGCGATCAATTCGGCGGCTGTAGGTGGTGTTCACGCCCCATCGCTCGGAAAAAGTGTAAGTAAGCGCTGCGCTGGGAAAGAGCGCCGCGTAGGTATTTGCTAAAGTGCTGCCATCTTGCGCCGTGAAGGCGGCCAGACGGCCCGTATAGTGGGTATGTTCCCACCGAAGACCAGCCTGGGTATTCAGCTTACCCCAAGAACGCTGGTAATTGATGTACATTGCCGCAGTCTGCTCCCGATAAAGAAAGCGGTTGCTCCGCAATGAGTCGAGCGCTTCTTGCCCGTTTGCCACCTGAAAGAAGTTAAACGCATTGTCGGTGCGCACATCAGCGAACTTCACCCCGGCACTGAAGCCGCCCCCCCACAATCGCTGCTCGTAGTCCGCTTTAGCCGTGACAATATCGATGTGCGTAGGCATCAAGCTTCGATAGTTGCGTTCTTGCAGCAGCATGCGCTCGTCAGGCGTAGTGTACCTATTGGGCTGATTGCTCTCGTTGTCGAGGCGATACAATCCGTAGTCTATGTCCACATATAACGAGCGGCCCGAGGTGTCGCTATACTGGTAGTGCGCGTTAGCGCCGTGATGTAAGCGCCGTTCAGAGAAAATATTCTGGGCTAATAAAAGCGAGTCCACAGCATCTCGGTCCTCTACGTGACCAATGGCTGTACGACTGTTGCTCTTCCAAAAAGCGGGATTAAACTCGCTGTTCACAGCTACACCCACCGTATGCCGCGGCGAAATAGCCCAGTCGGCACCCAAACGAGCACTATTCCAACGGCTCTGATAGTGGGAGCCAGCCTCCTGGAGAAAGGTCAGGCTGCTTTGTTCGCGATCAAAGTGTTGGGTATTATGCCAGCGCCCGTAGTGGTTGCTATAGGCGGCAAATGCAGACAGTGCACCGCGGCGGTGATTGAGTTGAGCATTCAACCCAGCCTTGGGCGTTATACCTTGAATTAGTTCAAAGCCCAGGTTGCCATTAGTGCCTGAGGTCTTGTTGCGCCGAAGGTGGATGTGAATAATGCCAGCGCTACCTGCAGCGTCGTAACGCGCCGAAGGATTGCTAACAATATCTATGGTAGCAATCTCGGCGGCCTGCATGTTCTTCAGCTGGGCTGCCAAACTCCGCGCATCGAGGCGCACTTCACGCCCATCAATGAAAACACGAACACCATTTTTACCTTTAATGCTGACGTTGTCGTTGTTGTCCACTGTTACGCCTGGCGCGCGGCGCAGCAGCTCCAGAGCACTCAGCCCTGCTGAATTAGGTGAGTTTTCTACGTTGAGTACCGTCTTATCTGCCTGTACCTCAATGAAGGCTTTTCGCGCCGTGATGGTTACCTCGCCTAGCGTCGTTGCAGAGGCATTCATACGAAGAGTACCCAATTGAAGCGTGCCCGAGAAGTAATCGAAGGCCTCAAAATCTGTCTGGCCTTCGCCCAATACCGCAGCGCGCAAGAAGTAGCGGCCTGGGATGAGGTTGTCAAAAGAAAAGTAGCCGTTTTCGTCAGCATACGCCCCTGCGACGCGAGCAGAGTCAGGCGCTTGGTGCAGGGTGATGGTGGCGTATTCCGCCGGTGTGCCGTCGGACAGCAACAAATATCCGGTGATGGATTGAGAGAGAAGTACCGAAAAGCGCAGGATTAAAAGGCTAAAAGCCAAAATTAGTTTTGCTTTCATAAAAAGAGCCTTGAGTTTAGGTGCATAAAAGGCACCCTTAAACGACTGCTCCTTACCGGCTGGGTTGCACCTCGCCGACGAACAGCAACATCCTTTGGACGAAAAGCGGAGGAATGCTCGACCGCCACTTAGCCTTTAGCGCGCTCCAGCTCCACGGCGCGGCGCTCGACAGGAGGGACATTCTTCACCACCATTTGCAGCGTATTGCGCAGGCGTTCCTCGAAAAGCACAATCATGCCTTTCTTCAGGTTAGCAATGGTTTCCTCGTTGTAGTGGCGCACAGTGATGAGCTCCAGGCCATCCTGGCGCTTGACGTGAAACTGGTCAGCAATACCCTGAACAAACTTTTCGATGCGGTCGGGCACATTAGGGACGCAAATGGTGAAGCTGATGGCGGTATTCTGCATGACGTTGACGAAGATGCGCAGCGCGGCCAACTCAGCGAAAAGCCGGGCGATATGCTGCTCAGCCACGAACGAGTAGTCGTTGGTAATGATATGCAGCAGGGTCTGGTTTTTCTCCACCACGACAATAGGCGGGTAGGTCTCTTCTACATCGCTGCTGATCTCCGTACCCGACGCCTCGGGGTCGAGGAAGGATTTGACGTACAGCGGTATGCTTTTGTTTTGCAGCGGTTTAATGGTTTTTGGGTGAATAACTTGTGCTCCGTAGTAAGTCATCTCGATGGCCTCTCGGTACGATAGCCGGTCGAGTTTGACGGTGTTCTCAAAAAGACGCGGGTCGGCATTCAACACGCCGGGCACGTCTTTCCAAATTGTCATGCTTTGCGCATCCAGGCAAAAGGAGAAGATGGCGGCCGAATAGTCAGAGCCTTCGCGACCCAGGGTGGTAGTGAAGTTCTCGGTAGAAGAGGCAATGAATCCCTGCGTCAGGACGAAGCCGCCGCGCTCCAGCATGGGCGGAATGAGGCGCAGGGCATTAGGACGGGTTTTTTCCCAAAGCACCCAGCCTTCGCGGTGGGTATTGTCGGTGATGATGACATCTCGGGCGTCGAGCCACTGCGTGGGCAAGCCCACTTCCTGGAGATAAGCGGCTACAATTCTGGAAGAGACCAGCTCCCCTACGCACACGATCTGGTCATAGGTGTAGTCATAGTTCTCCGCCGGAGGTTCTTCAAGCATCCACTCGGCCTCCACAAAGGTGTCGCTGACGGCGGTGAAAACTTCGTGACCAGGGCGGAAGAGCTCGCGCATGATGACATAGTGCTGCTCCTTGATGGCGTCAAGAAGCGCCTGAGCCTGGCCGTTTTGTTTGTAGTGGGCTGCCACGACAGCTTCTAAGGCATTGGTCGTTTTGCCCATGGCCGACACAACAATGAGCAGGGATTGATGGCGATAGCGTTGTAAGATGTTGGCGACATTGCGTACGCCTGCAGCGTCTTTGAGGCTGGCGCCGCCGAATTTAAATACTTGCATGGCGATAAGTAAAAAAGCCGGGGTTGTTTGTTTGGGCGGCAAAGGTATGCCATTTGGCCTCCCCGAGGGATGCTTGTCGCTCATGCCACCAAAGACCGCGAGCCATTCGGAAAGGCTCGAATGGCTCGCGGAACAAGGTTTTGGCGTTACCTCCTGACGTTCGCTTATTTAACCAAAGCCACCTGCAAAGCCAAGATCAAGCGCGAAGGCGTGTTGGCGAAGTGATACGGTTGGCCAAAGAAATTGACGTGGTCGCCAAACTTGCTAAAATTGCCCTCATAGCGTAAGTCGGCGCTGATGCGCTGGGTGCCTATGTTGTGACCTGCTTGCCAACCCCAAGTAAACTTCTTCCAGCGTTCACTATAGCCGTCAAAATCCACCAACTCGGAAGAGCTGTTCAGGAAATAGTGGCCTACTGGCCCGCCATACAGGCGGAGGAAACCCGTGGAGACACCCACCATCAGAGGTAAATCTAAGTTTTGGTACCGCTCTTTGAATACCAGGTCGGCAGCGTTCGTCTGGCCGACGCGAAAATCGGTGCGGTTAGAATTAAACACCAGCTCTGGCTGGAGGAATACCACACCTCCTACGCGAAACCACAAGCCAAACTGGG
>JBEQAD010000292.1:506-3894 GCA_041640515.1 Saprospiraceae bacterium | reverse complement strand
AAAAAGCCGCGATATCGTTCGAAGATGCGCTGTAACATGATGCGAATATCCTTTGCCCTGACCAAGTAGCCGCCAAAAAGCAAAGCCGGAATGTAAAGGTAACCTCTCCTCTACATTCCGACTTACGCGCCTTCCCAGAGTCTCCGAGCTTACGCCATATCGCGCACCAGCAGCCGGAAGCCGCTGCCGTGGATATTGACAATCTCGATGGCCGGGTCCTTGGACAAGTACTTGCGCAGTTTGGTTACAAACACGTCCATGGAGCGCGCGGTGAAGTAGTTGTCTTCGCGCCAGATTTTGACGAGCGCTTCTGAACGCGGCATGACGTCATTCATATACTTACAAAACAGGCGCAGCAGTTCCGACTCTTTCGGGCTAAGTTTCCACTGGTTCTCCTCCCCCGGAAGTGCATCCGTGTAGGTAAGTAAGCGCAGCGGATAGTTAAAGTGGTATTTACCAATGACGAACTCGCGCTTTTCGTCGCGCGGATCTGGGGCCTTGCGCGTGCGCTTGAGCACTGCCTGAATGCGCAGCAGCAGCTCCTCCGAGTTGAACGGCTTGACAATGTAGTCGTCGGCCCCTAATTTAAACCCCTGTAGTACATCTTCCTTGAGGGCTTTGGCCGTGAGGAAAATGATGGGCACGTCGCGGTTGCGCTCTCGAATTTCTGTGGCCAACGTAAAGCCGTCTTTGCGCGGCATCATTACGTCCAACACACACAGGTCGAAATTGTTTTTCTTGAAGGCCTCCCATCCCAGCACGCCATCCACGGCCAAATGCACCTCGAAGCCATTCATTTCCAGGTAAGACCGAAGGACGTCGCCGAAGTTGAGATCATCTTCTACGAGCAGGATTTTGTACTTTACATCTGACATAAAAAGAACCGGTTTGTTGTCTTTCCTGAGAAGTCAGTTTAGGTAACGGATGATTAAACAAAAAGCGCAGCGTTCACATGCTCCATTTAAGCAAGACCTATAACGCATGGTACTTTGGATACAGTATTTAAGCAAAGCGCTTCCTGCTGTTCCTCACTATGGGTTTATGGCTTTTTTCTCGATCGCCCTGCCTTTCTATACCAACTGAAGGAAGCGGCTTAAGCACAATTCTTCGGAAGGGAAAAGACTTTCTTTGATGATAAAAAGAGGTCAACAGCCGGATAATCCTCTTGGAATAGGCCCTCCCTCCTGATAGACGCTGCGATACCCTGATGTAAATTTTTAAGGTAAAAAAAGCCCTCACACCTTCCTACGCCTAAGGAAAAGGAGAGCGTGTACTGTCCTCTGCTATTTTCGCCACCGTTTCAGGAAACAAACCATTTCATTATGCGCTCCTCTGTCATGCTCTTTGCTCAGCGACTTGTTTTGCTGTGGCTCTGCCTACCCGCGGCAGCCACATTTGCCCAGACTACCGAGCACTTGCGCGCCCTGCTATGGCGAAATATTGGACCGGGCGCTATGTCGGGTCGCATCACGGCCCTGGCCTGCGACCCTGCACAGCCGAACATCATCTACGCCGGTGCTGCCTCCGGTGGCGTCTGGCGCAGCCGTAGTGGTGGCACCCAATGGGAACCTATCTTCGACACAGCACCTACCCAAAGCGTTGGCGCCATAGCCATCCACCCCAAGAACCCCGACCTCATTTGGGTGGGCACTGGGGAGGGCAACCCGCGCAATTCGCAAAACTTCGGTATCGGCATCTTCAAGTCTATAGACGGCGGACGCACCTGGCAGCATATGGGACTCGAAAAAACGCGCGCCATTCACCGCGTGTTACTCCACCGCGACAACCCTGATATTGTGTGGGTTGCGGCCCTGGGTTCTCCTTATGGCTCTACCGAGGAGCGCGGCGTTTATAAGAGCACTGATGGCGGCCGCACCTGGCGTCGCGTCCTATTTGTCAACGGCCTTACGGGGTGCGCAGAGCTCGTCGCCGACCCAGCCAATCCCGACAAGCTGTTTGCCGCTATGTGGGAGTATCAGCGCTGGCCGTGGCACTTTAAATCGGGTGGCCCAGGATCTGGCCTATACGTCTCTTTCGACGGCGGCGAAACCTGGGAAAAACGCACTGAACGCGACGGCTTGCCTAAAGGAGAACTGGGCCGCATAGGTATTGCCATCGCCCGAAGCAAACCCAGTGTCGTCTATGCCATCGTAGAGGCCGAGGAGAATGCCCTCTATCGCAGCGACGACGGCGGCCGCACCTGGCGCAAAACCACCTCAGAAAACATCGGCGGCAGACCCTTCTACTATGCCGAAATCTACGTAGACCCCAAAAATGAAAACCGAGTGTATAGCCTCCATACCTTCCTCAACCGCAGCGACGACGGCGGCAAAACCTTCGAAACCTGGGTAGGCTGGAAAATTCACCTGGACCACCACGCCTTCTGGATCCACCCCGATGACTCCAACTACATCATCAACGGCAACGACGGCGGCCTAAACATCACCTATGACGGCGGCCGCACCTGGCGCTATGCCGAAAACATCCCTGTTGGGCAGTTTTACCACATTAATGTGGACGACGACGTGCCCTACAATGTCTACGGCGGCCTCCAGGACAACGGCTCCTGGGTGGGGCCCTCCGCCATCTGGCGCAGCGGCGGCATCCGCAATTCCGACTGGCAGGAGGTGCTCTTTGGCGACGGCTTCGACGTCTTGCCTCGTCGCGATAACAACCGCTATCTGTTCGCTATGTCGCAAGGCGGTGAGCTGCACTACGTAGACCGAAAGACAGGTCTAATGCGCTATATCAAACCGCTCCACCCCGACGGCATTCCCCTGCGCTTCCACTGGAACGCCGCCCTGGCACAAGACCCCTTTCACGATGGCGGAATCTTTTATGGTAGCCAGTTCCTACACTATTCGCCCGATTTCGGCCAAACGTGGGAAATCCGCTCTCCAGACCTTACTACCAACGACACGACTAAACAGAAACAGCACCAATCTGGCGGCCTGACCCCCGATGTAACTGGTGCCGAGAATCATTGCACCATTTTGGCTATCGCTCCCAGCCCTTTGGAAAAGGGCGTCATTTGGGTGGGCACCGACGACGGCAACCTCCAGCTGACCCGCGACGGCGGGCGCACCTGGCAAAACCTCACTGACCGGCTGCCCGATTGCCCTAAAAACGCTTGGATACCGCACATCGAAGTATCGGCGCGCAATGCCGGTGAGGCTTTCGTTGTGGTCAATAACTATCGCCAAAACGACTGGGCGCCCTATTTGTACCACACCACCGACTACGGCCGCAAATGGAAACGGCTGGCCGACGAGAAAAGCGTCGGCGCCTTTTGCCTATCGGTAGTTCAGGACTGGGAAGTGCCCGAACTGCTCTTCTTGGGCACTGATCAGGGGCTTTACTTTAGCCTCGACTATGGCAAAACCTGGAC
>JBEQAD010000292.1:0-496 GCA_041640515.1 Saprospiraceae bacterium | reverse complement strand
ACGCCCAAGCGCTGAGAAACCCAGCGGCCTGCCCGCTATGCCGGTGCAAGACATGAAGATACACCCGCGCGAAGGCGACCTGATTCTCGGTACCTTTGGGCGCGGCATCTGGATTTTAGACAACATCGCACCTCTGCGCGACCTGGCCCGCCGGCAAGGCACTAGCAAGCCGCTGCGCGTCTTGAAACCACAAGCGGCCTACTTGGCCGCCTGGCGCTCTTACGATGGCCCGCGCTTTTCCGCCGATGCTTTCTACGAGGCGCCTAACAAGGGCACTGGCGCCCGCATACCTATCTGGGTAAGCCCTGAGCTGTTGCCCAAAACCGAAAAGAAAGACGACAGCGCCGAGCGCTCGCGCGAAACCGCTGCGCGCCCACGCACCCGCGCCAGCACAACCGACCGCAAACGAGAAAAGGTTACCGTGTTCGTCCTATCCGCCACCGGAGATACCCTCCGCCGCTGGAAAGCCGAGATAGACACTGGCTTCCAGTGGATT
>JBEQAD010000291.1:0-3915 GCA_041640515.1 Saprospiraceae bacterium | reverse complement strand
GAAAAACTACGAAGTACTGCTCGAACGCTGCGATATTTATGTGTACCGTCGCCCCTTTGTAGAGATGGGCCCGCTGGCCCAGCGCCCGCGTGTGCACTTATGTGAGGCACCTATACTTGACATTTCCTCTACTTATATCCGAGAATGCTTGCGCTCGGGCAAGTCGGTACGCTACTTAGTGCCCGACGCTGTGCGAGAGTATCTGGAAAGCAGCAAACTCTACCGATAGACATGCCTGGACCCCTCGGCTCGCCCCTCCTATTAGGCGTCGGCGGCCGCTCAAGAGAACATACCTTTGCACAGCAAAAGTTAGCAATTCACTCAATCTTTAAAAAAATCCCGTCGAGATGACACCATCAAATGGCGTGAATACGGCTCCGATCAAACGCTCCGCGCGCGAAGACCGCTACCAACACCACGATTACTACAACGTGGACGAACTGCTCTCTCCTGAACACTTGATCGCCCGCGACGCGGTACGCGAGTGGGTAAAAGCCGAGGTTAGCCCCATCATTGAGGACTACGCTAACCGGGCGGAATGTCCCGTGCATTTATTTAAAGGGTTGGCTGAAATCGGCGCTTTTGGCCCATCTATCCCTGCTGAATACGGCGGTGGTGGCATGGATGAGATTGCCTATGGCGTCATCATGCAGGAACTAGAGCGCGGCGACTCCGGCGTGCGCTCGATGGCTTCTGTGCAAGGGTCGCTGGTGATGTATCCCATCTACAAATTTGGCTCAGAGGAGCAGCGGCGCTATTACCTGCCCAAATTGGCCTCAGGCGAACTTATCGGCTGCTTTGGCCTAACGGAGCCGGACCACGGCTCAAACCCATCGGGCATGGTCACCCACGTACGCGATGACGGGGACGCCTATATCCTCAACGGAGCCAAAATGTGGATTACTAACTCGCCCGTGGCTGACATTGCTGTAGTATGGGCAAAGCGAGAGGACGGCAAAGTCATTGGCCTCATTGTCGAACGCGGCATGAAAGGTCTTTCCACCCCTGAGATCCACGGCAAATGGTCGCTTCGGGCCAGCATCACGGGCGAACTAGTGTTTGAAGACGTGCGCGTACCTAAGAAGAATGTGCTCCCAGGCGTGGAGGGCATGCGCGGCCCACTGAGCTGCCTAACCAAGGCACGCTACGGCATTGCTTGGGGAGCAATTGGAGCCGCTCTAGACTGCTATGACTCTGCCCTCCGCTATTCGAAGGAGCGCATCCAGTTTGGCAAGCCCATCGGGGCCTTCCAGCTGACGCAGAAGAAGCTGGCTGAAATGATTACGGAAATTACCAAAGCCCAGTTGTTGGCCTGGCGCCTGGGCACACTGGCAAATGCCGGTAAAGCTACACCGGCTCAGGTGTCCATGGCCAAGCGCAACAACGTGCTTATGGCCTTGGAAGTCGCTCGTGAGGCTCGCCAGATCCATGGGGGCATGGGCATCACTAACGAGTACCCGGTGATGCGGCACATGATGAACCTAGAAACAGTACTTACTTATGAGGGTACGCACGATATTCACCTGCTCATTACTGGTCATGACGTTACGGGCTTCGACGCATTTAAATAAGCCGCGATATTTACCTATCTCCCTTACTCTATTTAATGCACGATCAGTCATAAAAAAGAATGTCCTATCGTTCTAAAGGCAGGCCTTAGAAAAGGAGCCATGCCTTTTCATTTTTTAAACCTCCCGTTTTTCGGCATGGTTTTACTGGCTTTCCTTGAGGATGCTAAAAAATAAACGAAATATGCTAAAGATGAAAAACGCCTGGTGGGCTTTGATGGCAGTAGCCATGTTTCCAGGTCTGCTATCGGCTCAAAAAGAGATCCTCTTAGCCAATCCCTCCTTTGAAGATGCAGCCACTTGCTGCAAAGCACCGCGGGGGTGGTATAACTGCGGCGATCCTGACGAAACTCCACCCGATATTCAACCTGGCTTCTTCGATGTTACAAAGACTCCTGCCCACGGAAATACTTACGTCGGGCTTGTTGTACGCGATAATGAGACTAACGAAGCCATCGGCCAGCGGCTGCCTCGGCCGTTGGAAGCTAATGAGTGCTACGAATTCTCCGTAGATTTGTGCCGTTCGGAAATTTACATTAGCTTAAGCCGCACTACGGGGGAAAAAGTCAACTATGCTACTCCAGTCGTTATTCGCATTTGGGGAGGAAATGCCTACTGCGAGAAAAGCGAAATGCTCTACGAAACAAACGTCATTACAACAACGCGTTGGCTCACGTATACTTTTCGCATCCATCCCAAGCGGGGTAATTACAACTACTTGACTATTGAGGCCTACTACAAAACGCCGACCCTTTTTGCTTATAACGGCAACGTCCTGCTCGACAATGCTACGCCTATTCGTCAGATTGAGTGCAACCAACCGCCTATGGTGGAGTCCTCCCCTTCGCCCCAACCTCCTGCCGATGTGAGTACCACCAAAAAAGGCGGCGAGGTCACCCTTAAAACTCCTTCAGTAGAGACCATCAAACCAACCCGGCAGCCAGAAAGACCTACCTCAACAGCTGCAAAAATAGTTGAGCCTTCCGCTGAAGTTGAAGTAATTAGCCGCGAGAAATTGAAGAAGGGCACAACGTTTCAAGTCAAGAATCTATATTTTGATGCCGATAAATACGTCATCAAAGAAGAATGTATTCCAGCATTGCAGGCTGTTTACCAGTTCATGGTGGAAAATCCCGATATTGTTATTGAAGTAGGCGGCCACACCAATAATCGACCCTCTGATGATTTTGCCGAAACCCTCTCCACCGATCGCGCCAAGGCTGTAGCCGAATGGCTCATCAGTAGAGGCATCCCTAAAGAAAGGGTGCAATACAAAGGCTACGGCAAAACTCAGCCATTGGACACCAATACCACACCAGAAGGGCGTAAGCGAAACCAGCGCGTAGAATTCAAAATCCTATCCATGCGCGAGAACTGAGTGCAAAACCTTACCCGTGGCCATACAGCGAAAAAGAGCCATTCTGGGATAGGCCCTCCTAGGATGGCTTTTATTTTCCTCCCCTCTCGCTTGTCAGGGAAGAAAGAACCTGCTGCCATGTCAACCTTCTGGCGGTAAGGAAGCCACGGCAACACCGCGATGCCGGAGCCATTCGAAACAATGAGTACCAGGCAAAAACACGATGTGCTGCCCAAAACGCCCTGCTCCTTTGAGGTGTAAGATGGCTCGGCGCTGCGCCCACTGACGGCGCGCCTCAACCTTGGCCACATCGTTCCAAGGGTAACGCACCGTAGTCCAGTAATTAGTTACATACACGTAGGCGTCGTCCGCATCCAGACGCTTAAGCGGCCAAAGGGCCATCTTCACATAAAGTAACCAAAGCAACCATAGAGCGAGAGCGATGCTGCGAGGCCACCAGATGGAATAGGCGAGATAAACTTCATCGGCGGGAGTCAGCCACATCAATAAGAAAAAGCCACTGAGAAAAACGGTGCCGAATACGGGCAAAAAGACGCGCCAAAATAGCGTCCAGTTGGACGACAGCAGCACCACCGAAGAATGCCCATTAGCCGGCGTGCTAGGGGTATCCGAAGCGATAGGGTGATTTTCCTTCATAGTCTTTCGTGCGGGCAAATGCCGCAATTCTCAGCAAAAGTCGGCAATAATCTGAGGGTGCTGATGCTCTTTCTAGCTTACTCCTCTCCCTTTTCCTTCTTCTTTTTTTCTTCCCGAATGCGACTGCCCGATTTCAGTTTTCGCGCTATTGCACTGTAAGGACCAGTTACGACCAACTCACCTTCTTCCAGGCCGGAGATGATCTCGATGTAGTCGTTATCTTGGATACCGGTCTTTACTTCTCGCACCGCCACCGTGTCGCCCACAGCCACGAAAACTACTTCGCGAATGGCGCCTTTATTTTCAGCTTTACTTGTGATTTCGGAGGACTTT
>JBEQAD010000290.1:0-3957 GCA_041640515.1 Saprospiraceae bacterium | reverse complement strand
GTCAAGGATGAAGACGTCTGCCTGCACTGCGGCCTTTGTGCCGAGCGTTGCCCGACCTCGGCCTGGGACATGCAGAAATATCTCTATCAGGTCACCAAAGCGTGTAAAATCTGGGATATCGCGCGGGCGTCGGTGGCGGAGCCAGTGTGAAGTCGTTTTTAATCAAGCAAATCAAAGCACGTTATGTCTATTTTAGTCAATGATTTTGTCATCCGTTTTGCCAACGTAAACGGTACGGGTTCGGCTAGTGCTAATACGCTCTTTGCAAAGAGTGTCTTTCGCATGGGTATTCCTGTAACGCCCAAAAATATTTTCCCTTCCAACATTCAAGGGCTGCCCACATGGTACGAGGTGCGTGTAAATGAGCGCGGCTATTTGGGCCGCCGAGCGGGCATTGACTTGCTGGTGGGAGTCAACCCGCAAAGTATGGCTGCCGACGTGCGTTCGGTTCGCCCGGGAGGTTATTTCCTCTACGACAGCAGCCGCCCGTTAGATCCCACACTCCTGCGCGACGACATACACTACATCGGCATACCCATGATTTTGCTGTGTCAAAAGCACTTCGAAGTGCCGCGCGTGCAGCAGCTGCTCAAAAACATGGTGTACATCGGCGCCCTGACGGCTTTGTTGGACATAGAAATGGACGTGGTCAAGCAGCTGGTTGTAGAGCAGTTTCGCAAAAAGGAAAAATTGGTGGCTTCCAACCACTTAGCCTTAGACTTAGGCTGGCAATACGCGCGAGAGCATTACGAGTGCCCATTGCCCATTCGCGTGGAGCGCCGCGACAAAGTGGGCGACCACATCATGATGAGCGGCAATACCGCCTGTGCTTTGGGCGCCATCTACGGCGGAGCAACGGTGGCCGCTTGGTATCCCATTACTCCTTCGACCTCGGTGGTGGATGCATTTGAAAAGTACGCTCATCGGCTGCGCACTGACCCGGAGACGGGGGAAAAGAAGTTCGCCATCGTGCAGGCAGAAGACGAGCTGGCCGCCATGGGCATTGTCATCGGTGCCATGTGGAACGGCGCGCGCGCCTTCACAGCTACCAGCGGCCCGGGCGTTTCGCTCATGAACGAGTTTCTCGGCTTAGCCTACTTCGCCGAAATACCGGCAGTGCTCATTGATGTGCAGCGCGGCGGACCCTCCACGGGCATGCCTACGCGCACCCAACAGTCCGACATTCTGCTGGCAGCGTACGCTTCGCACGGCGACACCAAGCACCCGCTACTCTTCCCGGCTACGCCTACAGAGTGCTTTGAAATGACCGCCGATGCCTTCGACCTGGCCGAACGCCTCCAGACACCTGTCATTATCATGACAGACCTGGACTTGGGTATGAATGAACACCTCACCCCTCCGCTCCGTTGGGACGACGCGCGACGCTACGACCGAGGCAAAGTGCTCGACGCTGAAGCGCTTGAAAGCATTCAGTCGTGGGGGCGCTACTTGGACATAGACGGCGACGGTATCCCTTACCGCACTATCCCGGGTACGCATCCTACGAAAGGCGCCTTCTTCACGCGTGGCTCTTCCAAAGACGAATATGCCCGCTACACGGAGGACGGCGAAGCCTACCGCCGAAATATGGACCGCTTGCTAAAGAAATGGCAAACGGCGCGCGCGCTGGTCCCCGCTCCGGAGTTCTTCCAACCGCAAGCCAACCACCCGGAGGCAATGGTCTTCTTTGGCACTTCCACGTATGCCGCACTGGAGGCGTTGGATGAGCTGCGCGTCCTCGACATCCCCATGGATGCCATGCGTCTGCGGGCCTTTCCTTTTAGCGAGGTCGTGCGCGACTTTCTGGAGCAACACGAGCGCGTCTATGTAGTCGAACAAAACCGCGACGCCCAAATGCGCTCCTTGCTGCTAATAGAACTGGGCATTTCTCCGCAAAAACTCATTCCTGTGCTCCAATACGACGGCTTTCCAATTACGGCCGCGGCTATTGTCAGCCAAATAGCTCAATATCACCCTGAGGCCGCCGACTTACGGAGCAGCAACGGTCACTCCGCTGCGTTGTCGGCTGCCCAAAAACATTAACCTTACTACCAACGCTTGTCACCTATGACATACCTGCGCCCCACCATCCGCCACCCCGAAAGCCCGCGCAACGCCCTGGGTTATACGCGCCAATACTATGAAGGCGCGCTGTCCACCTTGTGCGCCGGCTGTGGCCACGACTCTATCAGTGGCGCCATCATACAGGCTTGCTTTGAACTAGCTATCGAACCACACCGCGTGGCCAAACTTTCAGGCATTGGCTGTTCCTCTAAGACGCCCACCTATTTCCTTGGCAACTCCCACGGATTCAACTCGGTACATGGCCGTATGCCCTCCGTGGCTACGGGTGCCAATTTGGCCAACCGAGACCTTATCTATTTGGGCATTTCGGGCGACGGTGACACGGCTTCTATCGGCATGGGCCAGTTTGTACATGCCTTGCGCCGAAACCTGAACATTACTTATATCGTCATGAACAATGGCTGTTACGGCCTGACGAAAGGGCAGGACTCAGCTACAGCCGACGAAGGCTCCGTCAACAAAGCTGGCCATACCAATCCTTTCCACGGCATTGACCTGGCGGGGCTGGCCATCGAGCTGGGCGCCACGTTCGTCGCTCGCAGCTTTTCCGGCGACAAAGGGCAATTGGTGCCGCTCATCAAGGCAGCCTTATCGCATCAAGGTTTTGCCCTCATTGACGTGCTGTCGCCTTGCGTCACGTTCAACAACAACCCTGGCTCGACAAAGTCGTACGACTACGTGCGCGAACATATCGAAGCCACCGCGGCGGTGGACTACATCCCCGAAAAAGCGGAAATCACCGCCCAATATGCTGAAGGCGACGCCTGTGTGGTTACCCTGCACGATGGTTCGCGCGTAGTGTTGCGCAAACTCGACCCAGCGTGGGAGCCCGCCAGCAGAGCTGCAGCAATGATGCGCCTACACGAAGCGCGCCAGCGCGGCGAAATCCTCACCGGCGTCATTTATTTGGAACCCGCTGGACGCGATTTGCACGCCATGTTGAACACGGCCCGCCTTCCGCTCAATGCCTTGCAAGAAAAAGACCTCTGTCCTGGCAGCAGCGCCTTAGAGCGCATTAACGCGGAAAATCGGTGAGGCGTTCAGATTCGACAATGTGCACGCCCCGCAGCCCTGCGTTGGCTAAGGCCACCAGAGCAGCAGCTACCTGGTCGGCGTGGATGCCGCGATAGCGCGCTGGAATAAAAGGGCGAAAAAGGCGATCTATCGCAACGCCTACGCGCTCGCCTAGTCGAAACTCAGCGCGTTCGCCCAGCAGCGTCGAAGGGCGCACAGAAATGAAGGTTTCTAAGCCCAGCGCGGCCAGTTGTTCCTCCAATTCGCCTTTCATGCGCAAATAGAACAACCCGGCATGGGCATTAGCTCCTACGGAGGACACCAGCAAGTACTGACGCACTCCTTGAGCGCGCGCTATGCGGCCCAGGGAGAGGGGATACTCCACATCGACGCGATACTGTGCTGCTTTGGAACCCGCCTTGCGGAGCGTGGTGCCCAGGGCACAGAATAGGTCGTCGCCGCGAACGGCGTCGGCGTCGGGATGGTCAAAGTCGAACAGCACCTGCTGCAGATGCGGATGCGTTACATCGAGGGGGCGACGCACCAGCGCTACAACGCGGTCGTAGTGGGGGCTATTGAGCAGACGCTGCAACAAGTGCCCGCCTACCAGCCCTGTGGCACCCGCGAGGATGGCGGTTTTCTTCATGTTGTTTTGTTGTTGAAATGATAACAAGGACACACCCCAGCGCTCGAGTGGCAGCCGAGCACGCTTGCCGTCTTAGGCAAAGTTCATAAAAGCCCGCTCAAGAAGCCGCTTCAGGCTATTCGACAAACTCGATGGGCTTACGCTCGTTCCAGCCCAGCCGGGCCTGCAGCCTGTCGAAGAGCGCGTACACCACGGGTACAAAGATAAGAGAG
>JBEQAD010000289.1:0-3966 GCA_041640515.1 Saprospiraceae bacterium | reverse complement strand
CAACATTTTTGTTACCGAAGACTTCTCGGCCCAAAAACAAGTCAAGCTCGACCACCCGGAGGCCGCCGGTGCCGACCGCGTGCCCGTGCTCAAGCTGAATGCCCTGCGTCGGTTTACTACGGGCATTTACGACTACTCGCTCATGACCTCCGTCTTCTTTCCCACCGACCCTGCATCGCCTCGCGCTTTGAAGGCCAGTTGGTCAATACAAGACTGGTGCGGGCAAGTCTTCACCCAGGCCAACCGACAACCCGACGGCTCTCACCGCTTTCGCTCATTCTCCTATTTTGAGAGCGAGGGCGATACGGAGAGCTTGCTCCGCGCCGATTGGCTTGAGGAGGAAATCTGGACTGCATTGCGCCTAAACCCCGGGCGTTTCGAGCGCATAGAGAAAGCCCAAGTGGTGCCCGCCCTGACCTATTTCCGTTTTCAACATCAGCCGCTAAAAGCCTACGACGCGGCCTTGCATCTCGAAAAGGGCGAGCGCGAAAGCAAGCTGTACCTTCGCTACGCGCAGCTGCCGCGTTCGCTACTCATCCGATTCGAAACCGCCTGGCCACACCGAATTTTAGGTTGGGAAGAAACTGACGGTGGCCATATTACCAGCCGTGCCACTCTGCGCTCTGTGCGCATGGATGCTTACTGGAAGCACAACGACAACGCCAGCTCGCCGCTGCGCGACTCGCTAGGTTTACGCTTTTTTTAGAAAGCACCCTTCTTAGGGGCTTCACATGCGCTCGGCCAAGGCCAACCATCGCATTTCTTTTTCCTCCAGCGTCTTCTGGAGGGCAGCGAGCTCTTCGGAAAGGCAGCTAATTTCCTGCGGGCTGAGCTGAGCGCTATCAAAACGCTGCAGGATTTCTTGTTTGCGTTGTTCCAAGGCAGCTATATCTTTTTCAATACGCTTCATTTCGTTGCGCTCGGCGCTGGTCAGCCTTGTTGGGGGTACAGCTGCTTTGGTAGCTTCGGCAGGAGCAGATAACGCTACCGGCTCGGCGCGCCGCAACGCGCGGTATTCGGCGTAAGTGCCATTAAAATCCTTAATTTTTCCGCTGCCTTCAAAGACAAAGAGGTGATCCACCAAGCGGTCCATAAAGTAGCGGTCATGGGTAACGATGACCAAACAGCCCGGGTAATCCTCCAAGAAATCCTCCAGTACTTGTAAGGTCAGCACATCCAGGTCGTTGGTCGGTTCATCGAGGATGAGGAAATTAGGATTTTTCATGAGTACCGTCAGCAAATAAAGGCGTCGGCGCTCACCTCCGCTGAGTTGGCTGACGTACACCTGCTGTTGAGGGCGTGTAAAGAGGAAGCGCTCGAGTAACTGAGCTGCACTCCACTCCTTCCCCTTCTCCAGAGGGATATAATCAGCGATGTCGCGCACTACCTCAATGACACGTTTATCCTCGGGCAGTCGGATGCCTTCCTGCCGATAATGGCCGAAGACGATGGTATCGCCGATGACGACCTTGCCTGTGTCTGGCGGCAGCGCTCCGGTGATGATGTCTAAGAAAGTGCTCTTGCCTGAGCCGTTGGGGCCGACGATACCTAAGCGCTCACGGCGTTTGAATTTGTAGGAGAAATTGTCCAATATCTTTTTGCCACCAAAGGACTTGCTGATGTTGTGCAGTTCCACCACTTTGCTACCCATCCAATTCTCTTTGATGGCAATAGTCATTTCTTCCGGTTTTTTGCGCAGGCTTTCTATGGCGTCTTTGCGCTCGTAGTAGGCATCTACGCGGGCTTTAGCCTTAGTGGTGCGGGCAGCAGGGCTTCGGCGCACCCACTCCAGCTCGCGTTTGAGCAGTTTGCTTTGGCGCTCGTAGGTGGTGGCTTCCACCTCTTCGCGCAGGGCTTTCTTTTCCAAATAATCGGCATACGACCCTGAATACCGACGCAGCTGCCCCCCTTCCAGTTCGACGATGCTGTCGCAGACGTTTTCCAGGAAGTAGCGGTCGTGCGTTACCATGAACAGCGTGATGCCCGGCTGTTGCAGGTACTCCTCCAGCCACTCAATCATTTCGACATCCAGGTGGTTGGTTGGCTCGTCCAGGATGAGAAAATCGGGCTCTTCCAGCAGGATTTTGGCTAAAGCAAGGCGCTTTTGCTGCCCTCCGGAAAGCGAGCCTACTCGTTGGTTCAGGTCCTCTAAGCGAAAGCGGTGGAGTATCTCTTTGACGCGCGCCTCAAACGACCAGGCGTGGTGCAGGTCCATCTGAGCCATAGCCTCTTGCAGCTCTTCCGCACGCTCAGGGTGCGCCAAAGCGCGCTCGTAGCGCTGCACCACGCGCACCACAGGATTAGCCGGGTCAAGCGCCGCCGTGAGCACATCTATTTGAGGCGAAAAGGCCGGCTCTTGCTCCAGCCAGCCAATCCGGATATCCTTGCGCATCACAATGCGCGCATTTTCACCTTCGCTACCCTCTTTGCCTGCAATGACGCGTAGGAGCGTGCTCTTACCTGTGCCGTTTTTGGCTATCAGACCTACCTTTTGCCCCTTGTCAATGTGCAAGTTGAGGTTGCGAAACAGCACTTTCTCGCCGTACGTCTTGGTAACATTCTCCAGCGTGAGGAAATTCATAGCGCAAAAGTGGCGATTCAGTAGGCGCCATAATAGCGGCGCACAAACCATTCGGTTGACAGCAACAGCGCCAGCAAAAAGAACACCCATTTCAGGTGCACCAGCGGCGTGGTCTGGGTAGACTGGTAAATGACCGGTTTTATGGTTGGCGCCTGCTTGATTTTATCAGCAAGGGTTAGTAAGTCATTGGCATACACCATCTCACCGCCGTGTTGGGCGCTCAGCTGGCGCAGCACAGCGTGGTTGGCCGTAGTGGCGAATTGCTCTAGCTGAATGGGTTGCACGCTAAAGCGGCCCTCATAGGTTAGGGTCTGATTGTTGAGGGCGGTGGTGGCCCGAAAGGTGTAATTGCCTACGGGCAGCATACCCGCGTTGAGGGCGTAGGCGTTGCCTTTTTTGTTGAAAGTAAAAAGGAACTCCTTGCCTTCCGCATTGCGCACCGACAGGGCTATGTCAGGGGTATTCACCAGTTCGTAGTTGTCGTTGTAAAGCTCCGCACTGAAGAAAACCGGCTCGTTTTCATTAAAGATATTTTGGTCGAGTGTAACGCGGAACTTGCGCTTGTCTTCCTTCAGGCTGAGATATTGTACTGTCTTGCCAATCAGCTCGTCGTAGAGCTGGTGGTTGTTGTGCTGCATGTAATCAAAGAGGCGCCACTTCCACAGTCCCTCGCCTAAGAGCACCCCACAGCGAACGCCATCAACCTCGCCCACCGCCAGCAGCGGCTGCTCCGTATCCACGCGGCCGATGCGCTTCCACAGCACTACCTGCGCTTGTGGTGTGGCGGAAAAGGTGCCAAAAGCACTGGTTAATGGGCTAAACTTAGGCAACTCGGACGCCAACTCCGAGCTAAGGACGAACGCCGCAAACTGAGGCGACACCCGCGCCTGCACGTCGTCGGCCTGCTGGGCGCTGCTTTGCATGCTCACTAAGCGCTGCATGCGCGCCAACGCCGAGTAATTCGTCTGCATACCTGCCACAAAAAGGCGCGGGATGCGCTTGCTGTCCAACACACTGAGCAGACCGCTGATTTCCTGTTGAACAGAGGGCAGGTTGTGTAGCACGACAAAATCGAACTTCGACACATCGGTGCCCGGCTCACCAGCAAAGGCCACGGCTACCTCGTAGTTGCGGTTGCTCTCCAGCGTCTGGCGAATGGCAGAAATGTCGGGGTGCGGAGCGTTGGCCAGCAGCAAGATTTTCTGACGCGCGTCGAGCACGTCTATAAAAATGTCGCGCGTATTGTTGGCTGCGGAGCGCTCGCCAGGCACTTTGGCCAATGTAAAGCGATAATGCTGAACGCCGGTTTTATCGGCTTCCAACAGGATTTCCCTCGTAGTAAAGAAGTCGTTTTGGTCAATACTTACCGGCAATGTTTGCAATAG
>JBEQAD010000288.1:0-3968 GCA_041640515.1 Saprospiraceae bacterium | reverse complement strand
TGGGCTGCGACTCGGTGGTCATCACCACGACGCTGCTGCTGCCGTCGGACACGGTTCGGCTGCAACAGACGACGTGCGACCCTGGGGCCGTGGGCACCTTCACGCAGGCGCTGCAGAACCGCTTTGGGTGCGACTCCATCGTCATCACGACGGTGCTGTTCGATGCGGCGGCATGTGGCCCGCTGGTGGTGGTACAGGGCCAAAACCCGCTGTGTGCCGGTCAGGCAAGTGGCGCCTTTACCCTTCAGGCACAGAGCGGTCAGTTTCCGCTGACCTACACCTGGAGCGGCCCATTGGGCACTACTGGCTCAGGGCAAGTGCCTGCGCTTTCAGCCCCTGTAGTGGTGAGCAATCTGCCTGCGGGCACCTATCTTATCACTATTACCGACTCTAATGGTCTGAACACTACCGCTAGCGTTACCCTGATAGCGCCGCCTGTGTTGACACTTTCTGTTGTTGCAACAAGCAGTTTTGGTGGTTTCGACGTGCGCTGCGCTGATAGCGCCGACGGTGCTGCGCGTGCTACGGCAAGTGGCGGTACCTCGCCCTATGCTTTCGCGTGGAATTCGGGCGATACAACTGCCCAAGTGGCCGGCTTGCGCTCGGGCACCTATTCCGTGCAAGTGCGCGACGCCAACGGCTGCACGGCAACCGCCACTGTTACCCTGAGAGCACCTTTGCCGTTGGTGTTGTCGCTGCAAGTGCGCCCGGCCGATTGTGGCGACACGCTCGTGGACCTTTCTGCTCAGGCGGCAGGCGGCGTGGCGCCTTATCGTTTGACGCTGGACGGCAACCTTGTCGTTGGTGCAGTGCCGGGGCTTACTGCTGGCGCTCACACCGTAGGAGTAATTGACGCCAACGGCTGCACGGCCGACTCCTCGATAACGGTGACCCTACCGCCGTCGCCTTCAATTTCGCTGCCACCTGATACGGCCGTAGTCATCGGCAATCTCCTCCGGATCGAGGCGGTGACCAACGTAGTCTCCTGGCAAAGGCTGGTGTGGACTCCCCTGCCCGATAGTACCTGTCCAAACTGCCTGGTCCAGACGTGGATGCCACAGCGCACTCAGCAATACACCGTGAGCATCACGGACACCAATGGCTGTACGGGTTCTGCGCGTATGTTAGTACGCGTGGTGCGCCGGGCAGAACTCTATGTGCCCAACGTCTTCCGCCCCCAAGGCGGTGACACCCCCGACAATCAGGTATGGCGTTTATCGGCGGGGCGTTCGGTGGCAGAACTGCGCGAGGTGCTTATATTCGACCGCTGGGGCGATCTGCTTTATCGCTGGACAACGCCCATCCCGCCGAACGAATGGCCTGGCTGGAATGGCACTACCGGGCGTGGTCAGAAAGCGGCGCCAGGGGTCTACGTGTACTACATGAAAATTGGACTTGCCGACGGTACAGAGGAAGTGCTTAAAGGCGATGTTTCTATCATAGAATAAAGAAGAAGGGCCGCCGATGTAGCGGAGAGCGCCCCGAAAAGGCAAGAGCAGCGTCTCTCCGCTGCTCTTTCTGTCATGGTGCCAACACAGCGCCTAAGAGCAAAAAGGTCGAGAGCCTTCCTCTTATGGATGACATGCAAGAGAAGCCTATGTCTCTTCCAAGGGCTTTTCTTTGCTGACCTTTTAAGCCTGGGAAAAAATACGCAAACAAGCAGCGTTCCTTTAGGGCTGCTCGTTATTAAAGCACTGGGCAATAGCCCGCCGGAAACCGACCATCACCTTATTCAGTAATCCAGACCAATCTTTGCTTTCTTTAACCATGATAGCCACCATTTCCTACACGCTCCTATTGGCTGCTATTTATGTCGCTCGTAAAGTTGTTTTTACTGCCAAGGAGAGCGAAACGCCCTGATTGCCGAGCAGACCTTTCTGGAAAAACGCCGCTGGAGTTTGTGTTTTAGGCTATTTTTGGGCTTATGTCTACCAGCAAAATAGCCAGGCACATGTCTCCTCGATTTTTCTCCTTGCGCTTCTTTCTTCTTTTTGCGCTGATAGCCCTGTGTGCTTGCAGTGCGCAAAGGCGCCTTCACCAACGCCTTACAGGGGTATGGAACATCACCCGATATGAGGTGCTGTATCCTTCAGGGCATCGCGAGGAGACCTTCGACGTAGGTACTGTTATTTTTCGCCGCAATGGCAGTGGTGAAAACGATATGCCCATTTTGACGCGTAACCTGCGTACACCAAATGCACGCCGTTTCTCGTGGAAAAACACCGACCAGAGCGTTACCATTGTCAGCGAAAACACCTATCTAGCCAAAGCCTGGATTGTGGTGGAAAACCGCCAGCGCCGCCAGGTGTGGCGCTCTACTACGAACGAGCTGGTGCAAACGATGGAGTTGCAAAAGGTGCAATAAATCGTTGGCTATCTACGTGTTGAGCAGTTGCTCGGCACCCTCTTCGCCCACTAGGGTGCCAATGGCTACGCCCATGCCGCTAAGTCGAACGGCGACGACGATGTTGTTCGAGTACCGCTCAACGATGGGCTTTTTAACAGGGCCAAGCCCCAAAATGCCTGTCCACCACGTATCCACTTCTATAGGGTAGCCGGGACAAATAATGGTTTTGAGCAATTGCACCAATGCACTGCGGATAAGCTCATTGGGGCCAAATTCGCTGGTCGTTTCGCCAGAGTGGTCTAAGTGGCGCCCTCCGCCCAAGAGGATGCGCCCCTCTACATCGCGAAAATAGTAATAGCCGCGGTCGTAGTGAAAACAGCCGCGCACCTTCAGGCCAGGTATGGGCTGCGTAATGAGCACCTGATTGCGGGCAGGCGTCACCTCTAAATCAGGCATCAGCTGGCGAGCAAAGCCGTTGACCGCCACCAGCACGCGCGGTACGCGAAGCGTCCAGCCAGCGTGGGTCTGCAGCTCCACCCCATTTGGGCCATCCTCCAAACGCTCAATGTGGATGCCATTGAAAATATGCACTCCTTCCTCAGCAGCCAATTGAAGCAAACGGGCCATCATTTTACCTGTGTGTATCTGCCCTTCTGGCTGATTGAGAATAAGATGTGCTGCACCGAAAAAGCCAAAACGAGGCAAGTGATGGTCAGCTACGACATAGGGTTGAGGGTGCCCGGTAATCTCTCCTACGGCTCGGTTAAAATCAGCCATGCGTTCGCAACACTCCTGAAAGGTCTCCTCCTCTTCGTCGGTGAAGAGTTCGAAGCCTCCGCATGTTTGGAATTCCATATTTTCGTCACCCACCAGTTGGCGCAAGCGCTGCAGGCCGCGCCAGCGTTTCTCCACTATAGCAAATACCTCATCTTCTGATAGGTACGTCATGTCATCGAGTAGTTCCGTCATCGAGCCGTAGCAAGCAAAACCGGCATTGCGCGTACTGGCTCCAGCAGGCAAGGTCCCTCGTTCTAACACCGCTACGTTCAACCTCCGTTGCTTGCGCTTTAGATGAATGGCTGCTGACAACCCTACTAACCCACTTCCGATGATGGCTACATCAAACCCCTTGAAAAAGGTCTCGCGTTCCCAATAACTTAGATTATATTTTAACATGGTCTTTTTCTCAACAGGAGGGCAAAAAAAGAATAAAACAGCAGATAAACTGGGCGCCTTGCGCCCACCCCTGCTTAACCACCCGCAGCAGCACCAGCGGGCAATTTCCGGTGGGCAAAGATTGGGCATTGGCTTCTATTTCTTCAACTGCTTTATTCAATTTAAGCCAGATTATGGCCCTGAGTTACCCACCAGATACCAATCTGGTCAACAGACTCTGCAAAGTGACTTCTTCTTGAAGAGATGTCATAGCAATTTGGGGCGGAAAGACAACTATTATTTTTTTATATTCCGATTAAGAGGAGCCTTCGTAGGCATTTCTCCTGGTAAAAGCAAGCCGGTGGTAGCCTGCCACTGTGTGCTGGTGTTGTGGTTCGAAGGGGCTGGGAGCGCTACCATCGCCAAAATTCCAGAGGTAGGTTTTCACACAGACGGGATAGTCGGT
>JBEQAD010000287.1:0-3991 GCA_041640515.1 Saprospiraceae bacterium | reverse complement strand
GTAATTGCCCAACGACAAGTCGGCCTGCGTGTATAGGGGCCGCTCGCTCTCTTTCAAAATCAAGTTGACCACTGTCGCACAGGCTCCGTCGCCATAAATGGACGACGCTGGACCTACGAGCACCTCCACGCGCTCACATTGGCTCAAAGGCAGCTGTGCGCCAATGGGCATACCTGGCGCTGCCGAAGGCCGCACGGGCACATCGTTAATCAACACCTTAGCGTACGTATTGCCGCGCAGCCCGCGCACTAAGAAAGTTTCTCCCTCTAGTGCGGTGCCTGGCTGCGATACTCGCACGCCCGGGACAGCGCGCAGCACATCAACCAGCGTAACAAACCCATAGCGCGCTATTTCCTGGGCTGTGAACACCCACACTGTTTGGGGCAAGTCGCTTACCCGCTCCAGCGATCGCGTTGCCGAGAGGGCTACGCGCTCTAATGCATCCAGGCGTCGCGTTGCAATGTTAGTATCGGAAAGAACTTCTGGAAGAAGCACAAAAGCGGTATCCGTCTGGCTGTAAAGGGGGCTTACCATCCACAAAAGGCAGCAACATACAAGCGCTCGCATATGAGACGGATTTGGTTGTGGGGCCAAAAGAACAAAAAATGCCCCGTTTGGCGGGCCGCACTGTCTCGACGCTACGTGGGGCCATTGACGGCTTTACCTCTTAAGGCTCCCTCCTCCATTGGAGCGCGCGGGGGAGACGGCCCGGCACTCAAAGCGTGTTTCGCTTTTTCTCTAAAAAGTCCCGTCAGAAGAGGCCCTATCTCAAAAGGCAGAAAGCCAGGTCGGTAGTAGCGTGAGCTGCAGCGCCTCTGCCCTACCCTGAAATCTTGACATTGGGCGGGCAGGTGGGGCAGTAGCAAGGGGGAGAGAGCGTTACCGTGGTCGTTTCGGCGGGTATAGTAAACTCGCACAGGTCGAACAGACCTAAGCGCCCTGCGTCGTCGGGCAAGGCGAGTTTGAGCTCTACGTTTTGCGTGCGGCCATTTTTGCGAATGGCAAAGACCAGAGGCTGCCCCGCCGGCGGAATGGGCAGGCTGGTTTGCTGACCATCTATGAAAATCTGGATTTTATTGCGGTAGCGATCTAGCCCCTTGTCCAGGTTCACATACACCAGCACGTCGCGGCACTCGCAAACGGCGAGCAGGTCGAGTACAGGTCTATCTGCGCGGCCACTGGCCAGGCATTCGCAGCTGCCGTCGCCCAAGCGCACGTTTATGGGCTGGTTGTTCTGCTTGACCCAGAAGCTAATCTGAGTGCCGTTGCCTTCCAGGTTGTAGTCCCTCTGGCGCTTGTCGTTCACGTACACCCACGGGCTTTCCAAGCGGCGAGGCAGGGTAACGACGACTTTAGTGGACTTGCCCGAGCCCGCAGCTACAGAGGCTGCGGCGCTAGCCCGGTCTGTCTTAGGGGCCATGGCTGTAGGCGCAGGCGAACTGCCGCCAAAGTATCCCGCTGGAGCGAGCGCCGCCCGCTGGCCTCCTGTCTGCGGTTGGGTATATAAGGTAGTGCCTTTGCCTATCCGACCTGAATAGCTATACACTATAGGTTCTCCGTTGGCTGGGTATGGACTGACGACGCGAAAGGTGTGCTCACGTGTGGTTTCGCAAAACGGAATGACATAGCGATGATAGCCCGCGCGCGTACCTTTAAGCACGTATTTTTCGTCAACAACAACGAGTATGGTGTCCACCTCTAAGGGGACATCTAAGAAGGTGCGACAATTGGTTACCGGGGCCGTACGCGGCTCACCGGTGCGGTCGTTGTGGATCTGGTAGAGTTCCAACGGCACAAACATTTCTCCCTGCCGAACAGTCCCGATGAAGTCCAACTCTTGATCCTCAACAATAAGCGTCTTAGGCAGCGCCACATCTCGAGCGTATACTTTCATCTTAATCATCCGCCGATCGGACCGAATGACTTCGTATTCCAATTGCCCCGCGAAGAAGAGTACAGGCGAGCTAAACTCGTGGTCAGACGCGAAGGCAAACTTGACTTCCTGGGGGTCTTGTGTGCTGTTGTAATACCATATGCCAGAAACCAAAAGCGCGAAGAGAAGAAGGGCCAGGAGTATGTAATTCCGGCGCGAGGATTTACCGGATTGTTGCGGGAGTGAAGTGGTGCTCATGTTTTGCATAAAAAGGAAGAAGGATAGTTCGAGGGCTGGCTTTTTGCTGGTAAAGGTATACGAAAAATGAATTTATCCAACGCGTTTTGTTGGAAAGGGCTTTGCTCTGGGAACGAATTCAATAAAAGATCACCTCTGTAGCGCCGTAGCCATATTTGCGGTGGTATTCGTTCTTAAATTTCCAAACACCGGGGTGTTGGCGCAGTTCCTCGGCGATGGCTTCGCGCAGGCGCCCCTCGCCGATGCCGTGAATGACAAAGACCCGAGCAATGCCCAGGCGCATGGCCTTTTCTATAAAGGCTCGAAAATGAGCCAGTTGCAGGTGTAGAATTTGTCCGCGGTCTAATTCTCGGTAATTGGGGATGAGCCTTTCTGCGTGCAGGTCTATTTCGTCGCTGAATTGAGCGAGCTCGGCGACGTTATGCAGGTCTAAGGGGCGTGCATTGGGCAATGGCTGAGAAATAGCATTTCGCGTGTGTTGGCGAGCGTATTCGCGAAGGTCAGCCTCCGGCGATGGTGTTTGTACGCTGGCGTCCAATGGCTCCAGCAGAACGAAGCGATGCCCTTCGATGCCGAGGATAGGAACAGCTTGGCGAGCGTTGAAAAATGTTTTAACGCGGATGCGCAAGCGCTTTTCGATAGGTTCGGTCAGTCCCTCTGTTGTGATGCGCTGGCAAGACAAGTATATCTCAGGGCGATCGCTCAAGTCATCAGTAAACATAGCCCCAAGCTCAAGGGCGGAGGTGGCTTCCAATTTGCCTTCTGCTTTCAATATAAGGCGATTAGCGGTGTCTAATACCACTTCGAACAGGCCCTCTTGCATAGTGTCATTGAGCAGCCAGACGGTGTAGCGCGAAACAGCGCCATCGCGCCCGGGCATGGGCTCAAACACCATTGAAATGCCTTGAGGCCGAGCTGGCGGTTGAGCGCTTTTGATTTGTCGGAGTGGCGGTGCAGTTGGCTCCATGGTCACCCGAGGAGGCGGTACAGCGCCCGCCTGGACTTCTGCTGAGGCAGGGCGGGCTAACACCAGGTCTTCTTCAAACGCCGGAATCTCTATGCTAGGGTCATTTTCCAGCCGCACCAGTAGGGTGTCGTCGTCAATGCGCTCAACAACGACGGCATGCTCACCAGTATGGCGAAGGATCACCCGGGTGCCTGGCAAACAAAACATAGAGAATACGTTGAGAAGGATTTAAAAAAAGATGGTCGGAGGATGTTGTATGCGCAGGGAGACGTTTGCGCTTGGTTATTTACAGGGTGGTGGCACCGCCCGGGTTGAGGCAGTAGACTTGTGGCGCCGGCAGCGCTCGCTGCAGTAGCGTACCTCTTCCCATTGGCGCTCCCATTTTTTCCGCCAGCTGAATGGCCGTCTACACACTGGACAGACCTTCTGAGGCAAATTTGCTTTATCGGGCTTTTTCACGGCAGCAAGCAGACAACTTACATCGCACAGAAAGTTCTTGCGGCTCCCTCTTTATTCTACTAAACTCCCTCCGGTTTTGTCGGGCAAAGATAAGGACTGTTCTAACCGATACGTGCAAACCGAATTGCTATTCAGGAACTTTCGGATGGGCATTACTCCTTTTTTTCTGCTTCTTAAAAAACTTGCGGCCACCTCGGCAGAAACCGCAGTGGCCGCAAACACGTCGACGCAGGTTAACGCTTAGCCTTGGTCGAAGACAGGCCGCGGGAACTTTTCGTGGACGACATCGCCTGGGCGATCTATAGGTCTCTGATTGAGTCGGTTGTAGCGGCGCATGTCAATCCAACGATGTCCTTCGCCAAAGAGCGAATAGCGGCGCTCATGCAGCAATTGGTTAATGAGCGATGCATCGTCGGTATTGCCCGTGTAGTTGC
>JBEQAD010000286.1:0-3995 GCA_041640515.1 Saprospiraceae bacterium | reverse complement strand
CCGAGTCGCGCGTGGTCTTTTTGTCCGTAGCGCGCACGCGCACGGGAGGTTCGCAGCTGGACAGTGCGAGGAATAGGGCAAGGCACCCAAAAAGGAGGTATCGAAGCATAGCCATAGCGGTTGCAGCGGCAAAAATAGGCCACAAAAACGCCGCATCTGCGGGCGTTTAGCAAATGCGCTCTGGATGGCTGTAAATGTTAAAGCGCTCGCCGCGCAGAAACCCAATGAGCGTCATGCCACTGCTTTGAGCCATTTCGACCGCTAACTGCGAGGGAGCGCCTACGGCAGCCAAACACGGGATGCCGGCCATAGCGGCTTTTTGTACCAGCTCAAAGCCAGCTCGACCGCTGACAAGCATGACATAGTGCCGCAGGGGCAGTGTTTCGCCAGCGCGCAAGGCCGCGCCTATGGCCTTGTCGGTGGCGTTGTGGCGCCCGATATCCTCGCGCAAACAAACCAACTGGCCTTGTTCCCCGAAAAGAGCCGTAGCGTGCAGCCCGCCCGTCGCCTCAAACATCGCCTGGGCTTGTCGCAGGCGATGAGGCAGATGAAAAATCACCTCGCGCGAAAACTGTGGGTAATTCGGCGTCGGGTAATAGCAGCTCACGGTTTGCACCGCGTCTATGGACGCTTTCCCACACACTCCACAACTGGACGAGGTGAACAGGTGACGCGTTAGCCGCTCCACCTCCACCGGCACAGCGGGCAACACTTCAACGAGAAGGGTATTTTCCGACAGCCAGCGAAGGGCAGCGGCTTGCTCAGTGTGCTGCAAGATGCCTTCCGTGAACAGAAAGCCCAAGGCCAGGTCCTCGTCGTTACCGGGAGTGCGCATGGTAACAGCCAGCGACAACTGCCGGCGATGACCTGGAGGACCGTAGACAAGGCGTATCTCGAGCGGCTCTTCCACCACGAGCAGGTCAGAATGCCTCTCGATGTGCTCAGGCGTAACGGTGTGTGCTTCTACGGTGGCAATACTGGAAGGCAAAGGTGGCATATGAATGAACAGAGTGGTTAGGGCAAATGCATTGTTCAAAGATGCGACTTTTGCTCAGCCTTTGTCAAAAAACACCTCACTTTCCGTGCGTATTCTTGTGCTGACGCCGTGGTATTATCCCTTTGTGCACCCGCGCGCCTATCGGTGGACGCACCTCACCACGCATTGGGCTGAGCAGGGGCACGAAGTACATGTAGTGTGCGCGCGTCAGCGCGATTTTGCCCGCACCCATCGACACAAAGGCGTATGGGTACATCGCGCGGGCTTCGACTCGCTGAAAGAGGCCGTTTTCTATGCCTTTCGTCCGACAACGGTACGTGGGCGCATAGGCGCTGGAGCCACACCACCGGGGTGGCTCCAGCGCGGCCTGTCAGCAATTTACAAGAATGTGTGGAAAAACCTTTGTTTCCCCGATGATGCTTGGCAATGGTACTGGCCCGCTTGTCGCCTAGCCCGGGCATTGCACCAGCAGCAACAGTTCGATATGGTGGTATCCGTGTCGCTGCCTTTCACGGCGCATCGGGTAGGCCATTACCTCAAACGGCGTTACCCTGCCTTGCGCTGGATAGCCGACGTTGGTGATCCATACAGCTTGCGCCCTGGTCCGCTGTCTAATCCGCTCTACGCTGCTGCTGGCCGTCGGCTCGAACGCTCCACATTAGCCGAGGCCGACGCTGTTGTGGTGACCAATCCTGCGGCGGCTGACGTCTACCAGCAGCAATTTGGCGTGTTGCCGCAGCGCCTCCACGTCATCCCACCGCTGTGGAACGACTTCCCCGATGCTGCCTTGAGCGACCTCGTAGCCCTGAGGGCAGGCTGGCACGCAGGCTATTTCGGAGCGTTTTACGCGCCTATTCGAACACCGCAGGCGCTGGCAGGCCTCATTTGGGAGACCTTCGCCCAGCGCCCCGACCTTCGAACGCGCTTGTTTTTTCATTTCTTCGGAGAGATATTTCCAGAATTCTGGCATATGCTGCGTCGGTTGCCTAACACCACTCTGCACGGTCTTTGCCCGCCTGCTCATGCGTATGCGTACATGCGGCGCATGCGTGTGCTAATAAGCGTGGGTAATACGACTACCTGGCAGCTGCCTTCTAAGGCTGTGAGCTATCTGGCTGCAGGCCGACCGGTAGTGCACCTGTCGTATGTAGAGCCTGACGCGCTGGTGCGCTTTTGGAGCGACCGACCCAACCTGCTGGTGCTCCGAGTACAGGGCGATCGTGTGCCAACGGCCGAAGTGGAACGGTGGTTGGCGTTTCTGGAAAACCCGCCCGCCGCTCTTGACAACGTCGATCAGCAGGTGGCGCCCTTCCGAACAGAAGCCCTGGCGGCAGCCTACATCAATGCGGCCGGATGGTAGGCCAGCGGTTAGGTCGTCATCACTTCAAGGATAAACCCGCTGTCGCTTGCTTTTTTCAAAAAAGGCCTCCAAAACGGCCAAATAGTGGGGCAATACGACGTCATCGGCAAAATGCCGGAGAACGCGCTGGCGGGCAGCGCGCCCTAAGATTGCTCGTTGTTCCGCCGAAAGGGCTGCTATCTCGCATAGCGTTTGCGCCAGCGCTTGAACATCGTAGGGAGGGACGAGAAACCCCGTTTGGCCGGGAGCAATGACTTCCCGACAGCCAGGCACGTCGGTAGCTACGGCAATCTTTTCCATGCTCATGGCTTCCAACAAGGCGCGAGGCATGCCTTCGCGGTAGTGCGTAGGCAACACGATGGCATCGGCAGCGGCTATGTAGGGACGTACGTCATCGGTCGGGCCGAGGTATTCCACAACACCTTCGCGATGCCACCGCATCACTTCCCACATGCGCAGCGAAGCAGGGTTGCCCGGGTCGGGGCCGCCCAGCAGGCGAAACGACGCCTCGATGCCCGCGGCGCGGACGGCACGCGCTGCTTGGACGAAGGACGAGACACCCTTGTTTCTCAGCAGGCGCCCGCAATAAAGAAAAACGGTTTGCTGGTGGGTGGGCGCTGGCTGAGGAGAAAAGTACTCCGTATCCACGCCTGGCCCTGGTACCAGCAGGGCCTGTTCCGGCGAGACGATATCCTGGGCGACCATTTCGTTTAGGTCGTCAGAGTTCAGGAACACAACGCGGTGAGCATGCCGAAGGGCTGCGCGAAACACCGGCTGCCCAAACCAGCGCCAGCGCCACGAAGCCGAGCCGGCGTAGCCCAATCCTTCTACTACAGACACCGCAGGTGTCTGCGTCAAGCGTGCAGCCCAGTTGCCCAAAAGATGGAAGGAGGTGGTGAAAAAAAGACAGAGCGAAGGACGCTCGCGCCGCATGAGGTGCGCCAGCTCATTCACAGCTAACAACAGCGAGGCCGGCGAAAAGCGCCCGCGCTGCATATGTTGCAACGGGAAGAAAGGCGCGCACAACCGTTGCTGAAAGCGGTCAGGAGGTGCTGCCACTATCACCTCCATCCCTGCGCGCTGGCAAGCTTCTATAAGCGCCCGACGGTAATTCCACAAATTCCACGCGCTATTGGCGGCCAGCAGAATACGTCGGAAGAGCATGAGGTGTCAAGAGAAGAGACTCCAACCCGCCTCGCAAGACAAGAAGGTCACGCGCATCAGGACAACTCACCGGTTGCTGCTCGAAAATGGCACTGTTCCGGAGCTGTTGGCTAGCGCAGCAATTTGCTCAATGGTATATTGCGACCTGTACAGCTCGTATACCTCCAACGCCTGCTCTCGCGTAATAGACGGAAAATCATCTAGGAACTCCGATACGCTGACACCCAGGCGGATGTAATCATAAAACGTCTCAATGCGCACACGCGTGCCGCTGAATACGGGAGCACCTTTTTGGATTTCAGGGTGTACGGTAACAGAAGTACACTGTCTCACGGCTGTTGTTTACGGTTTAGTAAATAAAAAATGGCGTGGGTCAGACCGTACACTCTAATAGAGTGGTAATCGGATTAAAAGAAACCGGCGGCTAATGTAAGGTGTATTTTTTACCAAGGAGAAACGGAGATCGGAAGAGCA
>JBEQAD010000285.1:0-4003 GCA_041640515.1 Saprospiraceae bacterium | reverse complement strand
CCAGCGCCACGCCGAAAACCACAAACTCTAGGACTAACTGGCGCCGCATAACCTATGCTGTCTTTGCTCGAACCTTTTACTGAATACCTACAGCGGAAAGCCTTGTTTCGCCCTACGCCGCTGCCTGTTGGCTATGGCTTTCGGTTCGATGGGGCCGCTTTCGAGGAATTGTTCCTAACGACTGCTGACGGTGCGCGGCTCAGCGTGCTACGCTTTCCGACGCCTTGGCCTCAGCGCCGCGGCGTGGTTTTGTATTTCCACGGTAACCGCGATAACCTGCAGCGGTGGGGCTTCTTGCACCGCGATTTCACCGCGCGAGGCTACGATTTTGTGATTCCCGACTATCGAGGCTATGGCAAGAGCAGCGGCAAGCCTACCGAGCGAACAATTTACGAAGACGCGCGCCTCGTGTACGACTGGACGCGCGAACACTATCCGAGCGTTCAGATTGAGCTGTATGGGCGCTCCTTGGGCTCGGCCCCAGCTTGCTTCTTAGCGGCTCATGTACGCGCCCACAGGATCATTCTCGAAACACCCTTCGACAACATTCCCAGTTTGCTGGGAGCACACCTGGGCCGTGAGGAGCTGCCTTTGCGCCCAGCGTTCTTCTTTCCCAACGACCGGCATTTGCGCCAAAGCTCCCTGCCGGCACTTATCTTCCACGGCACGGCTGACCGAGTTGTGCCGCTCCGATGCGCCGAGCGCCTGCGCGTTTGCCTCAAAGCGGGCGACGAGTTCGTGGTCATTCCCGGCGGGACACACCACAACTTGCGCACATTCGACTTTTACCAACAAACCCTCAACCGATGGCTGGGGCAGCCCTTCGTCCCTATCCTCTCCTGACCCTGAGCAAGCGCCAACTTGCGCTGCCCAAGAGCACTACCGCCAACCATGGCTAAGAGCAAAACCGCTTTTTTCTGCACCAACTGCGGCGCCGAATCGCCCAAGTGGATGGGCAAATGCCCCCAATGCGGAGCATGGAACGCCTATCAAGAAGAGGTTGTCGTGCGCGAAACGGCACCTGAAGAGAAGCGACGCAGCTGGAGCACGACCGCCCCTGCACCGCCGCAGGCGACACCGCTACACGCCATTCAAACGGGCAAGGCCGTGCGCTTGCTCACGCCCGACGAAGAGCTCAACCGCGTGTTGGGCGGGGGCATTGTGCCTGGCTCCTTAGTACTCATCGGCGGTCAACCCGGCATCGGCAAGAGCACGCTGTTGCTTCAAGTAGCCGTACAAACATCCGCTAAAATCCTGTATGTCAGCGGAGAAGAAAGCGAGGAGCAGATTAAGATGCGAGCCGACCGCCTGCCCAACGGACGGGCAGAATGCTACATTCTAACGGAAACCAACACGGCTAAAATCTTGCAACAGGCCAACCAGCTGAAACCACAGCTCCTGATTGTGGATTCTATCCAGACGATGAGTAGCCCGCACATAGACAGCGCACCGGGCGGTGTGTCGCAAGTACGCGAATGCGCCGCCGAGTTTCTGCGTTTTGCCAAAGAGACCGGCATTGCCGTGTTTCTCATTGGCCACATCAACAAGGAAGGCGACATCGCCGGCCCCAAGTTGCTGGAGCACATCGTGGACTGCGTGCTGCAGTTTGAAGGCGACCGCCACTACACTTACCGCCTCCTGCGCACCCTTAAAAACCGCTTTGGCAGCACTGACGAACTGGGCATCTACGAAATGCGCAACGATGGCCTCCGGCAGGTGAGTAACCCCTCGGAACTGCTCCTCAGCCAGCGCGAGGAAGCCCTCAGCGGCTGCGCCATCGCCGCCACCGTAGAAGGATTGCGGCCTATGCTCATCGAAACACAGGCGCTCGTCAGCAGGGCGGTGTACGGCACCCCGCAACGGTCGGCTACGGGCTTTGACATGCGCCGCCTACAGATGCTCCTGGCGGTGCTCGAGAAACGATGCGGTTACCTGTTCAGCACCAACGATGTGTTTTTAAACTTGGCCGGAGGCATCCGCGTCGAAGACCCCGCCCTTGACTTGGCCGTCGTAGCGTCGCTTCTCTCTTCGCTGCTCGATGTCAGCATTCCCTCAAACGTATGCTTCGCCGGAGAGGTAGGCTTAAGCGGCGAAATTCGCGCTGTTAGCCGCATTGAGCAACGCATCGCGGAAGCTGCGCGCTTGGGTTTCCACGACATATTCCTGGCGCGCTACAACGTCAAAGGTCTCGACCTGAACAAGTTCCCTATTCAGGTGCACCCCTTGGGCAAAGTGGACGAGCTGCGCGGAATGCTCTTTCTATGAGTGTTTTCAGAAGGCTGGACAAAAAATAGGCGCCCTCTTGAAAAAGAGAGGCGCCTACAGCTCTTCTGGGGCAGGAAATTGAACTTCTTATCTTATACCGCACGAGGCTCTTAGGGCAACAGCACGCGGTCAATCACATGCACTACGCCATTCGTGGTCAGTACGTCCGGAATGACCACATTGGCTGCCGTGTTGTTGCTCTTGCCTTTTACCGACACTACGCCATTGGTAAACGCTCCTATCGTGAGCGGTGAGCCTCCCAGGGGCGTTACGGAACCGGCATTCATCTCGGGCATAAACTTGCCGCCATCAGCAATCACATGGTTGAGGAGAACATTCGTAACGACATCCTTTGGTAGCTTCCGAACATCCGCCGGCACGTTCAGAGGTACTCCCAGATCTTGTCCCAATTGCTTAAAGGCCGCATCCGTGGGGGCAAACACCGTGAACGACGGGCTGCCGGGTTTGGCGGTTAGGGCGTCAGCCAGCTCTGCGTACAACACCGCCTCCACTAAGAAGGATAGTTCGGGTACTATAAAAACTTTAGCATCGCGAAGAGCCAGTGCAGACTGCACAATATCTGCTCCGGTAGCCAATAATACTTTGTCAATAACATGAACGGTACCATTGGAAGCGCGTATATCGGTAGCGAGTATTTTGGAACCATTGATGTAGCGCTCGTTGCCACGCGTTACTACGCGACGTACTGGACCTAATGCGGAAGCAGAGGTTGAGTTGTTCGTCAGCCGACTACTGGGCAGGTTTCCACCTGAGACATGATACAAGAGGGTGCTGGTCAGGAAGCTCGGTTGCAATACACGCAAGTCGGCGCCGCTATTGAAACCTAAGCGCGCAAAAGCCGCATTGTTGGGCGCAAATACCGTGTAAGCGCCTTCTGGATCATTAGGGTTAGGGTTAGACAACACGGCCGCGACACCACCCAATACGGCGGCATCTTCCAGGGTGCTAAAGTCTGGATTTGTTACAGCAATAGAAGCAATACTGGGCAGCACATCTTCATCCTTCTGGCAAGCGGTCTGAAGGATAAGAAGCGTCGCGAGGAGCAGCAGAGTGCGATAATTCTTTGTGTATAACATGATATCAGTATGTTTTTATTGAGTGAATAATCAGAAACTATAAACAATGCCTCCATAAAAGCCCGTCGAGGCTCCTACATTACGGCCCGACAAGTATTTGTTTACACCAGCGGAAATACCTATACCGCTTACAACCGGTACAAAGGCATTTACTCCACCGCGCGTGTAGGTAACGTCTGTAGCCGGGAAGAAACCTATAAAGCCTTCGCCTAAGATGTTAACTCCATCCACAGAGCGCTGACCGGCATACCATACGTCTACGTAAAAGGCTTTGTGGGCATAGCCAGCCTTTATTTCCCCTATCCACGCGTTGGGCACCTCGCCGCTTCGAAGGCTATACCCTCCCTGCGTCGTAATGAATATTCCTTGCATAGATTGCCAGTGTAATAGGGCCATAGCCGTAACTGCCGTAGCGCGATTGCCTATGGCCAAAATGGATTGCAGCCCTTCATCTACCCTGTAACTACCCACCGGTGTGCGCAGGCCGAGTGCGCCGCCTATATCGAGGCTTCCCATGCCTACACTTAAGCGGTGCACGCGGTATTTTAGCGCCAAGGACAAATCTTGAAGCCCTTTTCGTTCATTCTCGTAACCCAGCGCTTCCAACACCGCTGGGTCGGCCTGACCTTTTGCCGTGATGT